>NC_020156.1:1021250-1361666 GCF_000332115.1 Nonlabens dokdonensis DSW-6
CTATGAGGTTGTAAAAGCCGATGAAATCATTGAAGTTGTTGAAGTGTTAGAAAACTTAACTCCTGAAGACATTACCACCTATAATCAACTAGCTAAAAAACATGAGCAATACATGAAGCTCAAGGATCAATTGATTGTTTGGGAAAATGAAACTGCGCACATGCAAACCGTCTTCAATTCTATGAATGAAGAACAACGTGCTGCAAATGAACCATGGCCATTTACTGGCACACACTATGGTGTGGAATATAAACCAGGACAAATTCCACCACCACCGCCGCCAGCAATTATAAAGGTGGTCACCTTTGAAGAAATAGAACAATACAACTCTTGGGCTAAGCAGATAAATGATACAAACAATGAGGCGAAGAAAACTGGAAGTAATGAATATGCTATAGTTAAAGCAAAAGACGTAAATACATTTAAATCCATCTACGATAACATGACAAAAGCTCAAAAGAGTAACGCTCAGCCGTGGCCAAATCTTCCGCCACCACCGCCACCAGCCGCACCAACTGCAAACTCTGGTTATATAAAAGTCGATGGTAATATTTACCATTATACCTTAAAAGAAAACGACAATAACTTTTATGATCGCAAAGGAAATATTATTGACGTTTATGGAAAAACAGTAGAATACGTTAAAAAAGAAGATCTACCGCCACCACCGCCGCCAGCTGATCCTTTAGATTACATTAATGATAAAGGTGATAAAATGAACTATTACATCGATGATGTAAAAGTAAATGCAGCAAAAGCAAAAGCCTTTATAAAAAAGAATGGAAAGAAAGGTATTGAAATCGGCCCAGTTGATGGAGTGTATTCTTTGAAAATGTATACTTCATCAGATGACAAAAGAGTTTACATAGATCAAAATCCCGATAACATTTACGGTCCTACCAGGTTAGATCGTGATTTGAAATGCTAGACTTAATAATAACCAAATAATTCTACCAAAGCCTCAATAATAATTTTTGAGGCTTTTTTAGTTCTAAATATCTTTAAGAAAACTTCTAGCCGATTCCCCTATGCAGCGGAATGACCGAATGAACTTGAACTCGAACTCGAACTCGAACTCGAACTCGAATTTAAACTTAAGTTTAAGTTTAGGTTTAAAACTGTAACAAATCATTAAAAATCACGTTAATAAGAAATAACCTCCTTATAAATCCCTTTCTTATGCAATCTTTTTTCATCTTTTGCAGCGGTGCTGATGCTGAGTTACTTGACCAGTGCAGCGCCGGCGAGCGTAACAAATATGCCGGTATAGGCGCCACCGTTTTTTTTACCGCGCTCATGGCGTTTTTTGCTGCTAGTTATGCCCTATTTACAGTGTTTGACAGCTACTGGATTGCGACAGCATTTGGTCTTGTTTGGGGTCTGTTAATCTTCAATCTAGACCGCTATATTGTTTCTACACTCAAGAAAAGTGATCGTAAGATTAATGAATTGTGGCAGGCTGCACCACGTATTATACTTGCCATTATTATTGCTCTGGTTATTTCAAAACCTCTAGAGTTGAAGATTTTTGAAAAGGAAATCGATCAGGTGTTGCTGGAAGAGAAAAATGCGATGACTTTAGAAAATCAGGAGCAAGTTGCCTCCCTTTTTGCTGTTGAGGAGTCCGCTTTCGCGAAAGCGATACAAGAACTAAAATCTGAAATCACCACAAAAGAAGCCGAAGTTGAAGCGCTTTACAACACATACATCACTGAAGCTGAAGGAACCTCGGGAACAAACAAGCTGGGAAAAGGACCTGTTTATAAAGAGAAAAGAGAAAAACACGACGCCGCACTGGCCGAATTACAAGCGCTGAAAACTACCAACGGTGAAAAAATCGCCGCCATAGAATTACAACTTGCAGATCTTAATACAAAAGAAGCCACGCAACTTGCAGCATCACAACCCATCATAGAAAACTTTGACGGACTTATGGCTCGCATCGAGGCTCTGAACAAATTGCCGTTTATAACTTCGTTTTTTATATTCTTGTTATTTCTAGCCATAGAAACCTCACCGATAATTGCAAAATTGCTATCACCTAAAGGAGAATACGATTACAAATATGCAGAGCGAGAAGACCTAGTCATTTCTTGGGTGACTCAGCAAAAACAGCAGCAAACCGTTCTCGTTCAAACCGATAAAGAACTCAATAACCGAGTATACAAAGACATTGCCGACGAGGACGAACTCTACGCCTACAAAAAGAAAATCGCCAGAGAACTTATGCAAAAACAAGCCGATGCTTTTTACAGCAAACAGAAAGGTATTTTAGGGTAAGTATTTTTAATTTTTGAATTAGATATTTAACATGAATTCAATCTAGAGATATTTCGAGTTTAATTAATTAACAGTAGTGATTTAAAGCTCCTCGCCTTAGAAAAGGCGAGGACAGATTGGCCTCGTCGCACCAGCGGCGATGCAATCAGGAGTGGTTGGAGGTCTGGTGACCTTGATGAATAAATTCCATCTTTGTAAACTTAAAGTATCACAGTGAATTTCCTAGGTCGTTTTGCACATCTAAGATTATTAATCTAAGGAATGTACATCTCGCTATTGCGCTAAAACCTGTGAGGTTGCCTTAATCAGTACTTTGTTCAATTTCAATCCTTATTTAATAGGCGAAACCTCACAGGTTATTCCAACTATTACTTATTTATTACAAATTCGAGATCGAATTCAAATTCAAATTCATTAGACAATCCAACCATTTGCTCTAGCGTGTGCCACAGCTTCTTTAGATTCTTTTACCAGTAACATTGGGCAAATCGTGAATGAATCGGCTATGGATTGTACTCGTTGCATTTTCTTTTTGTGCTCTACAGATCGCAGGTAAATCGCTAGAATACGATCTGGAAATTGTTGTGCCGTATCCTTATAATAATCTACATCGTGCTCGCCACTATCGCCTATCAAGATAAATTTCATATCTGGATAATGTTTCAAAATATTGAGTAACTCATGTTCTTTATGAGGCCGTTTTAATTTAGGTGTTCTGTCCCATGGCGTAGGGAAATCTCTTAGTAGAATCGGCCCTTTTGGAAAGCCGTGAAAGTCTAGAAATTTCTCTAAATACTTGTATAAATTCCACGGGCTATTACTTAAATAAAACATGGGGTTTTGACCTTTAGAAGATGGTCCGCGATGTAATAACTGGTAAAAACTAGCGGCTCCTTTTAACGGCAACCTACGATCGTAATTTTTAAAAAAAGTATTAAAAGCTACGCGTATCTTAAGAAAACTCGTGACGCCAGTATGCATGATCGTATCGTCTATGTCGCTTATCACACCATATGCCGCCTCAGAATAAGGCACTAAAGTTTCTCCAGTAAATTTATTGATCTTGATGCGTTTTTGTCGTTTCGCTTTCGCGAAAGCGGAATTATCTTCATCAAAACTTACTGTGATAAGTAAATATCCTTCTTCATCAGTGAGGTTGTGCAAGTTGAAATCTGTGGCAATATTAAAGAGAAAATAGCCTTCATGGTCTGCTTTTACCTCAAAAAATTTACCGTTAGGTAAGGTGAGTTTTACTTGAGCATTTCTTATCTCGTCGGTCTTAAACGTACGCCATGTATTGCGCAAGGTTTGATACAAGGTTTGCTGCTCGTAATGCTTTAATGGCTGGTCTTCTAAAGCGCGGCCTCTTACATACAAATGACTTTCCCCACTGTAGGTGCGGTAAATATCGAGTATCCAAGGATCACGTTTAAAAATTGCCATGACGTGAAAATAATAGATTTATGCGAACTGATTTTAAGAATGCCTGTTTTTTAAGAGCTGATGACTTAGTTTTTGGTTCTTAACTGACGTAATGCATACCAGATTGCCATTAAAAATAGAAAACCGAACCATATAAAACTGCGATTGCGCTCACCATCGGCAATTTTATAACCTATAATGCATAGACTGATAACGCACATAGCGATAAGGAGTTTATAAAACCATTTTGGAATCATGTGATTAGGTGATTAGGTGATTAGGTGACAATTAATATTTAAGATACACAAATGAAAATTTAATTCTCAAATAAAGATACTAATAAGAGCTCAATTCCAGTTTTTTACCTTTTAATAATCGCTCCTCTTCTGGAAGAATCTCCATATTATCCCAGATTCCGGTTTCTAGAGTTTGAGCATATTCATTAGGCAACTGGTGTTTTCTCATCTCATGTATTGCAGTTGCATGGTTGTAAGAAAGTGGAATGTGCTGGTATTCCAAACCATTTGCATCATCTATGATCATTGCCCAAGTGTGTAAATTACCATCATTTGCAGGCATTCCTATCACGCCTGGATTAAGCCATAACTGATTTTTATTTTGATCCATAAATGGCAAACCGCAATGTCCAGCGATGACGACTTCAGCGTTTAGAGCGTCTAGACTAGCTTGTTTTTTTTTCCAGTCTGTAGACTTGAAGATGAACTGAGAAACGTGATCGTAGCTTCCGTGTACTACTCCTACTTTATTCCCAGCATAATTGAACATTATATGATCTGGCAAGGCCTTGAAGTAGTCTTTTGAGCTGGTGTGTAGGTTTGCTTTCGCGAAAGCGTACCAAATCTCACTAAAATTATCACAGCGAGAGCCTTGAGTAAAGTCACAACCACAGTCGTCTTGATCATCTCGCAACTGAATTTCTACATTACCCAAAATACTGTGTGCGCCCCAATTTTTAAATAGCTTTAGCGTTTCTTGAGGCTGACCACAATAACCTATAATATCGCCAGTGCAAATACAATTATCTGGTGCGATACCATGTTGCTGGGCTACTTGCATCAAGCTTTGTAAAGCTTGTAAATTGCTGTAAACACCTCCAAAAAGAAGCATCTTTCCTGTCTTACGACCTAAATCTATGATCTTTTTATCCATGTTGGCAATAAGAAAAAGAAGAAACTAAATGAAATTCCATAAATGTTGATCCAAAGCAATGAGGCATATTTTCCTCTGGTAAAAATAAGGCTTTGGGGAAACCATTCAAAGACTAATAATACACCAAAGACAAGCCCACAAATTACTGATAAAAAATAGCTGATTTGTGGTGCTTTCATTTTCCATAATAAAAATACTGGTGTCAATCCGATAACCATCGTACCACTTATGGTAGTGGCACTTAAGATTTCTGCATTGAGAAACACTGGGATTGTTCCTAAAACAGCCACAAGTACCATCGTGATCCTACCAAAAGTAACGGTTTTACCCAACCTTAAATCAATAGTCAACAATTTTGAAAAGCTTGAAAATGTACTATCCAAAGTACTTGCAGCACTGGTGATCATGATAAAATTGATAACTAACAATAAAACAACTCCTAACTTTTTTGCTACCTCAACGGCTGCCTGACCTTGCAATCCGGTTTGTTGCGCATATACACCGACTAAACTAAATAAAACAATACAAATACCGCCTAAAACAGCAGCCCAAAGAAAGCTCTTGCGAGTGATATTAGGACTGGTAATAAAACCTCGATCGGTCAACACTGGATCGTGGAATGGGTAGCTAAAACTTTGTAAAATTGCCGCAAAGAACAGATTCAGGCCTAATTCCATGGACCAAGTTCCTGAAGTGATCATTTCTCCAACTTTAACTTCTGGCTCATTGAAAATCACTGCTAAAATGATGATAAGTAAGATTGAAAAAAGCACCATCTGAATCACATCGGTAAAAATAGAACTGCTCAATCCTCCTTTTAAAGTATAGGCTAATGTCATTATCGTAAAAACGACAATAGCCGCGTAATAAGCGGTAGTTCCTATCTCTCCAAAATAAGTTCCTATCACCATGGTATTGGACCAGACTTCATTAAACAGTCTAAAACTGATCAAAATAGAAAACAATCCAACGGCTCTTTTACCATATTTATCGGTTAAAAAATGATGAATACTGGTGTAATTTCCTTGTGTTCTTAATTGGTATATAATAATACCTGCTACAGCAAAGGACAGATAATAGCCTGCATAAGCAACGCCACCGACTAGACCGAACTCCAATCCTAAGTTGGCTGCGTTGGTAATACTTTTGGCAAAAATCCAAGATATAATCAAACTTCCCGTAAGCATCACCATATTAGGCTGCTTGCCGCGATGCTCTGCCTTAAAGAATGTTGTTACATCTTTGGCATACGGCGCTAGTATGAAAAAGATCACACTACTCGCTATAATCAGTAACCACTGTAAGGTTGATGTTTGGGTTAGGAAATCCAAGTTTAAGTTTAAGTTTAAGTTTAAGTTTAAGTTTAAGTTTAAAAAAATGTCAGTTCGAGCGCAGTCGAGAATGTTTTAATATTTAATTATTGGCAAGTTATCAAGAGCCGCTCTTTTAGTAATTATGTATTTCCGCACCTGAAGCGGAGTCTCCTTTTATTTTGTCATTCCGCTGCATAGCAGAATAGGTTATTTGCTTTCTCCTTCTTTCGTAGACTGCAACACCCAACACAACCTTCCCTCAAGGGAAGGAGTTTTGATTGTCATTCTGCTACAGAGCGGAATCGGTTATTGCCTTTCTCCTTCTTTCGTAGACTGCAACACCCAACCCAACCTTCCCTCAAGGGAAGGAGTTTTGATTGTCATTCCGCTACAGAGTGGAATCGGTTATTGCCTTTCTCGTTATTTTACAAAACCTCCGAGGTTGCCCCAAATACATCTCGATTTAATTTCAATCTCTTTCTAATGGGCAAAACCTCAGAGGTTAGTCCGTCGCTTGTTTTTTATTCTTTTTTTTCAATTTCAATTTCAAATTCAAGTTCAAGTTCAAATTCATCTACTCATCCCACCAAACAGGAACATTGATATCATTGTCATTTGTGGCGCTTGCAGCGACAATGTAATTATCGGCATTAAGAGATGCTTCCTCTGCAGGATAAGGCATTCTTACAGGAATGAGATCATTATTAAAACTAGCTGAAATCGTTTTCAACGCAGGAAAACCTGTTCTTCTATACTCGATCCATCCTTCATAACCGTTGATAACGCTTGCAATCCATTTTTGAGTAATAATTTGCTCTATAGGATCGTTACCGTTTAAGCCATAAGCAGCATCGGTTGTTAAGTAATCTGCTGGTAATTCTGTATTCCAGTATTCATGTGCTTGCGTCACCCCAGTTTCATACAATGTCTGTGCAGGTGCTGTGATCAATCCTCTTTCTGCCGCCTCAGCCAGTAAAAAATTAGTTTCCCATGCAGTCATGTAATTAGCATCTAACATTCCCGTATTTTCCCTGAAAATAGTCCCTGCAAGAGAATAATCGGCTAGAGTGACAGATGTAGATGACGCATCGATACCGTTTAATAAGCCTTCAAAATCATCTCCGTTAGCATTGTTTGCTCTTGGTCTAAAAAGTACATTGATACGAGCGTCATTTAAACCTTCGAGAACTTCTTCCATAGTCTCACTCATAACAAAGTTGTTGAAATCTCCTGCTCTTAATCGCGCCATACGGAAGTTGTTAGGCTCACTATCAGAAAAATTAAACACCGCATTTTGATCATTTGAAGCAATGTAATTTTGATCATCAAACAAGGTCTGTAATCTTGCATTTACATTTTCTCTTGCAGAAATACGCATCAGTGCTTTTATCTTTAAACTATTTGCAAAACGTACCCAAGCAGTCAAATCACCATTAAACAGTACATCACCTTCTAAAGCAATAGAACCATTGTAATTTTCTATAGCTGCAATTCCTTGATCTAGATTATCTAGAATTCCGCCAGGTTGTAAATAAATATCTTCTTGAAGATCATATTTAGGTTCTACAATCCCATCTAATCCACGAAAAGCTTCCGAATAAGGCACATCACCAAATATGTCTGTCAAGCCAGCTGTCATGTAAGCCTTAAAAATCAAGGCTGGACCTTCGTAAACTGCAAAGGCAGGTGTTTCCTGAGCTTGATCAATGATGATTTGGTTATCTCTCAAATTAGTGTAAAAAATAGGCCATGGATTTCCACCCAATTGCGGACTTTTCAATGCATGCCTATCAAATAAATTAAAATCTAACGCGGTCATGTGCTGACTTAATAACCCACCAGCGACAAAACCTTCATAAGACATTTCTTCACCGTAATTGTAGATTACTTGTCTTAAAAGCAAACTAGGCTGCACGCTTACTGGAGCATTAGGATTAGTATTTATTTCTTCAAAATCGTTGGTACAGGAGATAATTCCTGCAATTATCACCAGCAATAATGTGATGTATTTTATTGTTATTTTCATTTTAAATTTATTTAAAATGTTTGGTTGAGCGATAGTCGAAACCTCTTTACAAGTTCTCATTCTGTAAACGTTCTCGACTGCGCTCGAACTGACATTTCATTATTCTTTATTCTTTATTCCTTGTTCGATATTCAATTTCGAGTTCGAGTTCGAGTTCAAGTTCAAGTTCAAATTCTAAAAGGTTATTCCTGCTTTAACACCTATACTTCTAGTACTAGCATAAGACAGATCTTCCACTCCACCTACAAAACCTTGTCCTTGAACAGCTAGTTGTTCTGGATCAAAATGCGGAATCTCACTAAAGGCAAATAAATTTCTACCGATTAAGGAAACTCTCATTTCTGCACCATCATTGAATAACCCTAAAGCTCCTTCATTTAAACTAAAACTATAACCAACCGAAAACTGGCGTAGTTTTAAATAACTCGCATCATAAACATTGTTCTCTTCATGGTTGCGATCGTAAAACTGACGGTAATAACTTTCTGCACTTACAGCTGTGGTATTTTGTACGTAAACAGGATTTGCTTCTGTTCCTGTGTTGATGACACCATCAGCAACTATCCCGGCATCTGGTCTGTTTGCTGTATCGCTTAATTGTCCACCTACTGCTCCTAAGGCTAATGTTCTTGAAACGATAATGCCGCCTTGTCTCCAGTCTAATAAGAATGAAGCATCCCAATTTTTGTACCTAAAACTATTGTTGAATCCCATGGTGAAATCGGCATTGTAGTTTCCTAGTTTTCTCAATTCTGGATCTGCAATAAAACGTCCTTCTTGTGTCAGAATAAAATCTCCGTTTTCATTCCTTAAATAACCAGTACCATATAGGTCTCCTATGCGTCCTCCTTCTTCCACTTGATGCCATACCGTTTGATCTTGACTATCGTACACTCTAGAATAAGCCAGTGTTAAACGTCCATCTTCTTGTGGTAAATCTTCTACAATCGCTCTGTTAGAAGCAAAGTTTACGGTAGAACTCCACTCAAAATTTTCTGTTCTTACAGGAATGGTGTTTAAAACGATTTCTACTCCTTGATTTCTTACCGCACCAGCATTAACTACTTGCTGGCTAAATCCAGATGCAATACCTATGGGAAGTGACAAAATCTGATCTTCAGTCAATGCATTGTAATACGTAAAATCTAAATTAATGCGTTGCTTTAAAAAGCGAATATCAAATCCTAATTCCACACTAGAAGTAGTTTCTGGTCTCAGGTTTTGGTTAGGAATAAAATCTTGATTTGAAAAAGTAGGTTGTGAATTTACATTCACCTGCGAGATAAATGTTCCTTGCGTTTGGTAAGGATCGGTATCATTACCTACTTGTGCATAACTAGCTCTAATCTTTGCAAAGTCAATTTCTTTAGGCAAATCCATCACATTACTCAAAATAAAACTAGTAGAAATAGAAGGATAAAAGAACGACGTATTATCTGCACTAAAAGGTGTTGCCAGTGCACTGGACCAGTCGTTACGAGCAGTAACATCTAAGTAAAGAAAGTTTTTATATCCCGCTTTCGCGAAAGCGTACAAACTATTAATTCTTTTCTCACTTCTAAAACCGAAACTCTCAATAGGACTTGCGGCATTATTTAATGAGAATATTCTAGGCTGTGCGAGACTTGTTGTTTGCACCTGCGTTGTAGAAGCTGTTTGATTGAGCCTATTTCCACCAGCTCTGGCCTCAAAATTCAGATCGCCCAACTGCTTTTTATAAGTAAGCAAGAAGTCTGTGTTGATCTCTCTATAGAAAACATCATGCTCTGCATAAGCGCCATTTCTAAAACGGTTGGTAGAAAAATTACGGATGAATCGGCGTTTTTCATTGCTGTAGTCCATTCCTGTTCTTATCGATGCGGTGAGTTCTGGTGTTAGCTCACGCGAAAGCGAGACATTTCCAAACAATCGATCGCGACCAAAACTATTGCGATTTTCATGCAATATAAAATACGGATTATCAAAAAACGTATAGTTAAAAGAGTACTGTTGCACACCTTCTAATCCAGGCTGCCAGTAGTTTCTTAAATTATCAATATTTAAAGATCGTGGTCCCCAAGCCACTAATGAATAATTTACATTTTCACTTCCATAACCGTTTGATGGTCGGTTTCCAGATGCGCTGTTTACATAATTGATGCTGGCGTTAATTTTGGTTTTATCGTTGGGTCTAAAGTTTAATTTTGCAGCAACGGTTTGTCTATCGAGATCTACTCCTGGAATGATGCTTTCACTGCGCAAATCGGTAAAACTTAATCGGTAATCGCCTTTCTCAAAACCGTCTGTAATCGCAATGTTATTGATAAATGTATGACCAGTGTTGTAGAAATCCTTCAGGTTATCTGGATTGCTGCGGAATTCTGTAGGTGTAATGGGCAAACCGCTGTATAATGAGGTATCGCCACCGCGCACGACAGTTCCATCTGGCAACGTCACTGGACTATCAAATTGCGGAATCAAAATTCCTTGATCCAATCGTGGACCCCATGAATAGGTAATATTATCACTAACGCCACCGCCTAAACCGTCGACATATTCAAAAACACCACCTTGACCTTGACCATATTCGTTCTGAAATTCTGGTAATTTAAAAGCCGTGTCGACAAAGAAACTGGTATTGTATGAAATTCCAAGACCTTTTTGTTTTCCACCGTTTTTGGTCTCGATAATTATCGCACCATTTGCTGCACGCGTTCCATAAAGAGCTGCTGCTGCAGGACCTTTAAGAACTGAAACACTTTCTATGTCGTCTTGATTTACTTCACCAGCTCCATTTCCAAAATCTACTTCTTGAAAACCTGCTGCGGCTTCATTAGAGAAATTAAACACCGTATTGTTGTTTATAGGTGTTCCATCCACAATAAATAGCGGATTATTATTAGAAAAACTTGCCTCGCCACGAATCGTAATTCTAGAAGAAGAACCTACACCAGTTGCTCCTGGAGTCACTGTGATACCTGCCACTTTTCCTTGAAGATTATCAAGTAAATTGACTGATTTTACTTCTTGAATTTGTTGGGTATCCAGTGTTTGAACTGCATAACCTAATTCTCGTTCTTTACGTTTTACACCTAGCGCGGTAACAATCACCTCATCTAAGGCGTCTCCTTCTTCTAAGGTTATTTTTATAATAGTTTCTTTATTAACTGGAATGGTCGCGGTTTGATAACCTATAAAAGACACCACTAATGTGGCGTTATCTGCAACGGTAATTGTATAGTTACCGTTACCATCTGTGGTTGTACCATTTTGGGTACCTTTCTCTGCAACATTTGCAAAAGCAATAGGGTCGCCAGCACTATCGCTGACTTTTCCTGTAATAGAAATTTGAGCTGCTCCTATAAAACCGCATAGAAGTAGCATGAATAGAGTAATTCTCTTCATAAAATAATATAAAAAATGATTGAAATGCCGTCAAGGCTTGAGCTTTGATAACTAAGCTGCCTTTGGCGATCCTTTATTCAAAGGAAGAAGAGAAATAACAGAGATGGTCTGTTGTTGATGAAATTGGTAATTGTTTTGCTTTCGCGAAAGCGTACTTAAAATTAATCTTATAATAGAACAACGAGCATCTTTACCAGAAAGAAAACCTTCAAGATCTTGCTCTGTATCAAGATCTGCTAGAGGTTCTAAAACTTCTAATTCTTGATTTTGGACAGTAATGTATTGATGAAAAGCAACAGCTAAATTGGAAGACTGCCAAGGCAATCCTCGAAATGCAGATGCATCAAAATTATTCTTATGCAAGGCGATAAGGTATAGACCACCATCTAAGGATTTTCCCTTAGCTGCTTTGCCCTTTTTGAGAGCATCGGCAGCGTCCTGTATTAATTTTACTGTAAGTAAAGGCGTGTCATTACCTAAACAAATAATAGAATCGTAGCCTTTATCAAAAACATCTTGAACAGAATTTGAAAACCTAGTCCCAAACCCTACGCCACGTTGCTCTGCTTCGGTAAAGTGATAAAAATCAAATCCAGAAGCTTTTGCCGTTTTGGTAACCTTCTTATTAAGCACATCCATTAGTGCGGCATTGTTTGCGAGAGGTTTGTGTAAAGCGTCTGCTTTTGCAGTTTGTGCAAAAAGAAGAATGGCGGTATTTGAATGTATTTTTTTAATCATGAATTAAGCAACTACGCCTTGACAACTACTTCCTGCTCCAGCTGTACAGCCATAACAATGTTGAGAGATCTGGATATTGCGATCGTTTAATAAATCTTCATTATAATCTTTAATATGTTGGATTTTATTATCCACTTTTAAATCGAGCATTTGATTGAAATCACAATCGTACAACCAGCCATCCCAGGATATAGAAATAGTGTTTTTACACATTACACCTGCAACTGCAGCTGGATTGTAAGCTTCTACAAGGGCATACATATAATCTTCATAGTTCTCGCTAGCTACTAGATAATCTAAGAAACGCGCGATAGGTAAATTAGTAATCGCAAAAAGACTGTGAAATTGAATTCCAAAATCCTCTAATAAAGCGGCTTTCATTTCCTTTTCCATACTCGCTTGGTCTCCTGGAAGATAAGCACCACTAGGATTATACACTAAATCCAGCTTTAAATCACTGCCTGGCATACCGTAACCACGATCATTGAGTTCTTGTAAAGCTTTTATAGATTTATCAAAAACACCATCGCCACGTTGCTTATCAGTTTTTCCCTTCGTCCAGTGTGGCATTGAGGAAACTACGTGAATATTGTGTTTTTTAAAGAAATCTGGCAAATCGTGGTACTTAGGATTTGCTCTGATGATAGTCAAGTTAGATCGTACGATAAAATCTTTGATTCCAGCCTCTGCAGCTTGTTCTACAAACCATCTAAAATCTGGATTCATTTCTGGAGCGCCACCGGTGAGATCTAAGGTATGAGCGCCAGTAGTTTTAATCACATCTAATATTTGCCCCATAGTATCACGAGTCATGATCTCCTTGCGATCAGGACCAGCATCTACGTGACAGTGTGCACAAACTTGATTACACATATAACCTACGTTCACTTGAAGAATTTCTAGTGTATTAGGTCTAAGTGGTAGTTCATTTATTTCTTTCAGTTTCTTTGCAAACGAAGGCAACTCGCCATTAGAAAATGGTTCTCCATTAAGGATTTGCATTTGCTTATTAATATTTGCTAAGTCTGAATCTCTCTTCTTTAAAGAGGTTTTTGTATTTACAGCCATTATTATGGAGTCGGTTTTTTCGTTTATTATAAGTACGCAAATATGGTACTAATGGTTTGCATAAATAGTGACTATTTCTCACAAAACTGTCACTATTAACTCTTAAGTCTCCTAAGTAAGGCAAAATATACGAGTTTGAGGGAAGAATTTGTTATCTTTTGATCTTATTCATAGCTACGGACTGAAGTCAGCAGCTATGAATATTTTGAGCTATTGGTTCTGTTTCCCACGTTCTGGTCTCGAAAAATTTGGCAAAAGTATCATCTGTCTATGGTAATCAGATTTGATAAGTTTAATCCCATCCCTAACACTTCTCAAAGTGATGAGAACTTAAAGAACAAACTTCAAATGATCTTATTTTCATGCATCATTAATGCAATAATCCAATAATATTTTAGCAAGTTGAGCATCTGTTAAATTATCATTGGAACTCTCCATAGAGTCTTTTATGAAATCTAAAAAAGCATAGAAATCAATTAGGTTATAATATTTGACATTGTTAATATCAAATTCAATAGTTCCTTTAGTTTTTTCAATCTCAAGAAACTTTACTTTGTTATTTAAAGAAAAAGGTTTCTGCATGTAAATTTCAACAACCTCTGATTCCATATTTAGATGGTTGTTCTTAAAGAACTCCTCTTTGCTTCTATTTTCTTTGAAATATTTAATTAATTCTGCTAAGTTCATTTATATAATACTTTTGTTGCTTACCATATTCATAGGTGCGGACTTAAGTCCGCACCTATGAATATTTGAGCGGTAGATTTTAAACAATAAATGAATCCTGCTAAAAAATCAGAACCTTAATAAATCGTAATAGCAATTTTTCACGATAAGCGATACGTAAGACTTTGCTTAGGCAAAGTTAATGTCCTACTTACATCTCTAATTTATTCACCTTATTCATCATTTGTACACCGTGGACTAGTGTAGCGCCTCCTTGAATTGCTCCAGCAACATGTACAGCTTCCATCATTTCTTCTTTAGTAATACCTCTTTTTAGGCCATCGCTCGTATATGCATCAATACAATAAGGGCAGTGTACAGTATGTGAAACAGCTAAAGCGATAAGGGATTTTTCTCTAGCTGTTAAAGCTCCTTCTTCAAATACTTTACCGTAGTAATCAAAAAACTTCTCTCCTAGTTCTTCACTCCATTCTGTTATTTTACCAAATTTTTTAAGATCCTTAGGATCGTAATATGTCTTTTGCATGTTTTATTTTTTTTTAAAAATCTAAAGTACTACATCTAGCAGCAACGACCAATTGATTACATCTTGTAGCAACATTGGAGAATAAATTTGGGACGCAATAAAAAAGGCTCTCAGATTAGAAAGCCTTTTAAATAAATAATTAAGTTCTTATTTTTCTAGTGTTAGAATGCGATAGCCATACGGCGGTAAGTCCAGTCTATTTTCTTCTGTGAATTTTGTAGAGCCACCTCTTAAAGCGTCAGATACTGTTCCTTGAAGACCTTCAACTTTTACATTTTGTCTATTTTCAGAAAAATTTGCTATATAAAAAATGGTCTCACCATCTTTTTCTCTTTTAATAGCATAAATGCTTGAATCATCGCTAGTTTTTAATCGTTCATAACTTGCGGCATTTTTTCCACCGTGTAATGCAGGGTTATTAGCCTTAAGCGCTCCTAACTTTTTCATGATGTCCCAAGTTTTACCTTTGGTTTTAGGAATGGTATCTTTCTCAAAGAATTTTAATCGGTAGTCCATATCGTATTCTTGACCAGAATAAATTAATGGCATTCCAGGAATCACATAAGAGAACGCTAGCATAGTTTGCGCCTTATCTCCCATTCTTTCATTTACAGATCCGTTCCATGAATTTTCATCATGATTAGTAATGAAATTCATTAAGATATCATCTTCCTCATAGTTTTCTTTATTCCGTTGCATGTACTCGTCCCATTTATCAACTGTAGCTTTTCCTTGAGCTAGTTCATTCATAATGTGATGTCCTTCCCAGTTGTAACCCATATCAAAAGCCTGTCTGAAAAGATCTTTCTTTTCACTTTCTGCCAGCATAAATAAAGGCTTCTGTTTCTGCAGGTTTTCACTCGCATAATTCCAAAACTCTGTAGGAACCTCATGAGCTACATCACATCTAAAACCATCAATATCAAATTCTGTTACCCAATGCGTCATTGCACCAGTCATAGCGTCCCATAAATCGTGATTATCGTAATTAAGATCAGCGGTATCTGTCCAGTCTGTTCCTGCTGGATGCATCATTTTGCCGTTTTCATCTTTGGTATAAAAATCTGGATACTTCTTCATCCATACATTGTCCCAACCGGTGTGATTTGCTACCCAATCAAGAATAACATACATACCATTATCGTGAGCAGTTTTTATTAAATTCATTAGATCTGCATCGGTACCTAAATCCGGATTCACCTTTTCATAATTTGCTATTGCATAATAACTACCTAGGTATTTTTCTCTCTCTTTAGGATCTTTGATATCTTCTACCAGTAAATCACCATGAGCTTTTCTATTCTTTTCAGATATAGGAAAAATAGGCATCAACCAGATCACTTTTACACCTAACTCTTTAAGCTGTGGTATGTCTTTTGTAAACTCATTAAAAGTTCCTTCTGGCGAGTATTGTCTTATGTTTGCCTCATAAATAATCGCATTTTCAAGATCTTCATCTTGAATAGGTGTGTAGGCAACTTCTGTTGTTTCTTCTAACTCAACGGTCTCTTTTTTGTCTTCTTTACAAGCAAAAATTAGGGTCAATGTTAATAATCCTAAAATGTATTTTTTCATTTACTTTATTTTAATTGTTACGATCAAATTTCAATATTAGTTTTTAAATGAGAAAAGTATCACTTCTTTTCTTCACTTTTTTCATCCTTCATTTGCAAAATCATGAAGTTACCAGGTTTTATCTGGATGTTCTTATCTGTTACCACAGCGTTTATTGCAGTACCGCTTTCGCGAAAGCGTTCATTATTAGCAACCATATTTAAGATCAATCCTGTCTCGTTAAAGAAAACTGTGGTTTGCTCTCCAAAATAGCGACGTTGAATGTCCAAAATACCATTACTCTCTGACATCACTTGAGTCGTCCCGTATAAAAGCGACATGGAATTACGCCTCAGTTTTACTAATTCCTGAACCAACTCGCGCAGGTTTGTCTCCCGATCAGAAAGGTTATCAAACTTCATCATCCTGCGGTTATCAGGATCGTTTGCACCTATCGAGCCATATTCATCACCATAATAAATCACTGGCACGCCTGGCATGGTCATATTAAAAGCCTGCAACATACCTAATCGGTCATAAGCGGTAGAATCACTCATGACTATGTCTCGTGTCCAGCCAGCTTTCTTTGCGTCTTCATCAAATCTCACATCGCCACTCGCATAACTTATGAATCGTGCACGATCTTGATTTCCTGAAATATTTCCCATCAAATGATGGTGACCGTAATACTCTAATCCTTTTTTTAAGGTTTCTGTCAAGTTTGCATAATCGCTATCCGCTTTCGCGAAAGCGGAAACAGCAGCATCATACTGATTAAAATCAAACTGCGCATCTAGCATTCCTGTACTTACATAGCTTCTAATCAAATCGTAAGAACCGTAAGTTTCTCCTATTTGATAAATAGGCCTGTCGGTATTATTGCGTACTTTTTGAGTCAATGTTCTCCAATATTCTTCTGGCACATGTTTGGTCGCATCATGACGAAATCCATCTAATTTATACTCGGTAACCCAATACAAAGCACTATCTGTCATTTTTTCTACCACTTCTGGTTTAGAAAAATCGAGCGTAGGCATAAACGTATCAAACCAAGTGGTTAACCTTTGGTCGTCCCATCGCTCTGTGTTTAAACTTCCATCTTCAAGATATAAGTTAGTCGCCCATTCTGGATGATTTTTATAAACAGGATGCTCTTCATGAACATGATTTGCCACATAATCGAGAATCACATTCATGTCTCTTTTATGTGCTTCTTCAATGATCTCTTTCATGACTTTTTCATCACCAAAACGGTAATCTACCTTTGTATTAGAAATAGGCCAGTAACCGTGGTAACCGCTAAATTTTGTGCGCGGCTCTGGCCACAAGCCGTATGCACCTTCTGGATTCTGAGTAATAGGTGATAACCAAATCGTGTTGATTCCCATTTCTTCAAAGTAGCCGTCATTTATTTTCTCCAACACACCAGCCAGATCACCACCCATGTAATTGGCTGCGGGCAAAATCTCTGGATCGGGAACTGGTTTAGTATTGGATGTGTCTCCGTCTAGAAAACGATCTACCATCATAAAGTACAATACTTGAGTATGGAAATCGCTTCTAGCTAGTTTTGTTGGATCTTTTACAACCTGGCTGTCTTGCACTGGAATCAAAAGGTCGTTTGTGCGGCCATTTTCATCGCTGGCATAAACACGTACGAGTTGTGTTTTAGAAATACGGTCAGAGAAATCTACTTTAGGTAGTTGCACTGTGAATGTGTTTCCTTCTTTTTGAGCTTCTATTTTTTGGTTTTCATAGAGAATCACAACGTTATCTAATTCTCCAGTAGACTGAAAAGTAAATCCTTGATCTAGAATCTCTCCGTAGGACAATTGTGCTGGATTTGCTTTACGGCTGTTATCAATAACACGATTAAAACCGCCCATTCCATTGCTAACCACGTTAGGCTCATTTCCTGTTAGTTTTTCTTCTTTTCCACCTTCCAGAAATAGGTATTGGAATTTACCTTGTGGAACTGTTGCTCGATATATGATTTTACCATCAACCACTTCTGTATCTTGTGGTGCCCAATTGGTAAACTCTCCTTTTATTCGGACGTTTTTAAAATTCCCAGAATATGGAATTTCTATTGTTTTGCTCGTGCTTCTAAAAACAGGAATATCGTTTCTTATTCCTTTTGTCCATAAAGTGATGTGTGTTACAAATGGTGCGCCTCCTATCTCTATTTCATCTACTTCAAATGTAAAAACGCTATCAATATTTACGCCTTCTCGTTGTGCTATCCCTACATTTAAACTTATGCTATCTGGTTTTATATCACCCAAATAATCGGCATAGATTAGCTCTGTATTTCCCGTAGCATTTTCATAAATAGGCGTAGTCATCACCTGGATAACACTGGCTTTTGCTAACTCTTCTTCTTTTTTAGTATCGCAGCTTAGAATTAAAATTGCGATGAGTAGGATTAGTATGTTTTTCATTTTATATTTTCAATCTAAATGTTTCACTTATGCGCAAGCCCCATTGTCCTGCGGACATTTCCCCAAAGGGGAAAATTTTACTGTGTCGCTCTGCTCCTTCTTTAGTTCCCATTGTCTTTTCTTCGACATGCTCAGTACAAGGCGGAAATTATGCATTCCTCTCCTTTTCACTAATGTGTTTTCACTCTTGCGCCAACACCCTTTGTCCTGCGGACACTATGCATTCCTCTCGCAAAAAGCTCGTCGGATGCAAGAAGGGAAACCTAGAAACAAACATCTCGATGCAGCCAACCTCACAGGTTTTGAAAACCTGTGAGGTTTGGCGGTAATTTAATTAAAACCATCTTGGTCCACTACCTCGATGATCTAGATCTATAACTAAACTCGTTTTCCCTTTAACCTTGATGTTTTTTGTCAAATCAAATAGCTCGTTTGTTAAGATATCCTGACCTTTTTTTCTTCCATCAATACCTTCTGCGAACTTATTCAAATCTAAAGTGACTTGTTCTGTATTATTATTAATGATTATCATAACTCTACTTTCATGTAAAGCTAAACCGACTTGTCCCGTAGATCGCAGCTCTTCATGAGCATACCTAAAATAGACATAACAATTATTCTCTGGAACATATTGTAGTAATTTGCCGTTATGGATTACTTCTTTATTCCTTCTGTAATTGAGTAGTTTTTTAGTGAAATCTTGATAGGCTTTTTGCTCTTTTGATGGTTTATCAAATGCATTTACAACATCGCCGTTCCAGCCACCAGGGAAATCTCTACGTATATCGCCATCACCATCAGTATCTCTATTTCCTCCCATTCCTATCTCGTCACCATAATAGATTTGTGGAATTCCTCTAGTGGTTAAAACTAAAGTCATGGCTAGTTTGTATTTGGCAAGGTCACCGTTATACAATCCGTTACCGTTGATGCGATTAGTATCGTGGTTTCCTGCAAAAACTAAGATGTTATCAATATCTGGATATAAGAAGTCGTTGACAAAATTCTCATACACCTTTGACATTCCTTTGTCCCAGCCTTGTTCATTTTCATTAAAAGCAACCATAATAGCATCGTGTAGCGTAAAATCCATGACACTAGGTAGATGTGTATTGTAATCTTGAATAGCGGCAATTTTTGAGTCTTTTTGCCAGTAAGCAATTTGAGCCTGATCATGCAACCATGTTTCTCCTACGATATTGAAATTAGGATATTCATCCATGATTGCTTTGGTCCATTTTGCGATTCCTTCTTTCTCGTTGTAAGAATAAGTATCTACTCTCAAACCATCTAAACCAGCGTACTCAATCCACCAAATGGTATTCTGAATCAAATAATTTAATGCTAAAGGTTCGCTTTGATTGATATCTGGCATGGTGCTTACAAACCAACCTTTTTCTGCATAAATGGCATCTCTTTTACTTACGTTTGGGTCCATTTGTGTGGTCTGTCGGTAAGAAGAATTTGCATATCCAGCTACTGGGAAGTCCTTGCCTTCATTATCATCAAATTGATGAATCCAAGTTTTCGTCGGCAAATCTTGCATCATCCAGTGCGTCGCGCCCCAATGATTAGTCACATAATCCATGATCAACTTCATATCACGTTTATGCAATTCATCACCAAGACGTTTATAATCTTCATTAGTTCCATAACGTGGATCGATCTTGTATAAATCACTTTGCGCATAGGTATGATAAGAGTAACGCGCATCATTATCTTCTAACAATGGCGTACTCCAGATGGCAGTTGCCCCTAAATCATCAATATAATCTAGATGATCGATAATTCCTTGAATATCGCCACCATGACGACCACCTTTGAAGTCGCGGTTTGCTTTTTCAGCAAGTCCTTCTACCGTATCATTAGATGGATCTCCATTTGCAAAACGATCTGGCATGATTAAATAAATGGCATCGCTGGAGTCAAATCCTTTTCTTTCTTTACTATTTTGTTGTCTTTCTAATAAGTCATAAACAATAGCAATAGTATCACCTTCATTACAATCTTCTGTACATAAATTGATATTGTAACGATTAGGCTCGATACTCATATCAAAGGTTACAAATAGGTAATTTGGATTATCAGTCTTACGCACATTCAAAATTGTCAAGTCGCTTCTTACCTCATCAAATTTGGCAATATTTGGGCCATGAAACATAACTTCTACCTCGTTATGTTCCATCCCAGACCACCAAAATCTAGGTTCTATATGTTCTAAAGGTAGTTCTACCTCGGTGTATTGTGCTGTTACCGCTTTCGCGAAAGCGAGACTAAGAAGAATACTTAAAACTATAGTTATATGTTTTATCATGTATCTAAATTTTGATTTCGTTTTATAGCAAGAAAATCATATTTATTTTATTTCCACAATACTAATTCCAAAACCACCGCCAGGAGCCGTAAAAATCTTCAAATCAGATTTACTAGTGACCTTTTTAGTAGTGATTTTATAGGCTTGCGGATTAGTCTTATAATGAGCATCCTGAGCATCTGCATAGATCGTAGCTTTGTACTTTTTACCTTTTTCTAGAAAGTCTAAAGAAATTCTAGAAGTTCTCGCCCTAGTTCCGTTAGAATTACCAATAAACCAGCTGCTGGAATTTTTATCCTTACGAGCAGTCGTGATATAATCTCCTGGCTCTGCTTCTAGATAAACACTCTTATCCCAATCTACAGGAACGTCTTTTATGAACTGAAATGCATCGAGAAATTTGTTATAATTCTCTGGTAAGTCTGCCGCCATTTGTAATGGACTGTACATAACCACATATAATCCTAGCTGATTTGCAATAGTGAAATTAGCATGGGAATTATTATTAGGATTCAATTTAGAAATATCCATTTCAAAAATCCCTGGCGTATAATCCATAGGACCACCGATTAATCTGGTGAAGGGCAAAATAGTTGAATGATTGGGTTTTGAACCACCGAAAGCCTGAAACTCTGTTCCTCTTGCCGACTCATTTCCTATCAAATTAGGATATGTACGCGCAATTCCTGTAGGACGTACTGCTTCATGCGCATTAATCATAATTTTATAATCGGCTGCTTTTTCTAGAACGTATTGATAATGATTTACCGTCCACTGACCGTAATGATGTTCTCCACGTGGTAGAATATTACCTACATAACCAGTTTTCACCGCTTCATAATCATAGGCATTCATGAATTGAAATGCCTCGTCTAAGTGTCGTTCATAATTACGAGTAGATCCGGAAGTCTCGTGGTGCATGATCATTTTAACGCCTTTAGACTTTGCATATTTATGCACTTCTTCTACATCAAAATCTGGATAAGGAGTGACAAAATCAAACACATAATCCTTAGACTGTCCGAACCAATCTTCCCAACCTTCATTCCATCCTTCTACAAGAACGGCATCAAAACCATGTAAAGCAGCAAAATCAACCAATTCTTTTACATGTTCTGTAGTTGCGCCATGGGTTTCATTAGGAGTTAATTTTGTATAGTCTGTTTTTCCTAATTGAATGGCAGGAATGTCATCAGTGTAAGCCCAAGAGCTTTTACCAGTAATCATTTCCCACCATACACCTACATATTTTACTGGTGTAATCCACGAAGTATCTGCAATAGCAACTGGTTCATTCAAATTATAAGTCATTCTAGAAGCAAGAATATCCGTAGCATTATTTCCTACTATAATCGTACGCCATGGAGTAACCGTAGGAGCTTGTAAATATCCTTTGTCTCCATTTACATCTGGAGTTAACCACGACTGAAAAACCATGTTTTTATCATCTAGATTCAGGTGCATGCAACTATAATCTATTAATGCAGCTTCATGTAAATTGATGTACATGCCGTCGTCTGTTTTCATCATTAAAGCTGTTTGAACACCTGTAGGTGAAAACTGCTTTTGAGAAGCATTAGGTGAAATAGATTCTTTGTGCAAACTTCTTATCTCTGATAATCTAGAAGTCGTGTAATCATATTCCTGCGAGTCATAATCGCCAGCGATCCAGTAAGCGGTGTGATCTCCAGTCATAGCAAACTGGGTCAACTCTTCTTTAATCGTGAAATAGGTAAAATCTTGTTGAGGGAATTCATACCTAAAACCTAATCCATCATTAAAAAGACGGAACCTGATAATCATCTTACGATCAGTTTCTTTTTGCTTTAATATGACGGCAAGCTCATTGTAATGATTACGTATTTGAGATTCTTCTCCCCAAACTGGTTCCCATGTCTCATCAAAAGTGCTACTTTCTGTATCGATAATTGTAAAATCATCTTTGAGAGACTTGCTATCATTTTTGATATCAAATCCTAAAGAACTAAGTTTTATAACTTCTTTATTCTTGAAATACAATTGATATTGAGGAATTCCAGCATCTGACAGACGAAACTGCATTTTAAAAGAGCCATCAGGTGATTCTAGTGTTTGTAATTGTGAAGCTTTTTGTTTTTTTTCAGCTTGAAAAAAGCTGGTTTTTAGTTCCGCTTTCGCGAAAGCGGAACTGAAACAAAAAATAATGCAAAAAACTAATTTAAATACAAGCACCAAATTTTTCATGATCTAAGCATTTACGAGTTGTGGTTCTAAAGTAACAGTCTCACCATTAATAATAACATCTTGAGGCGTTTTCCCTTCTAATGTTATGGTAGTACCAGTTTTGGCTATTTGAACATTTAAAATCTGGTTTCTAAAATTGATTTTGAAACTGAAACTATTCCACTGTTCTGGCAACTTTGTTGTAAAACTAGGCTTGTCATCTACAATTTGCAGGCCTCCAAAACCTTCTACAATACTCATCCAGGTTCCAGCCATACTTGTTATGTGACAACCTTCTTCTACTTCTTTATTGTAATCGTCTAAATCAAGACGAGAAGTTCTAAGATAGAATTCATAAGCCTGATCCATACGATCTAGCTTTGCTGCCTGAATACTGTGTACACATGGAGAAAGAGAGCTTTCATGAACGGTTAATGGCTCATAAAAGTCGAAGTTTTTTGCCAGTTCTTCTTTACTGAAGTGATCTTCAAAAAAGTAAAAACACTGAAGGACGTCGGCTTGTTTTATATAACAACTTCTCAAGATGCGATCCCAAGACCATTTTTGATTAATGGGTCTGTGTTCCTTAGGTAAATCAGATACAGGTATAATCTCTTTATCTAAGAAACCGTCTTGCTGTAGGTAAACACCTAGTTCTTTATCAAATGGCTCGTGCATATTATCTGCCACTTCTTTCCATGCTCCTATTTCTTGATCTGTAAGCTCAGTTTTAGCAATAATTCTATCATAATCTGCTTTATGATCTGCTTTTACTTTGTTGATGTTTTCTACAGCATAGTTGATACACCATTTTGCTAAATAATTAGTATACCAATTATTGTTTACGTTGTTCTCATACTCGTTAGGACCGGTAACACCAAGAATCATGTACTTCTTAGCTCGTTGTGAATAGGTTGCTCGCTGGTGCCAGAATTTTGCAATGGCAATCATTACTTCTAGTCCCATTTCTGGAATATAGCTGTAATCACCAGTATATCTTACGTAATTATATATGGCAAAAACCATTGCCCCATTACGGTGAATTTCTTCAAAGGTGATTTCCCACTCGTTGTGAGATTCTTCTCCATTCATGGTAACCATAGGATATAGAGCAGCTCCAGAAGAAAATCCTAGTTTCCCAGCATTTTCAACGGCCTTGTCTAGCTGCTCATATCTATATCTTAATAAATTACGTGCTACTTGTTGATCTTTTGTAGCCATGTAGAACGGAATACAATATGCTTCTGTATCCCAATAAGTAGAACCTCCATATTTTTCTCCAGTAAATCCTTTTGGACCTATGTTTAATCGAGAATCCTTACCTAAATATGTTTGATTCAATTGGAAGATATTGAAGCGTATTCCTTGTTGTGCTTTCAGGTCGCCGTCTATTGTAATATCTGCCATGGCCCAAATTTGCGCCCATGAATCTGCTTGCAATTTAACTAATTTTTCATAACCTTCTTCTGTCGCTCTTTGGAGAACTGCTTTTGCCGCTGACTGAAGCGTTAGATGGTTGTGGTTTAAGCTAGAAACATAACCTGCGTATTTTCTAAGAGTTACGCTTTCGCCTTGAGCGATATCACAAGCTGCCTTATGTCTTACGACGGTATTATTTTGATCAAAATGATCTGCATATTGAACATGCTCACCGTTTTTGAGAAGCTCAGACTGCATGAAAGTAGTCACGTAAAAGTTAGTTTTATTAGTACGACTGCGCACCATACCTTGATGACCATCAGAAACTACATCTTCAATTTCCCAAAAGGCATCATCCCAATTGGTATCTTCATTTGTAATCCCACCATCTACATAGGGTTGAAACGATATTCTCATGTCGCCTTTAACCGCAGTGACCTTATAGTTGATTACTGCAAGTTCATCAATTTCAAGACTCATGAACCTACGAGCGATAACTTTTATAGCCTTTTCTTCTGAAAAATGAGCTATAAAAGTACGCTCTAACCAGCCTTCTTTCATGTTTAATTCAAGACGGTAATCGGTTACTTCTTGTACAGTTGCCAGATCTAGTTCTTCTCCATCTACAAAAACATCGATACCGATGAAATTAGGCGCATTAAGAACTTTTGCAAAATATTCTGGATAACCGTTTTTCCACCATCCTACTCGAGTTTTATCTGGATAATAAACGCCCGCTACATAACTTCCTTGAAAAGTTTCACCTGTATATTTTTCTTCAAAATTAGCTCGCTGACCCATGGCTCCATTACCTATAGAGAAGAGACTCTCACTAGATTTTACTTGAGATGGTTTCCATCCTTCTTCAATGATAGACCACGCGTTTGGTATGATATATTCTTGATTCATTTATTTGTTCTTACTTAGTAGTATATTGATATAATCTTGAGGCATATCTGTAAAGTGTGCAAAAACTTCATCTGCCTCATTTAAAATAGACTGATCTCCTAATCCTATAGAAATCATTCCTGCAGTATTTGCTGCTTGTACTCCTGCGACGCTGTCTTCAAAAACAACGCTCGCTTGTGGATTATAGCCTAACTGATCGCATGCGTTTAAGAAAACTTCTGGATCTGGTTTTGCTTTAGTAACATTGGTTCCATCTACAATGACGTCAAAAAGATCCTTAATCCCTAATTTCTCTAAAATAGGTCGCGCATTTTTACTTGCACTTCCTAAGGCTATAGGTTGTTCTTTTGCTTTGAGTTCTAGTAGAAAATCATGAACTCCTGGAAGTATGTCGTTAACGTCCAATGTTTTTATAAGCTCTAGATATTCTTCGTTTTTCTGATCCATTTTGGCTTGAAAAACTTCTGGAGAAACTTCTTTATTTCCCCACTCAAGAATTTTCTTCAAAGAGTTAACACGAGAAACTCCTTTAAGCTGTTCGTTTTCTTCTTCTGTAAAATTGATATCGAGAGAAGCTGCGAGACGCTGCCAAGCTACAAAATGAAACTTTGCTGTGTCAACGATAACTCCATCGAGGTCAAATATGAATGCTTTTTTATTCATTCTCTAAAACTGGCTGATACATGATCGCCTTTTTGTTAGTTATTAATAAATTTGAAAATGCTGCAATGACTAAGAAAATTCCAGCGATAGTCATAGCGTGTATAGATTCTTCTCCTATTAGATTGTGTAAAAGCACAACGCCACCTACTGCAGCAATAATTTGTGGAATTACAATAAACATATTGAAAACTCCCATCATCAATCCCATTTTTGAGGACTCCACAGAACTAGATAGCATAGCATAAGGCATAGATAATATGCTTCCCCATGCAATTCCTATCAAAGAAAAAGAAATGTATAGATTATCTGGTTCTCCTGGGCTGTAAAACATATATAAAAATCCTAAAGCTCCCAGAAATAAACTCGCCATGTGAATGTACTTTCTATTGATGGCCTTGAATGAGGTATAAAATGTCAGTAATAATGCAAAAAGCATTGAAGTTAGTCCATAGATTCCCATTTTAGAACCTACATCATCACTAGCTTCATTATAGGCTTTATCTGCTGTTTTATAATCTGCAGCAGATTGATCGTTTAAAAATAAAGTAACACGATCTGCATCAAGAATAGGTTCTCCAGCGTCATCCAGTTGTGCGTATTCTACAATATCCGGTTTTGGCGCATCATAAATATGAGTGGTAAGTGCAGGGTTTGCAAGAGTCCACATAGCAAAAAATGCAAACCAAGAAAAGAACTGTACCACACCTAATTTTTTCATTATGGTAGGCATCAATGCATAAGTTCCCATAATAGTTTCCAGCATTCCTTTCTTTTCTTCAGGCTCACCTGCATCATCAAAAGCTGCCATTTCTTCTGGCGAATACTCTTTAGTGGTAAAAATAGTTACTAGAATTGAGGTAATAAAAACAAATGCTCCTACACCAAAGGCAACTTTTACCGAATCTGGAACAACTCCTGGAGCAGCTTCATTAGAAATCTCTAAAGTATTATTCACCCATTTAGGTAAGTTACTTGCTACCCATGTTCCTACTCCTATTATTAAAGTTTGAACAACAAATCCGTAACTACGTTGTGATTCTGGAAGTTTATCTGCAACTAGAGCTCTAAAAGGCTCCATAGAAATATTTATGGATGCGTCAAGAACTAGAAGTAAACCAGCTGCCATCCACACTTCTGAAGAATACGGCATGAATAATAGAGCAATGGAACTAAGTATTGCACCTATCAAAAAGAAAGGACGACGACGACCTAGTGTTTTGTGCCAAGTATGATCACTTAAATACCCTATTATAGGTTGCACAATAAGACCAGCAAGTGGTGCGGCAATCCATAACAGTGGAATATCATCCTTAGCAGCTCCTAAAGTCTCAAAAATACGAGACATGGTTGAGCCTTGTAAGGCAAAACCAAACTGAATACCCAGAAATCCGAAACTCATGTTCCAAATATTCCAGAAACCTAACTTAGGCTTTTGCATATCGTTATTTTTTTAATGACGATAAGCCTTATGACTTATCAAAACTTATTGTGTGTGAAGAAGATAAGTTTTGAAATCTGGATAAAGATATAACTTTATACAGAACTGTAAAATTAAAATTTATGGAGTAGATTCCCTTTCTACTAAAGATGTTTTTACGATAACGGTTTCGTAGCTTTCATTATCGTGGTCACTAGATTCCAGCTTCTCAATAAGTTTTGCGGCAGCAATTCCTCCCATTTCTTCACCCTTTTGCCCTATTGTTGTTAAAGTAGGGCTGGCATATTTAGAAAGGATTCCGTCGGTAAAAGCAACAATAGCAACATCTTCCGGTATTTTCTTACCTAACTTTTGAATAGCTTTGCTTGCAGTCACAGCAAACAATTCATTTACCGCTACCAGCGCATCAAAATCATTATCAGCGATAAATTGTTCTATTTTTTGTTCACATCTATCTATGTCTTCAATTTTCAAAAATTGGTGATCATGAACTTCAAAGCCACGTTGTTGTAGCGCCTGACTGAAACCTTGAGAACGCAATCTTCCTACATTCACATAATCTACAGTACTTATTATCCCTAATTTATTTTTCCCCTTCCTTAATAAAAACTCTGTAGCTTCATGTCCAGCGGCGACATCATCTATAATAATTTTATCGCAAGGTATATCGTTTGAGACACGATCAAACATAACGATAGGCATCCCTTGATTAGTCACCTCTCTAAGGTGGTGAAAATCTTGCTTCTCCATAGTTTCCTTAGAAAGACTCATTATAAAACCATCAATACTACCGTTTGCAAGCATTTCCATGTTCACGACTTCCTTATCAAAACTCTCACCTGACAAAGTAATAATCACCTGATAGCCTTTTTCATTTGCTACTCGTTCCACCCCAGATATAACGGTTGCAAAGAAATGATGCACAATTTCTGGAATTATAATCCCTATTTTTTTTGTCTTCTGATTTTTAAGACTTAACGCAATACTATTAGGCTTGTAGTTAAACTCTTTGGCATATTTCTTAATTTTCTCTCTCCTTTCTTCACTTATTTCATGAGAGTCCCGCAAAGCCTTAGAAACAGTTGATATAGATACATTTAAATCTTGAGCTATCTTCTTTAACGTGATCTTTTGAGCCATTATAACTTAGATTAATTAGATGGATGATTATCTCGCTTTCGCGAAAGTGAAGATACTACAAATTTAAGCTACGAAAAGCCGAAAACGTTTTCGTAGAATATCATTGAGAAAATCTTTTCTTAACATTTAGTTTACATAATTTTACGGCGTGTGAGAAGAAGACAACACTAACTAATAATTAAATCAAAGAAATGAATCAAAAATTCAAAGCAGTTTTACTGTTATTTTTATTGCCCTTTTTCGCATTTGCGCAAAGTGTAATTACTGGTACGGTCCTAGAATCAAACGGTCTTCCAGCTTTAGGAGCTACTGTAGCGGTTAAAGGAACATCTAACGGTACTTCAACAGATTTTGATGGGAATTATACATTAAATAATGTCCCAGAAGATGCGGTTATTGTGTTTTCTTTTGTTGGATATGTAACACAAGAAATCCCTTATACTGGTCAATCGACTATTAATATAACCTTAGAGGAAGATGCTTCTGAACTAGAAACTATAGTTCTTATAGGTTATGGTAGTATCAAAAAAGAAAACGTAACCGCTGCACAAACAACAGTAAGTGATGAAGAGTTTAACAAAGGTGCTATCACTTCTCCTGGACAGCTATTAGCTGGTAAAGCAGCCGGTGTTCAAGTTACAGCTGCCTCTGGACGTCCTGGTGATGGGCCAGTAATAAGAGTTCGTCCTGGATCGACCCTAAGTGGTAATTCAGATGCACTATATGTAGTTGATGGAGTGCCATTAGATCAACGTAATGCCAACTTAAACTCTATCAACCCAGCAGATATTGAATCTTTTACAATTTTGAAAGATGCGAGTGCTACTGCTATTTACGGTAACAGAGCCTCTAATGGTGTAGTGCTTATAACTACTAAAAAAGCTAAATTAAACAGCGACCTTAAAGTAAGTTACAATGTTCAATTTGCAGTTGAACAAGTAGATAATTACACAGAAGTTTTAACTGGTGATGAATTTAGACAATTAGTTGCCGACCAAGGCAGAGATACTTCCATATTGGGAACTGCAAATACAGACTGGCAAAATGAAATTTACCAAAATGGTACAAGGTCTATACATAGTCTAGTTTTAGAAAAAGGATATGAAACAACCTCTATAAGAGCTTCTTTAGGTTATAACAATGAAAATGGTATCCTTCAAAAGTCTGGTTATGAAAGGGCTAATTTAGGACTTAACATACGTCAGAATTTTTTAAAGGGAGATTTAAGATTGACGTTTACCTCTCAACTGGCGCAAGAAGAAAGGAGATTTGCTGATGAGGGAGCAATAGGATCTGCTGTCGTGTTTGATCCTACGCAATCAATTTTCAATAATACCGGAGAATTCGGTGGTTTCTTTGAATACACAAACAATACTGGACCAGAGCCTAATGCTCCTCGCAATCCTTTAGGGTTATTGAATAGCTTAGATGCTCAACAAGATAATGTTCAAGCAAGGTTAAATATGAACGCTGCATATAATATTCGTCAAGTTCCTGGTTTGAAATTTACAGGTAATGCTGGATTTGATTACAATGAATATGATGGTTATTCTATTAGAGACCGTGATTCTGGAGCTGGTTTTCGTGGAAACAACAGAAGTTTTAATGAAGGTTTTAGAAGAAACCAATTGTTAGATGGAAAATTTGATTATAAGAAAACTCTTGAGACGTTTAAAACTGATATGACTCTTACTTTAGGTGGAAGTTATCAAGAATTCTTAAGACAAGATACTGGCAGGTTTTCAGCTAACAATGAATTGCAAGAAAGTCCTATTAATATTGATGAATCTGCTTTAGTTACCGCGTTTGCGAGAGCGTCCTTTGATATTAATGATTTATATGTTTTATCCGCTTCAGCTTCGCGTAACGGTAGTTCTAGATTTTCTGAAAATAACAGATGGGCCAACTTCTACGGAGCGAGTGGTGCCATCAAACTTACCAATACAGACTTTGTACAAAACAGTGGTTTCTTATCTCAATTAAAGCTGCGTGGAGGTTTTGGTCAGACAGGTCAACAAGATATCGATGCATCATTTGCATTTTTATCAGTTTTTACTCCAGGACAGCCACAAGCAGCTGTTCAATTTGGTAATGAATTTGTAACAACTATACGTCCTGAAGGGGCAATAGACCTTAAATGGGAAACAACAGACCAATGGAACGCTGGTATCGATTTAGGTTTCTTTGGCGATCGTATAACAGGTAGTGTAGATGCCTTTTACAGAGAAACTAGCGATCTACTATTGTTTGGTCCTCTTCCAGCAGGTGGTTTAGAAAATGGTAGTCTGCAAAATGCAGGTTCTACTTTGAGTAGAGGTATCGAAACAACCATTGCAGCAAAAATAATTCAATCTGAGAATATAAACTGGACTGTTTCTGGAAATGCAACTGTTCAAGAAATAGAAATTACAGATCTTGCTGGTGCTGAAAATGCACCTGTCCAAGTAGGAGGGATTTCTGGAGGTGTAGGTAATAATATACAAGAATGGGCAGTAGGTGCAGACCCTACTTCTTTTCATGTTTTCCGTCAAGTTTATGATCAAGATGGAAACCCTTTAGACGGTGTTTACGTAGATACTAATGGAGATAACATTTTAAATGATGCAGATCGAGTTAGATATAAGAAAGCTAATCATGATGTTTATTTTGGTTTCACTTCAAATTTTAATTATAAAAACTTTGATATGAGCTTTACATTTAGAGGTGCTGCTGGAGGATACAACTACAATAACATTGCTTCTAACGCAGCAAACTTTGGTAGTACTTTTCCAACGAATACTCAGAATCCGTTATATTTAAATGCGCCTGTCGATATTCAGAATACTAATTTTTCTCAACAACGTTTTTTCTCTGACTACTACGTTCAAAAAGCTGACTTTATAAAACTAGATAACCTATCGTTAGGTTATAACTTTCCAGGCGACAAAGTAGACATAAGAGCCTCTGTTACTGGAACTAACTTATTTACAATTACTGATTATGAAGGTGTAGATCCAGAAGTATTCGGTGGAATAGATAACAATCTTTTTCCTCGCACTAGAGGGGTTATATTTGGATTAGGATTTAATTTTTAAAAAAGCAATAAAATGAAAATGTACAAAACAATTATCTTTTTGTTTCTTGGAATGCTTGCTTTTACCGCGTGTGATGAAGCACTTACGGTAGAGCCGAGTGATAACCGAGTGACAGAAGCAGAGCTATTTCAAGACCCTGCTACTTACCGCGGTATTATCGCAAAAGCTTATGCTGGTCTAGCCGTAGGCGGACAAGCTGGTGGTGATGGTGATGCAGATATTTCTGGAATCGACGGCGGATTCTCTAACTACCACAGATTATACTGGAACATGCAAGAGCTTACTACTGATGAAGCCATTATAGCATGGAATGATGGTACAATTAAAGATTTACATGGACACGTTTGGACTGACGGTAACGAATTTATCAACGCTATGTTTTCTAGAATAAACTATCAAATAGCTGTATGTAATGAGTTCCTAGAGCTAAGTACAGACGCTAAGCTAGACGAATATAATATTCCTAATGACATAAGAGCTAGTGTTGCAGAATATCGCGCGGAAGCTAGATTCTTAAGAGCTTACTCTTACTATCATGGTATGGATCTTTTTGGAAAAATGCCTTTCAGAGAAGCAGGTTATGACCCAGCAGTGTTGCCAGAAGTTAAAAATCGCGCAGAATTGTTCGAGTATATTGAATCCGAATTGCTAGCTATCGAAGATGATATGGTAGATGCAAGAATGAATGAATATGGACGTGCAGATAAAGCAGCTGTATGGATGACTCTTGCTAAAATTTATTTAAACTCTGAAGTTTATACAGGTACTGCAAGGAATACAGAGGCGATCACACAACTCAATAAAGTTATTACTGCTGGCTATACTGTACCAAGTGTTCCTTACGCTTACAGCTTCTATGCAGACAACAATCGTAACGGAGCTGAAAGTGAATTTATCTGGACAATTAACTTTGACGGTTTAAACACTCAAACCTTTGGTGGAACAACTTATTTAACTCATGCACCAGTAGGTGGTAGTATGGACCCTACTGAGTTTGGAATCAACGGTGGTTGGGGTGGTATTAGAACTACACCAGAATTTGTTGAATTATTTCCAAACGAAGAAAATTCTGCTGACATGAGAGAGACGTTTTATACGGACGGACAAACTAAAGAGATTCCAGATGTTGGACAATTTACTGATGGATTTGCAATTCAGAAATTTAAAAATATTAACGTTGATGGAACACCTGGAAGTGATTCGGTTGGAGACTTTGTAGATATTGATTTTCCTGTTTACAGATTGTCTGACGCTTACTTGATGTATGCTGAAGCAGTTGTAAGAGGTGGCTCTGGCGGTGACCTTAATACTGCAGAGAGTTATATCAACCTAATACGAGAAAGAGCTTATGGCGACACGTCAGGAAACATATCTGCTGGACAGATTGACTTACAATTTATTATCGATGAAAGAGCTAGAGAGTTACATTGGGAATCTCATAGACGTCAAGACTTGATACGTTTCAATCAATTTAGCTCAAACAAAGTTTGGGCATGGAAAGGAAACGTACCTAGTGGTACGGTTACAGCACCGTTTAGAAACCTGTTACCTATCCCTGCACAAGAACTAAATCAAAATCCTAATCTACAACCACAAAACACTGGTTACTAATTTAATACATATCACAAAATGAAAAAGTTTTCAATATTAATGTTATCCTTCTTAGCCATTGCAAGTGTTATTTCTTGTGATGACGATACAGAAGAATTGTTCACTACTCAAGTAAAAGAAGGTTTTGCCCTTACTTCAGTACCTAATGCTAGCTACCTTTTATCTTTCGAAACAAAAGATAATCTAGCAGAAAGGTTAACCTGGAGTCCACTAGAGCTTACAACCCCAGTTGCCGTAACTTATGAAGTACAAGCGTCTGCAAATCCAGCTGACTTTGAAAATGCTGCTGTTGTCACCTCTACAAGTGAGCTCTCTACAGCCTTAACTGTAGAAGATTTAAACAATCTTGCTGGCTCATTAGGTCTAACTCCTTTTCAAGCAGGTTCTATAGCTATGCGAGTAAAGGCAAGTCTGGCAGACCCAGCTGTTGAAAGTGAGTTTACAGAAGTAATTGTACTTAACGTTACTCCTTACACAACTGAAAGCCCAAGATTATGGGTTCCTGGAAACTATGCTGCCGCAAGCGGTTATGGTGCTGACTGGGCTCCTGGAGATGCTGCTACTCCTTATCTAGAAGCAGTAGAATTTGGTAGTACTGAATATGAGGGGTTTGTAAATATGGATGTTGCATCTCCTATGTTTAAAATTACTTTAGAACAAGATTGGGATGAAGCATTCGGAGATTCTGGTACACCAGGAGAGTTAAGTTTATCAGGTGGAGACCTTTCCGTACCTGGAGCTGGTTTCTATTACATCACTGTAAATACGGATCCTGATGGAGATGGTGACTTTAGTGATGCAACTTGGACTGCTACACCTACAAGCTGGGCAATGATCGGTACTGCTACACCTAATGACTGGAATGACCCAGATACAGACATGACTTATAACGCAACTACTCAAAAATGGGAAGTTACTTTAATGTTATCTCAAGACCAATTCAAATTCAGAGCAAATGATGATTGGGGAACACCTACAAACAACTTTGGACAGAGTTCAGATAATCCAGATTTATTAGGATTTAATGGTGGTGACCTTACTTTTGATCAAGCGCCAGGAATGTATAAAGTAGAACTAGATTTGAGTACGCCAAGAGCTTACTCTTTCACTGCTACTTCAATTTAGAGATTAATTCAATTCAAGAAAAAGGCTGGCAACGGCCTTTTTTTTGCTTAAAACTGAAATTATGAAAAAGATTACTTTATGTATTGTAGTATTGTTATGTTTCGCTTTCGCGAAAGCGCAAGTAACATTACAGCCCTCCACAGCAACTCAAACAGATCAAGTTACCATATTATTTGACGCTACTGGAACAGCTTTAGAAAATGAAACTGGTACTTTCTACGCTTATACTGGTGTCACGATAAATGGTCAGAGATGGCAAAATATTATTGTACCTACTTTTAATGATAATAATGGAGCACCACAGTTTGTAAACGCTGGTGGAAATAATTATCAACTTACTTTACCAACCTCTATTGAGCAATTCTATAGTGTTGCACCAGGTGACGTTGTTTCTGAGATATGCTTAGTTATAAGAAACTCTAGTGCCACGGTACAAACTAATCCAGATATATTCTTAGATGTTTTTCCTCCTGGATTGAACACAGCAATAACATCTCCTCAAAATGGCGACATTTTTACTGTCAATCAAACCATAACAGTTGCTGGAGACTCATCACAAAATACCTCATTAGATCTAAGTGCAAATGGAACCAGCATAGCTACTGCAACCGCAATGAGCATTAATGCACAGTATACATTTCCTGCTTCTGGAGCTTACACATTTACCATATTTGCAGATAATGGGGCTGATACCTCAACTAATTCTGTAAACGTATTTGTACCTAGTGCTACTCAAAACGCACCTCGCCCAGCCGGATTGAAAAATGGAGTAAATGAAAATGCAGATGGAAGTGTTACTTTTCTACTTGCTGCTCCTTTGAAAAACGATGTAATGCTTATAGGTGATTTTTCTAACTGGAATCTAGATCCTAATTACCAAATGAACAAAGATGGTGATTACTTCTGGGTAACAGTTCCTGCATCAGAATTTACTGCTGATCAGATTTTTCAATACCAATATCTTGTAGATTTTGACATCAAAGTAGCAGATCCATATTCAGAATTAATTTTAGACCCAGGTAGCGACCAGTTTATTAAACCAGGTAATTACCCTAATCTTCCAGTATATCCTGACGGGCAAACTACGGGAGATGTTTCTTTACATAGATATCAAGCTACTCCTTATAACTGGACTACAAATAACTTTCAAAGACCTGATCAAGAAAATCTTGTGATCTATGAAATACTAGCACGTGACTTTTCAGAAGAAGATAGTTTCCAGCAAATTATTGACCGTATAGACTACTTAGAAACACTTGGTATTAATGCTTTACAGTTCATGCCGATAAATGAATTTGAAGGAACCGATAGCTGGGGTTACAATCCTAAGTTTCACGGAGCAATAGATAAAGCATACGGTCCACCAGAAAAGTTTAAAGAATTAGTAGACTTATGCCACTCTAAAGGTATTGCCGTAATCATTGACGTTGTGTACAACCACGCCTTTAGTCAAAGTCCTTTATGTCAAATGTGGTGGGATCAAGCAAACTTTAGACCTGCACCAAACAATCCTTATCTAAACCCAACTCCTACTCATGATTTTAATGTAGGATATGATTTCAATCATGAAAGCCAGTGGACCAAGGATTATGTGAAACAAACCTTAGAATACTGGGTAGATGAATATCGAGTAGACGGTTTTAGATTTGACTTATCAAAAGGATTTACTCAAAACGTAACTATAGGAAATATAGGGGCGTGGAATGCTTATGATCAGTCTCGTGTAAATATTCTTAACGATTATAAAAACACTCTTTGGAATGCAACAAGCAACGATATTTACATGATTCTTGAGCATTTAGGAGATCAACCTGAAGAAGCAGCTCTTGCCAATGACGGTTTTATGTTATGGGGTAAGGTTACTGATGAATTCAACCAGAATTCTATGGGGTTCAACAGCAACACTAACGTTTTCAGATCTTATTTCACTTCTAGAGGATTTAATGATCAACATCTTGTTTCTTATGCAGAAAGTCATGACGAGCAACGATTAATGTATAAAAACCTCCTTTTTGGTAACAGTTCAAACGCTACACATAATGTTAGAGATCTTGCAGTAGCTCTTGATAGACAAGAAGCAATCGCAGCAATTTTATATAGTATTCCAGGACCTAAAATGCTTTGGCAATTTGGTGAATTAGGTTATGAAATAGACATCGACCAAAATGGTCGTACAGGTCGTAAACCTATTCCGTGGACATTAGGTTATGACACTGATGCAGACCGTATGGATCTTTATAACGTAACAGCTACAATGATCAATTTTAAAACATTGTATCCAGATACCTTTAATAACACTAACAACAACCTTGATGTTAGTGGTCTAGTGAAGAGAATCAACCTAGATGGACCTCAATTTGATGCTGTAATCGTAGCAAACTTTAATGTTACTGCACAAAATGTAAATCCTAATTTCTCACAAACAGGAACTTGGTACGACTATTTTAGTAATAATAACGTGATTAACGTTACTAATACTACCGCACCTATAAACCTACAGCCTGGAGAGTATAAAGTGTTCACGACACAACAGCTCAACAATCCTTTAAGCAATGAAGATATAAGTTTACAGAATCAAGCCGTAAGGTTGTTTCCTAATCCTGCAACTGAATCGTTTAGGGTAACTCAAGAAGTAGAAAAAATTCAAATTTATAATGTTTCTGGCCAGCTAGTAAAAAGTTTTCATCAAGCTCAAAACAACTATGAAATAACTGATCTTAAACAAGGAATTTATTTCGTACAGCTTTGGACTGGAAGTAAAGTACAAATTGAAAAATTAATTAAAAGTTAGATATCTATAATTTAGGTATTTGATCTAACAAAATTAAAAAGCACTGTACAATTTATATCGTTGAACCTTGATAGAGCTATAATTGTAACATCAAAGAAGAACGTCGATGAACCCTAATGATTTGATAGTTTCTTTGTAGTAACCATTACTCTTTTCATAATTCAAACGGTTACTAAAAGCCTATCTTCGGATAGGCTTTTTCTTTACCTATTATTCAAAGTATAGCTTTACCTTTAATTCAGTAAAAAACTTCCTAATGAATATCTATTTAAAAACCTTATTAGTTCTAGCGATATTATCCATCGCCTTTACAAGCTGTAGAGAAGAAAAAACAGCCGAAGAAACTGCTAGTGAAATGATTGAAAACGGTGACCAAGTAAAAGTCAAAGAAGACAAAGTGAAAATTGAAAATGAAGATGGATCAGAAACTAAAATCAAATATGACGAATTTGGTTCTGTAGAAAAAATAAAAACAGACGATAACTAACCCTTCACTGTACCTTAAATAGGCTCGACTAAATCATTTAGTTCGAGCTTTTTTATTTGAAAAGTTGACGTTCCAGTAGAAATGTGGTCATCACGACATCAAAACTCTGTTGAATATCAACTGGCATGTATTTGATTCTGTTTTGACCGCAACGTACTCGTAGTTTTTCAAAGTATTCCTTCACCGCTTGCTGGTAATCTTTACGTACATTATCTGCGTAAAGATTGATGAATTCACCAGTCTCTACATCTGTATATCGAGTAGGTTTATTAGAGAAATTAAAATTGACTTCAGTGGCACTGTCGTACGTATGAAATAGCACTACATCATGCTTGTTGTATTTTAGATGTCTTAAGGCTTCAAAAAGTTCGTCTTCATGTCTATCGCTTTGAAACATGTCTGTAAATAATATTATAAGGGAACGCCTTTTAATATTTTCGGCAATTTCATGCAAGTATTTGTACGTATCTGTAGTCTGACCAACTGGCTGTTCACTAGATATTTTATTCAATTGGTCTAGAAGCATGTTATGATGGCGTTCACTACCCTTTTCAGGAGCATAATAGTCGTAATTGTTAGAGTAAACACTTAAACCTACCGCATCTCGTTGCTTCTTTAACAAGTTCATAACACTTGCTGCTGCTAGAGCTGTAAAACCTATCTTATTAAGCGAACCTATTTCTTGCTTTTTAGTTATAGGGTAATGCATAGACGGACTGTTATCTATGATTAAATGACATCGCAGGTTGGTCTCTTCATCATAACGCTTTGTGTACAACTTATCTGTTTTGGCGTACAATTTCCAATCAATGTGTCGTGTACTTTCTCCAGCATTATAATTTTTATGCTCAGCAAACTCTGCACTAAAACCATGAAAAGGAGATTTATGCATCCCGCTTATATATCCTTCTACAACTTGACTTGCAAGAAGCTGTAAGTTTTTAAATCCAGAAGTTTTATTGAGTTCTTTTTGTACATCCATGAGGTGAAGATAATAAAATTATAGCACGATATTTTGAGCAGTTACTCCTGCTTATTTGTTCTATTTTAAAATATAAATGTTCCGCTTTCGCGAAAGCGGAACATCAATCTAGACCATTAAAAAAATTAATTTAATCTACCTTAACTACCATTTTACCAATGTTTTTCCCATCAAATAGGTCGATAAAAGCATTTGGAATTTGATCAAAACCCTCTACAATTGTTTCTTCATGTTTTAATTCTCCAGAAGCTAACCACTTTGATAATTGCTGAATCCCTTCGTTGAATTGATCCTCATAATTTCTAACTATAAAGCCTTGCATTTTCACACTTTTTTTAACGAGCGTAGTTTCTAATCGTGGTCCTTTAGGTTGTTCTGTCTCATTATATAATGAAATCGCGCCACAATTAATAACTCTACCATGACGGTTGATGTTATTCATAGCTGCATCTAGTGTGTAGCTTCCTACGTTATCAAAATACACATCAATCCCGTCTGGAGCAAGCTCTTTAATAGCTGCGGTCATATCATCGGTTTTACCATAATTGATTCCTTCATCAAAATTAAATTTCTCTTGGATCAATTTTATTTTTTCATCGCTACCTGCAATTCCTACTACTTTTAAACCTTTGATTTTACCAATTTGTCCAGCAATAGACCCTACTGCACCAGCAGCTCCTGATACTAAAAGAGTTTCTCCTTTTTCTGGCACACCTATATCAGTCATACCAAAATAAGCGGTAAGTCCAGTCATTCCTAAGACACCTAAATAAGCACTCAAACTCACTTGGTCTCCGTTTACCTTTCTAAGATTTTTTGCATTTGAAGTTTGAAACATTTTCCATTCTAACATTCCTGTAAGAAAATCTCCTTTTTGAAATTTTTCATGTTTACTTTCCACAACTTCTGCTACCACTGCAGAGGCTAGAGGTTGATCTAACTCAAATGGTTCTATATAGGATTTCTCATCTCTCATACGTCCTCTTAAATAAGGATCTACAGAGACAAACTTAGTCTTTAATAACACTTCACCATCTTGAGGTTCTGGCTTTTCAATTTCTTTAAATTCAAAATTTTCTAAAGTAGGAGTTCCTTCTGGACGGCTTTTTAATACGATTGATTTATTCATTTTTGTTTTCAATGTACATTTTTACTACATATAGCATTGCTAGTACTTTCTTAAAAAATACCTGCTTCAGGTTAAAGTTTTAAAAAGTTAAGGAATCAAACAAGGTTTCAGTAAATCTTTTATCGCTTCATATCAAACCTTTAGGTTTTCAAGGAACGCGATTACAAGAAACAAAAAAGCCTACTTCTTAGTTAAGAAATAGGCTTTTATAATAAGTATATATTGATACTACATTAAAGCATCTAAAGCTTCAGTGTAAGCGTTTTTAGGAGCTACTCCTACCTGACGACCTACTACTTCTCCATTTTGAAAAACTAATACTGTTGGAATGTTACGTACTCCGTATTTTGCAGCAAACTCTTGATTTGCATCTACATCCATCTTTCCTACTACTGCTCTGTCAGCATACTCCGTAGAAACTTCATCGATGATAGGCCCTACCATACGACAAGGTCCACACCATGCTGCCCAAAAGTCTACCAATACTGGCTTATCACTTTTTAATACTGTTTCTTCAAAATTTGCATCTGTTATTTCTAGTGCCATGATATTTTTATTTTAATTAATAAACAAAGTTAAACAAAACCAATACCACAAAACAACTCCAAGTATTGTAGTTGCTTATATTGATATATCGGTTTTAAATATGCAATTAGTCTATTTGTTCTATCTCTTGTACTAATCCCACAAACATCTCAACGCTTATTTGCTCGGGACGTAAATTAAAAATCTCTTTTTCCCTCATCTGGTCCGGTAGATTCATCGTTTTCAACGAGTTTCTAAGTGTTTTACGTCTTTGTTGAAAAGCTAGTTTTACCACTTGGCGCAATTTTGAATACGAACATGGTAACGCATCATAATCTGCTTTGCGAGTTAAAAGCAAGACACCACTATCCACCTTAGGCGGCGGATTAAATACATCAGGTCCGACTGTAAATAAATAGTCGGCATGGTAATAAGCTTGTGCTAGAACAGATAATATTCCATAAGTTTTTGAACCGTGTGGCGCACAAATACGTTTTGCTACTTCCTTTTGAAACATACCACCAAATTCTGGTATTTGATCTCTATTTTCAATGGTCTTAAAAACGATTTGTGTGCTTATGTTATAAGGAAAGTTACCTATTATCGCAAAAGAGCCATCACCATAAATCTCTTTCAAATCTTTTTTTAAGAAATCTGCTTCTATGACTTGAAAAGTGTTCTCGTTTACAATTTTAGCATGTTCTATTGGGAAACTGTGCTTTAAGTAAATCACAGACTCGCTGTCTAATTCTAAAGCCGTTACCTTAATATCTTTCCTAATGACATGTTTAGTAAGAACTCCAGTTCCGGGACCTATCTCAAGTACTTGATCATAGCCTTTATAACTTAAACAGTCTGCAATACGTATGGCGACAGTATCATCTTTTAAGAAATGTTGCCCTAGATGTTTCTTTGCAGTAACACCTTTGTCTTGTGATTTATATTTTGGTTTGTATTTAGCCAATGGGTTTTAGTTATCTGTTCGTAGTGACATTTGATGCGTAACTACTTTTCTGTAAAAGTTATCGCTTAATTTAAAATCTCAATTCTTTGTTACCAAGACGGCGATTAATTACGTCTTACATTATACTCGTCAATGAGTTCTAATTCTGTTCTAAAAGACAGCACTCGCTCACCAAATTTTTCTACACTTTCTTTTCTTAGCACTGGAGCGTGATTTTCATAGTATTTAAGTAGCGCCTCTTTACTGTTTGCTTTGTACTGAATAGAAAATGTGCTGTGCCCATCTTCATCCTCGACAAGAACTCTAGTAAATCTAGCGTCCATAAAAAGACCTGTTCCTAATACTTTTGCTATATGCTCTCTGATCCATGGAATCCACTCTGGTTCTACAGATGCATGCATATTACAAGTTACGTTATATATAATCATTGATTTCTTTTAATGAGGCTTTAAAATGCCTTAATATTTTCATCTCCTCGCAGTCTACGATAACGCCTGCGGGCATCTACAAAGTGAATACTATCTGCATGTGAAAAGATTATTTTCTCAAAAAGACTCTTTGCCTTTTCAGGATCTGCAAGCTGTTCTTGGTAAAGTAAGCCCAATCTATAATAAGCATCATCGGCTAGAATGCCATCGCTATAATTATCGATTATCGTTTGATAGTTATCTCGTGCCTTTTCATAATTGCCTTCTATTTCGTACAATTTAGCTTGTTTTAATAAAGCTTCATCTTCGATTGGATCGCCTTTGTGATCTAGCAACAATCTATCATAAAGTGTAATAGCCTCTGCTCTTTTATTTTGATAATGTTTTAATTCCGCTTTCGCGAAAGCTTTCAAAGCAACAAAGGTCGTATCTTCTAAAGAGTGATCTGCAATAACCAGACTAAGCTCCATGGCATCGTTTGCAATTAATTTACTAGCAGCGCTGCGCAGCACCTTCAATTGCGTGAGACTCCAAGGAAAGTCGCCTTGATAATAACTCGTGCGAGCTACTTTAAATTGCGATTCTTGAGAACGCAAATCATTAGGAAGATCATTCTGAATCTGACTATAGAAAATCAGAGCACGGTTAAATTGCTCTTGTAAAACAAGTATGTCTGCCAGCAACATTTTCACGTCTGCCTTTTGAAATTTACTTAAGTTAGTTTTCTCTAACTGCGTGAGTAAATCACTCGCTTTTGCAGGATTGTTATTTTTAAAGGCTAGAAAACTAGCATAATCTAATTGTAATCTAAAGGTTTCCTTTTCTGCTCCATAGGTGGCAAGAAGTTTCTCATATTCTTGATTGATAAACTCATATTCAATGGCTGCAGCAGCGTTTGCCTTTAATCTTATTTTCAATACCTGCGCTAGATATCTCACGTTAATAGATTGCGTTTCTTCAATCATATAATCCAGTATCTCGTCTGCAGCTTCAAGATCGTTTTCATCTATAGCCGTTTCTACAAGATCCTGAATATTATTCATATTAGTTTCTTCACGTTTATAAATGGCTTTCTCCTGAATAAATGCTTTTTTAAAATCCTTTTGCTGCACAAATAGCCATGATAGCAATTGGTTATAAACAGGATCTGGATTACCACGCAATCGCAATAAGAGGACTTTTCTTAAGAGTTGGTTCCCTTCATTTTCTGCATCATCAGTAACGTATTGAGAAAATAAGGCTTGTGCACGAGGGCGATAAGCTGCGTTTTGCTCGATGAGTTTAATGTTTGCATCAAACATTTTTTCTAGATCGCCTTGTTCTCCATATAGTCTAGCCAATTGATAGTTGTAATTGAGCTTATCATTGATGGCCATTCCTTTTTCAAATGCTTCAATCGCCTCATCCAGCTCGTTACGTTCTTCAAATCTTCTCGCAATTTGATAGGTTAAATTAGGCATAGAATCTATCACCTGAATGGCTTCTTTGTAATATAAAGTCGCTAGGCTATCGTTACCTTTTAATGTAGCATTATAGCCTTTTTCAATTATAAACTGTTTATTGCGAGGAGATAGTCTTTGAGCTACATCTATTAAAGAATCTGCACTTTCATAACGTTCTAATTGCTGATAAACTTCTATGATATTAAAGATGGTTCTAGGATTGCCGCGGTTTTGCTCATAGATTTTTTTATAAATACTAAGAGCTTTATTGTATTCTCCTTGATCCATATAGTTTTCTGCTAGTTTTGAATCTTGAGCATAACTCGAGAAACAGAAACAACAAATTAAAATGGTAAGAATACAGCGCATAATCTTTAAAGTTAATCTATCGTATCAAAACCGCAATACGGAATCAAAACTTTAGGAATTTTGATACCACCATTTACTTGATAATTTTCTAAAATACTAGCTAGAATACGAGGTAAAGCTAAAGCACTTCCATTCAAAGTATGGGCAAGTTCTGTACCTTTTTCTGCACGGTAACGCAATTTCAAACGATTAGCTTGAAACGTCTTAAAGTTAGAAACACTACTTACTTCTAACCATTTTTCTTGGGCAGTACTATAAACTTCAAAATCATAGGTGAGCGTAGAAGTAAATCCTAAATCTCCACCACAAAGCCTCAAAATACGATATGGTAATTCTAACTCTTCAAGAATACCTTTTACATGCACCACCATAGCATCAAGAGCTCCATCACTTTTATCTGGATGCTCGATGCGTAAAATTTCTACTTTATCAAATTGGTGCAATCGATTTAAACCTCTTACATCACTTCCATAACTACCAGCCTCGCGTCTAAAGCATGGCGTATAACCAGTCATGGTGATAGGAAAGTCCTTTGCTTCTAGAATAGTATCTCTATAAATATTTGTAATAGGAACTTCTCCTGTTGGGATTAAATACAAATCATCCACGCCTACGTGGTACATTTGTCCTTCTTTATCTGGTAACTGACCTGTTCCATAACCACTCGCTTCATTTACTAAATGCGGTACTTGCATTTCATCATATCCAGCTTCGGTATTTTTGTCTAGAAAATAATTAATTAAAGCACGTTGTAATCGTGCTCCCTTATTTTTATAAACAGGGAAACCAGCACCTGTAATTTTATTACCTAATTCAAAATCAATAATATCATAGTCTTTAACCAGTTCCCAGTGTGGTTTTGCTTCTTCATGAAGTACTGGTATTTCTCCATGTTGAGAAACTACCTCATTATCTTCATCAGTATTTCCAGCTGGTACACTTTCCTGCGGAATATTAGGTATCTCATATAAAATCGTCTGTAATTTTGCTACAGCTTCATTCAATTGATCGCCTAATTGTTTTGAAGACTCTTTTAAATCAGCCGTTTGCTTTTTAAGTTCATTTGCCTCAGCAGCTTTTCCAGATTTATACAACTCTCCTATCTCTTTAGAAAGTTTGTTAGACTTAGCTAGAGTTTCATCAAGTTGCCCTTGAATGCTGCGACGTTGTTCATCTACCTTTATCGCATTCTCTAATAAAGGAAGCGCATCGATGTTTCTTTTTTGCAATGCTTTTGCAAAAACGTCTTTGTTTTCACGTATTTCTGCTATTTGTAGCATGTGATCTGATTTAAATATATAAGGGGTAAAATTAGCGATTATCGTTTACATAACGATAGCAAGTACAACTTAGTTTTCTAGTCTTTACTTTTCTTTATCTAATTGAGAAGGTATGATCCAAGAATGGTGTTTGACATGGCTCCACTCCTCTGCAGCAAGATCTACTTTAGGATCCGTTAGCTGATAAAAAGGCCGTCCATTAATAGATACTTTCAAATCAGCATACACTTCAATCTCCTTGCCTTGCTCAGCGTAAACTTTTTCTAACTTTTGAGCAAACTGCCATACAAAATCTGGCTTTGAAAGAACTGATCGCTCTTGCTTAAAACTCAATAAATTTGCAAGCTGCACCGGTGTCTTTTTACCAGTATCCTTCTCTACAACATAAATAGTACCTTTTCCTGATCTACTGCGCAGCATCATGCGCCAGCTTAGTCTATGTCCTTCTTCAGTCCATAATACGTCATCCTCAATGACCCAATGTCTTAAAGGCAGCAACAACATCACTAATAAAAAAGCTGTTCCTGAAAATATAATAAGGTTCCTCGTTTTTGGGACAATAACTTCAGCAGCTCCATAAAAAGCTTTCTTGCTTAAAAACCTTTTATGGATAACTTCAGCAGAGAAGAAGAATACTAGAAACGATAAAGCTAAATAAGGGAAAATTCCTATTTGAAAAACTATACTATTGAAAATATGAAAGAATACAGATGCTATGACAGCCAGCCATCGCGTTCTTTTCCACAATAAAAACGGGACTATTAATAGGTCAAAGAATAATCCGAAATAAAGAATAGCCTGGTGTGCCCAATCTTGTTGTAAAATATCAAAATTTCTACCACGTGTGCTCATTAAATACTTAGGAAAGCTGCCGTCCAGCCAGTCTGGATAAAACTTTGCTACACTTGCATAGGCATATATAATTCCTAAAAAAGCAACAATGAATGTATAAATCCATCGAGACATGTGCTCTTTCCTAAAACTAGGATTTAAACGAGCATCTATGGAGGCTGACCTATTTGCAGGCAATAACACCATTAAAAAGTTGAGCAACATGAGTAGATAGCAATGATTATTGTAACTGCTCTTTTGCAGCAAGTAAACATAAGCCCATGCAATGGCATAAAATAACATTGCCATTCGGTATTTATAACCTACCATAACTAGTAGTCCCGCGCACCCCATAACAACGTACAAAACGTACATCCAGTTTCCAGGCAGCGGCTCTAGAAACTCAAAACCTATGAAGGTGAAGGTGAACTCAGGTTCGATAAAAAGTCTTCTTACGGCACCTAAAGCTATAGAGCCAAAAGCTTCGCAGGCTATAAGTAAACCGAAAAACATTCTAAAAAGAACTAATGCAGAGTTATCTATTTGAGTAAAAAGCCATTTATCTAGTTTGCTGTGCATAATGCCTGGTCTTTTGCTCGTCTTGTTTCATTGCAGCAACTAAATCTTCAAGATCTTTAAATTTCTCCTCGCTTCTCAAACGTTTATGAAAAAACAATTCCATTTTACGGTTGTACAAGTCTTCATTGAAATCAATGTAATAGGTTTCTATAGTCTGTTGCGCCTCATCAGAAACAGTGGGATTAGTCCCGATGTTAGTCATGCCGTAAACGCGCTTCCCATCTATTACAGAACTTGTCACATAAACTCCAGCTGCCGGAATAAGCTTGTAGGCTTCCTCTACGTGTAAATTTGCGGTAGGATAACCTATGGTACGACCTATTTTTTTACCTGATTTAACTATACCGGTTATACTGTAATCTCTGTTTAAGTAAGTATTGGTTTTTTCTATCGCACCACTTTGTAGCGTTTTTCTAATCTTCGTGCTGCTTACTGCTACTTCTTCTACTTCCTTTTTAGAAATTTCAATGACCTCAAAATCAAATTGGACAGCAAACTCCTTTAACTCAATGATACTAGCAGATCTATTGATACCAAATCTATGATCATATCCTATCACAACAACTTTTGCATTAAGCTGGTCTACCAGAATATTTTTTACATAATCAAAGGCTGTAGTCCTTGAGAATTCTTTAGAAAAAGGATGAATAACTATATTTTCAATTCCTTGGTTAGAAACGAGTTGCACTCGCTCATCTATGGTATTTATTAATTTGAGATCATGATCTGGTTGTAACACCATTCTAGGATGAGGAAAAAAAGTTAGCAAAACGCTTGTAAGTCCTTCGGTCTTTGCTCTTGATACTACTCGATCTAATATTTTTTGATGCCCTTGATGCACTCCATCAAAAGTTCCTATTGTAACTACGGCTTTTTTGGTAGCCTTATATTCCTCAATATTATAGTAGGTATTCAATTCTAGATCTTCTGTATTAAGGTGCAAATTAAAATAATATGATTAGAAATTTAGATTTTTAAGAACCTTTTAATGGAAAAGAGGAGGTTATAGTTCTCGCTTTCGCGAAAGCGGAATTACAACAACCCTTAACAAAATAAACACGCTATTTCCCGTTGTACTGATTCATGGTATTTGCCAGACCAGCATGGGTAAATGATAACGCCATTTTTGCCGCAGTATCAAGACGTTCTGGAAGTGATTTTTGCTCCTCACTATTCCATTCACCTAATACATAATCTACCTGGCGACCTTTAGAAAACTCATCTGAAATACCAAAACGCAATCGCGGATATTTAGGCGTATTTAATGTAATTTGAGTGTCTTTCAAACCGTTGTGTCCACCGTCAGTGCCTTTGGCCTTCATGCGTAGTGTTCCAAAAGGCAAATTTAAATCGTCAGTTATTACCAATATGTTATCGATAGAAATACCTTCCTGCTTCATGTAGTATTTAATTGCTTTACCACTTAAGTTCATAAACGTATTAGGCTTAAGTAACAGCACACTTTTCCCCTTATGAGTGATACTCGCCACATCTCCAAGTTTAAGCGTTTCAAAACTAGCCTCCTTTTCGGTAGCTATTTCATCTAAAATCTTGAAACCAATGTTATGCCTAGTTTCAGAATATTTTGCACCTGGATTTCCCAAGCCTACAATCAAGAATTTTTTCATGGAGTCTTCTTCATTTAAAACAGTTGTGATTCTTGCATCACGAGTAAATATTTTTTTAAACCAATTCAACATGTTGTAAAAATAAAAAAGCTGCAAGATTTATTTCTTGCAGCTTTTATAAAATTATAAGTGCTTTCTGTTTTATTTAACAGCAGCCTCATCATCAGTTTGTGTGGAAGGAACATCTCCTGCTTCCACTTCTTCTTCTTCCTCCTCATCAACAATAGCAGTACGAGAAGTTTTGATCATTACTACAACAACAGAGTCTGGATGCATGATTTCATACTCGTCTACTCTTAAGTCACGTACATATCTTTTATTACCAATTTTCATGTCAGTAATATCAATTGTAATGAAGTCTGGTAAATTTGCAGGAAGTGCTTTTACCTTAAGTTTACGGTTGTTACGACGTAATACCCCACCATTAAGTACACCCTTTGAAGAACCTGTAAGTTGCACAGGAACTTCCATAGTTACCATTTTATCATCAAAAATTTGATAAAAATCAGCATGTAAAAGAAGTTCTTTTACTGGGTGCCACTGCATGTCTTGAGCGATAGCGTTGTACTTACCATCTTTTCCTAAATCCACAACCACAGTGTGCGCATCTGGAGTATAAACAAGCTTTGTAAAAGCATTAATCTCTGCTGAAAAGTGTATAGGCTCGTCTCCTCCGTAAATTACGCAAGGAACCAATCCAGCATTACGTAAGGCTTTTGTTGCTTTCTTGCCCACGCTTTCTCTTTTTGATCCTAAGATCGTGATTGATTTCATGTTATATATATTTAGTTAATGAAATTACATTATAAAGTGTTCACTTATCGACTTGTTGTTCTGTACACTTTGCATTACTTCTGCAAAAAGTGACGCACATGAAAGTACTTTAATTTTAGGACTTTCTTGTTTCAACGGTATCGAGTCAGTGACGATTAATTCTAATAGTTGTGAGTTATTGATGCGCTCATAAGCTTTTCCTGAGAGAATGGCGTGAGTACAAATAGCTCTTACACTTTTTGCACCTCTTTCCATCATGACGTCAGCAGCTTTGGTTAATGTTCCAGCAGTATCTACCATGTCGTCTACTAGAACTACATTTTTCCCTGTCACATCACCTATAAGTTCCATGTGAGAAATTACATTTGCTTTTTGTCTTTGCTTGTAACAAACCACTACGTCGCTTTCTAACGTCTTTGCGTAGGCATAAGCTCGTTTTGAACCTCCCATATCTGGAGAAGCAATAGTAAGATCGCTTAAATTCAAACTCTTTAAGTAAGGAATGAATAAAGCACTAGCAAAAAGATGGTCCACTGGTTTTTCAAAAAATCCTTGAATTTGATCTGCATGTAGGTCCATCGTAATAATACGAGTAGCACCTGCAGATTCTAAGATTTTAGCAATCATTTTTGCACCTATAGGAACACGAGGCTTATCCTTCCGATCTTGACGTGCCCAACCAAAATAAGGTATAACGGCAGTTATGTGTCTTGCACTAGCCCTTTTTGCAGCATCGATCATCAAAAGCATTTCCATCAGATGATCACTGCTAGGCTGAGTAGAACCTATAATAAAGATACGACGACCTCTTATAGACTCCTCAAAAGATGGCTGAAATTCTCCATCACTAAATGTAGAGAAATTCACTTTTCCTAAACTTGCTCCATATTTTTCAGCAATGGAAGCGGCCAGCGTCATACTTTGACGGCAACCAAATAACTTAGCATCTTCTATAGGGTAACTCATAATTTAAAACCTTCTGGTTCTGATTTTAAGGCTGCAAAGGTACTTATTATTTTAGAGACCACGATCTAAATATAAAACGATTTGTATTCTTTAAGTAAATTTATTTATTACTTTTGCATTTCCAATTACAAAACGCCTCAGTGGTGGAATTGGTAGACACGTTGGATTCAAAATCCAATGCTTCACGGCGTGCCGGTTCGATTCCGGCCTGAGGTACTTCCTTTAAAAAAACCCTGTAAACGCAGGGTTTTTGTATTTATCTAAACTTATTAAAAATTCGGTTAAAATGCTCTTATTTGGTAAAGTTCTGTATTTAGAGTATTTTGGTTATAAATTAAGTTCAAATCATCAGCATTCTAAATATCTAGGTTAAATAAAAACTTTTCAAAGCGATAAAATGAAAGATAATAAAGGAAAGAATAGCTATTCCTTCAGGGATAAAATGAACATCGCATTCGTTGCAATTTTAATAATTGCAATCATTGCATTGTTCATCTTTCATATAGTTGCTGAAGACCCAACTGATACAGAAACGGCCTTATTTGCTTTCCTGCAATTTATATTTTCAACATTCCTGGCATGGATACTGGCTAACTATAGTTCTAAGAAAGAGTTTGAGGCCAGTCAAAAGAAATTTGCAATATCTGCATACAGGCGTATTAATGAGATCGAGCGCGGTGTAGATTCACTAATTGCAGTTACAACAACTCATAGTAAAATAAATAATACCGGTGATCTTAAATTTATTGAGGCCATAGGAAACAATATTCAAAATACTATTCAATCCTCTATTGCTGACTGGGCCGATGTCATAGGAGAGGAAATTGCAACAGAAAATGAAATTGAGAAGCTGAAACGTGAGCAAGAAAACCTTCTTAAAACATTTACAGATAAGAATGAGGAAAGTGAAGAAAAGGTAAAAGAAGAACTTGCTGCTCATGATCTTAAAATGAAGAAACTCATTGATTCTCTGCCAAGTTCATTAGCTATTCAAAACAACTCTGAAGAAGCTGTTAGTGAATACAACCTTCATCGCAAAAAGCTTAGAAATAAAATATATCATACAGGTATATTGACAGTAATGTTTAGAGGTGATTTATCTAAAATAAAGAAATATAACGAGGTAACAATGAGATTGCTATCTCATTCAGGTGAAGGCATATTTTTGCTATATAATGAGAGTGATGAAGTATTAGCAACTATGTTTAATGCTAGTCCTCTTTCAGAGTCTAGTTATACCATATTAATATATAGCCTTATTAATACAAAAGAATTAACTGTAGATGTAAAAGATCAGGTTCGTGAATTTGATGTTCCTAACCGAGAAAAGTTAATTGCTGTTGATTTAGACGTTGTGTTATCATGATTTTAAAGCTACTAGCAATTTTTATCGTGCCGTTAATTGAAATTGGATTGATATTATTTATAACTAGTTTAGAAAAAAGAAGAAATGCTACCTTGAGAGTGCAGCAGAAATATAAAATAAATAACCGCTCTGAAACTAACGATAATAGACATCGTAGCCTTTTTTATGTAAGAGCACTGATTTAAAAACAGATAACATATATGGGAATAGAGACAATGCCAGTGAGATTTCATTATTTTGATCTTAAAATGGTGCCATTAGCATCACAAAGAGGCAAATACACGTCATCCTCTTTATTAAAAGCCTGTATAACTGAGATAAATAGGGCTAGAAAAGACGATCATAACGCTATAGTTTTAGATCGCAACCATAAAAATAGTAAGGAACTAAAACGTGAGCTTTTCATCAGTACCATCGCAATAAAACAACCAGAAAACAAATATAAAGGCACTATTCATCTTATTAGAGATAATAAAAATCCTATGCTAGTAGACAGAGAGACTTATAAGCTAGCGCCAATGAATGAAGTTAAGAATGGAAGCATGATTGCTGAAACTACACATTTCTATATTGATTTTTCAAAAGAAATACCTTTAGTATGTTGTGAGTTCAACAATGACGGACCCAGAATAAGTGATATTGAGTATTATTTTAGACAAATAGGCGCGAAAGTTTTAAATTTATCTTATTCATGTCAAGCTGAAAGAAGAAGCTCTGGAGATATAAAAACGTTCTTAAAAAATCTCAACGATGTTATTAATATCAAAATAAAAGCTAAACCTAGTAAACTGCCATACCTTACAAACAAATTAAACGAATCATTTATAGCACGTATGCAAGGATTAAGCAATACTATTGAAAATGCAGCTATAAAAGTAGAGACTTCATTTAGAGCTCCTGGCTTAAGGAAGACTAAAAGCATAGCAGGAATTGCGTTTGTAAAACGAGTTTTAGGTAAAGTAACAGAGGAAGAAGAGATCATAGAGGCATTAGAGGATTTCTCAGTAATTTATGATAGTAACTCTGGTACTCAAGAAACGTTTAATTTAACAGGAAGTTTAGTGGAGTTTACGGTAGATTGTCCTTTGACAAAAGGTCGTACTCTTGAATCAAAACAATTGTTTAACTTAGCCAACGTTGAATTTGATGATTATATAAACAGAACGAATCAAAGCGTTTCATCATGATTTTGGAAGCATATTATAAAAGACCGTTGTTATACGATTACTTGTTAGCAGGAATTGTATGCGCTGGTGTTTTATTCATTAGAAAACAAGGTCTTTTATTGATTCCTAAAACCGAATTGATTAATCAAATAGCTTCAGATCTAGCAACTATAGGAATTACAATATCGGGATTTATACTTACGATAATGACATTATTTATCACGATGAAAAGTTCACAGATCCTTGAGAAGAGAATTTTAACCGAACAAAGTAGCGCATTTGAAATTTGGTTAAGATCCCCTATGTATGAAACTTCAATAAAAATAATTAAATACGGTGTGTTTTCATTACTAGCTGTATCAATAACACTATATGTATTACAATTGTTTATAGTGGATAAGTATGAGAATATAATTTTTTATTTTGACATATTGATATTAATTTTAATTTTTACTACATTTTTAAGATGCTTTTATGTTCTAGATCTTATTTTGAAAATGCAGCAACGTCCACCAGTTGATTTTGATAATTAATTTTATAACCATCAAAATCATAAATTTTGATTAATTTTCACATTTGTTACGTTTATATAGCCATTTTAAACTCAAAAGATGTTTATTTTTTTTGAACATTCGATAACTGGCTATATAAATACGATGATCGACAAATAAAAAGGATAGGGATTCATAAAAAAATAAACATAAGTTATAATCACACACCTTAAGCATATTAAAAATCAGATCAACTGCACAAATACACAGTTATAAAGTTGCTATGTAATGGTAATGTAATAGTAATGTCTTACATTTGTCTCCTTAATGAGGTAGTTTTTTATAAATTCTGAATCATTAAAATTAAATCTATTACAATAAAGTCATAGGTATATAATTATCAGTTATGGGATTCCTGAATAAAAAAACCAGTTTAACAATGTCAAAAAAGGCATCTACAATTAAACCTGCAACTGGACAGGTTGTTCACAAAATTAGACGCGTTTCTTCACAAGAAGTTATGGATAATAGATCCAAAGCATACTCTTTTCTTACTATAGAGTAGTTACAATTTCTTGGATCGATTTGAATACATTTATAAAGGCAAGTCTATAATTAATGGCGTTACCACAGAAATATATGCTTTCAAATGTAAATTTAATAACTCATACGTTCTCGAGGTAGAATTGTTTGAAAATGATATTCAAATAATAAAATACTATCAAAAAAATCATAGAGATAGCGAAAAGCGTTACTCTTTAATGAACGATCAACAACAATTTGATCTTAAAGACGGAAAACCTTTTAACTCGTCGACAAACGTGATTTATATAATGAATACTATTAGAAATTTAATGGTAGAAAAATTACGTGAAAGTAAAAAGATTTCGTTTGGTTTTATGGGTGCTCCTAAAGAGGAAGAGTTAGACATTGAAAATAATGGTCGTAATATTAACAGTGACGGAACAGTTAGGAACACTCAGAGGGCTAATATCTATACATCTTATGTAGATCGATACTTTGCGCCGGATAAATTTATTCGCCGCTCTATGGAATCTAGTAGTAGCCATATGATAAGTCACATTGAAAATAACTCACTAACGGACGAAATTGCAGAAGAGTTTTTTATAAACTATATAAATAACTACGGATAACATTTTTTTTTAATAATCTTCTGTAGCTATGACATTACACTTCTTAATCAACATTCAAAGGAGCACCTTAAGACGACTCATTTAATTACAATTAATTAAGTATTAACATGAAAAATCGCATGCATTAAAAATCCAATGCTTCACGGCGTGCCGGTTCGATTCCGGCCTGAGGTACAAGAAAAGCTTTCTACGTTTGTAAGAAAGCTTTTTTTATTCTCTAATCAGAAACAATTGTTAACAAATAGATAACAATCCTCCTCAAATAGCACTAATAAACTGAAAGCCTTAAGGTTTCTAGTCTATTCAAATAGTACTTAAGCGGCAGAATCAAGTACATTCACTGAAATTTTAATCATACATTAAGAAATGTTATGATATTTTTGCTCAATAAATTATATATTTACCCCTTAACTTGAAAATTCAATAAATCAAATAAGTCAAATGAAACGATCACTTTCAATTTTATTCACGGCAGCCATGACAATAGGTGTTACTGGTGTAGCTTCAGCTTCAGCATTAATCCAAGAAGCTCCAGAAGTAGTTAAAACAGAATCTTTCCACCAAGTCTTAAAGAAAAACTTTATTGATGGAGGACCTGGATTCATGGCAATTGTATTAGTATGTCTTATATTAGGACTAGCAGTAGCAATTGAAAGAATCATTTATTTAAACCTTTCTACTACAAATTCTAAGAAACTTGCTGCAAATGTGGAGCAAGCACTTCAAAGTGGTGGTATTGAAGCTGCAAAAGATGTATGTCGTAATACAAAAGGACCTGTTGCTTCTATCTATTATCAAGGACTTGACAGAGCCGATGAAAGCATCGAAGCTGCAGAAAAAGCAGTTGTTGCTTATGGTGGCGTACAAATGGGTCAATTAGAAAAGAACGTATCTTGGGTTTCATTATTTATCGCTCTTGCACCTATGCTTGGGTTTATGGGTACGGTAATAGGTATGATCGGATCGTTTAACAGTATTGAAGAAGCAGGTACAATGGAACCTTCTCTTGTAGCAGGTGGTATTAAAGTAGCACTTCTTACGACTGTATTTGGTCTTATTGTTGCAATTATCCTTCAAATCTTTTACAACTACATCGTTTCTAAAATTGATAGTATTGTAAATGATATGGAAGATGCTTCTATTACTCTTATCGACATTCTTGTAGATTACAAGAACGGTAAGTAATTAATTCTCATAAAAACAAATCATGGTTTTACATAAAGTATTAAAATACCTAGTTCTTCTTTTGAGCGTTATAGCATTGGGGTTTTTCTTTTACACCTTAGCTATAGGCGATGAAGCAATAGAACTTAATACGGAAGGCAGCCAGGCTGTTACCGTATCACCGTTGATCATACTAGCATATATAACATTAGGACTTACTATCTTGATCGTTGTACTATTCGTATTGAAAGGATTATTTACTAGTCCAGAAGCTCTTAAGAAAGCTGGTATTTCTGTAGGTCTATTGTTGTTAGTTACAGCAATCTCATACGCCCTAGCAGACGATTTGAACACAGTAGGTTTTGTTCCAGTTGAGGAAGGTGGCAAAGTTATTGAGCTAGACAATGGACAAGAACTTTCTACAGGAACTTCCAAATGGATAGGTACCTCATTATATATGTTCTATATACTAGCCTTTGTTGCAGTTGCGACTGTTGTATGGGCTGGAATAAGTAAACAATTAAAAAAGTAAGTTATGGCTAGAAGATCTGCACCAGAAGTAAATGCCGGATCGATGGCAGACATTGCATTCCTATTATTGATCTTCTTCCTGGTAACTACCACGATAGAGGTAGATAGTGGTATTGCAAGTAAATTGCCTCCACCTCTTCCAGAGGACACGCCTCCACCACCTATTAAAGAGAAGAATATATTTCAAGTCATTGTAAATGCTGAAAATAGACTTCTTGTGGAAGAAGAGGATATGGAGATCAAAAACTTGACTAATGCTGCCGTAGCATTTTTAGATAACGGTGGTGGTACTGACCCAAGAAACGCTTGTACTTATTGTAGAGGTGCTAAGGATCCAGAATCGTCCGACAATCCTAAGAAAGCTATTATATCACTAGTCAATGATAGACAAGCATCTTACAAGATGTATCTAGCTGTTACTAATGAATTAGTAAGAGCTTATGCGATCCTTAGAGACCGTGAAGCAAAACGACTTTATAATGAGACGTATTCGTCTATGACAAATCGTTATGCAGAATGGCCTGCTACTGAGAAGGAAAGTCCGGAATATCTTGAGTTAGAAGATAGAATTGATAAGGTAAGAGAATTATTTCCTAGAAATCTTTCTGAAGCCGAACCTCAAAACAGAGAATAATTATGTCTAAATTTAATAAAAAGAAAAATGCTGAGGTACCTGCGGTAAACACTGCTTCCCTACCTGATATTGTATTTATGTTACTGTTTTTCTTTATGGTTGCAACTGTAATGAGGGATGATGAACTTCAAATAGAAAACCAACTTCCTAAAGCTAACCAAGTAGAGAAGCTTGCAGAGAAAAAGAAAGTTGTGACAATTTACATCGGAAAGCCGAGTCCGAATTTCACTAAACAATATGGAGTTACTGAGGTAATTCAATTGGGTGATAAAATTTCTCCTTTAAGTGACGTACAGACGTATGTGAACACAAAGAGAAATGCGATGGATGAGGATGATAAAGATGAAATGATGGTGTCATTAAAAGTAGATCAAAACTCTCAAGTAGGAATTCTAACAGATGTAAAACAAGAATTGAGAGATGCATTAGCTCTTAAAATAAGTTATACTTCTATAGAAGGTGATCCCCTTAGAAATTTGAAAAACTAAAATTTTCAACTTATAAATTATTAAAATAGCCGTTCTAAAAAGAACGGCTATTTTTTTTGACTCAATTTTAATGAAAATACTTCCTGATTACCAGCGGCAGAGCTATTTAAGTTCGATTATAAGCTGAGAGAAACCTTTCAACCCTTCATACTGTAACTACCCTTAGAGTCTGTTATTTACTGGCAAGGTTCTTGAAACTAGTAATTTCAATTCACCTTATCAATAAATCATTTGTCACATTAGACTACAACATTGTTCTCAAACTTCAAAATGTAATCAATGTATGTCTTATCTCTTGCGGCAGTTTAAACAAAAACATCATGGCTCAAAGAAACGCACCAGAAGTAAACGCAGGATCAATGGCAGATATCGCTTTCCTATTATTGATCTTCTTTTTAGTAACAACTACCATAGAAGTAGATAGCGGTATTGCGAGTAAACTACCACCTCCGATTGATAAGCCAGATGATTTTAGACAAAATAAGAGAAACCTGTTTCAAGTCATTGTTAATTCTGAAAACAGGATTCTAGTTAATGAAAAGGATATGGAGCTAAAAGATTTAACAAAAGCTGCCATCAATTTTTTAGATAACGGTGGCGCAACAGATTCCAAAAACATTTGTTCCTATTGCAAAGGAGATAAAGATTCAATGTCCTCAGAAAATCCTAAAAAGGCAATTATATCACTAGTAAATGATAGGCAAGCGTCTTATAAAACCTACATCGCCGTTACTAACGAGCTAGTAAAAGCCTACTCTATGCTTCGAGATCGAGAAGCTCAAAGACTTTATAATGAGACGTACACTTCAATGAATAACCGACTCCATAACTTGCCAAAAACAGAAAGTGACCATCCTGAATATCAAAAACTAGAGCAGCAAATTAAAACTATCAGAGAATTATTCCCTCGGAATCTATCTGAAGCAGAGCCTAGAAAAATAGAATAAAGAACCATTTAAAATAAAGCTCGTTGCTTTTCTTTACCATCGCGATTGTTATATCTTTACTAGATAATAGTTGAGACCCAAAATGAGATCACTTTTACTCTTTACTTTTTTAAGCGTTTGCGCTCATTTAAGTACTGCTCAAAAATCAGAATTTCCAGATAACGCCATTCCTAATGTGGTGGATTCGCTCTATAGGGAAGATCAATTTTATATAGGTTTATCTTTTAACTTAGTTACAAATCAGCCTAGTTCTTATTCTCAAAATGGATTTTCAGGTGGATTGCATGCCGGTTTTATAAGAGATATGCCTATTAATAAAAGACGTAACCTAGCTATAGGTGTAGGATTAGGAGTCTCTACTAATACGTACAATTCCAATCTTTTTATAGGACAAGATGCAAATGGTGAAAGCATCTACAGTATTCTAGATGGTGATATAGATGTAGACCGTAATAGATTCAATACTAATCTTGTTGAAATGCCTATTCAGTTAAGATGGCGCACTTCTACGCCTACAGAATATACTTTTTGGCGCATTTATACTGGTATCAAACTATCGTACATATATCACTATAAAGCGACTTTTAAAAATGAATCCTTAAATGCTTCTCAAACTAATATTCCTGAGGTAAACCGCTTTCAATATGCAGCAACTCTTAGTTTAGGACATGGAAGCTTCAACGCATTTGTTCAGTACAACTTAAACACTTTGTTTAATGAAGATGCGCTCATAGATTTAGAGCAGGTCAACTTACAGCCTATTAAATTTGGGATTGAGTTTTACATCCTTTAGAACTCAAAGCACTTAATATATTCTAGATACTTATAAGCTTAGGAAGTCTTTTATTTGTCTCGCTTTCGCGAAAGCGGAATCAAAAACTAGCTCACAAAATAACTGAAAGCCAAAATCTGACTAGCGAGCCCAAGTGAAAAGCCAAAAATCAACTCATGGCCTTTATGCGCTTTCATACTTAATCTTGAGGTGGCTGTAAGACCGCTTACGATTCCCATAATGGCAAGAGGCAACAGCAAACTTATTCCTTGAGTAAAGGATAGCATGATTAAAAAGCCTAAAACTCCTCCGGTAGCCATTAAATGCAAACTGATCTTATACCTCAACGACGTGATAAGTGTCGCTACAAAACTGGCAATAAGAACACCTATAAAAAAATAATATAATGATAGATGCAATCCATCGGTAAACGTACCTCTTAGTAACATTACTAAAAGAACCATGTAAATACACAATGGTAGGATGCGCTCTTTAGTACGTGATAAATGAATACTATCTACCCAACCTAAGATTTTAAGCATGGTATAAATAAGCAATGGTATCGCAGCGGTAAGTATTAAAATAAGGTACAATTTAAGTCGTACGCTTTCTGGGTCACTATAGTAGTTAAAGTTAAAATACCATAAAGAGACCAGAGAAGGAATAAATAGCGGATTAACCACATAGCTCCACATCCTAAGAAACCACTTCATAATAGTCTAGATTTCCTTTCTCAAACGTGCCACAGGAATGTCTAACTGTTCTCTGTATTTAGCAACTGTTCTACGAGCAATAGGGTATCCTTTTTCTTTTAATAAGTCAGCAAGTTTTTGATCTGTAAGCGGTTTTTTCTTGCTTTCTTCACCTATTACGGTTTCAAGAATTTTTTTAATTTCTCTAGTAGACACTTCTTCACCATCAGAGTTAGTCATAGACTCTGAGAAAAATTCCTTGATTAACTTAGTACCATAAGGAGTGTCCACGTACTTAGAGTTTGCCACACGAGAAACAGTAGATACGTCCATGTCTATCTTATCTGCAATGTCCTTGAGAATCATGGGACGCAAGTTACGCTCATCACCAGATAAGAAATATTCTTTTTGGTAATGCATAATAGTAGACATGGTCACAAATAAAGTCTCTTGTCTTTGTTTGATCGCTTCTATAAACCATTTTGCCCCATCAAGTTTTTGCTTGATAAACATTACCGCATCTTTTTGAGATTTAGTTTTCTCCTTTGCTTCCTTATAACCTCTCAACATATTAGAATAATCTCTAGATACATGTAATTCTGGAGCGTTACGGCCATTCAATGTGAGTTCTAACTCACCATCTTTTATACGTATAGTAAAATCCGGCACTACTTGCTCCACAACACGTGTGCTTCCACCAGCATAAGAACCTCCAGGTTTAGGATTAAGATGTTCTATATCATCAATAGCATCACGCAATTCATCTTCGGTAATGTCGTATTTAGCAATGATTTTTGAATAGTGCTTTTTACTAAAAGCATCAAAAGAATCTCTGATTAATTTAATGGCCAGCTCAGTACTTTTAGAGTTACGCTTTCGCGAAAGCTGAATCAATAAACATTCCTGCAAATCACGAGCTCCTACACCAGCAGGATCTAATCCATGAACTACCTGCAGTACTTTTTCTACTTCTTCTACCTCGGTATATAAATTCATGGTAAAAGCGAGGTCATCTGTAATGTCTTCAAGAGACCTTCTAATGTAACCACTGTTATCGATGCTACCTACAAGAAACTCTGCAATGGCGCGATGGTCATCACTCAATCTCACAGTGTTGAGCTGGTCGATGAGCGTTTGAGTAAATGACTTTCCAGAAGCATACGGAACGCTTTTCTCGTCATCGTCAGCACTATAATTATTTGCTCTTGTGCGATATTCGGGAATATCGTCATCACTCAAGTAATCGTCTACATTGATATCTGTCTCAATAGACTCATTACCATCGTCATAATCATCTTGATTAGAAAATTCATCATACTCATCTTCTGACTGCTCTTTGCCGTCATCCAGTGCTGGATTTTCTTCCAGCTCAGACTTTACTCTTTGCTCAAAGGCTTGTGTAGGCAATTGTATCAACTTCATCAACTGGATTTGTTGAGGAGAGAGCTTTTGAGATAATTTAAAATTTAATGACTGTTTAAGCATGGTTGTTTTCTAACTACGTAAAAATACTAAAAGACTAATTGATTAAAGCTAAAGTTAAGAAAAGAAACGACTCTCCTACATGCTTTACAAATCATAATAATCTAAACCAGATCAATATTAAACTGGCAACATACCATACACCGAATAAAAAATCCCGATTTGAAAGAACAAATCGGGATTTTTAAAACTAATAATTTTATTTAAAACGCTGCATTACCAGGCGTACGTGGATAAGGAATAACATCTCTTACGTTACCCATACCAGTAACAAACATGACCAGTCGTTCAAAACCTAGTCCAAAACCACTATGCACCGCACTACCGAATTTGCGCATTTCTAAGTACCACCACAGCTCTTCTTCTGGAATTCCCATAGTGTCCATCTTTTGCTTTAAGACATCATAACGTTCCTCACGTTGCGATCCACCAGCTATTTCACCTATTCCTGGAAAAAGAATATCCATCGCTCTTACGGTTTCGTTTCCATTAGCATCTTTATCATTGAGACGCATATAAAACGCTTTAATTTTTGCTGGATAATCAAAAAGTATCACAGGACATTCAAAATGCTTTTCTACCAGATAACGCTCATGTTCTGATTGTAAATCTGCGCCCCATTCATTGATAGGGTATTTAAATTTCTTCTTTTTATTAGGCTTAGAATTTCTAAGAATATCAATCGCTTCTGTATAAGAAACACGCTTGAAGTGATTCTTCCCAATAAAATTTAATTTATCTCGCAATGGCATAGGACTGCGCTCAGCTTGAGGCTTGCTCTTATCTTCTTGCTCTAATCTTTTTTCTAGAAACTCAATATCGTCTGCACAATTATCTAATGCATATTGAACAACGTATTTGATAAAATCTTCGGCGAGGTCCATGTTTGCATCTAGATCATTAAAAGCAACCTCAGGCTCAATCATCCAGAATTCAGCTAAATGACGAGACGTATTTGAATTCTCTGCTCTAAAAGTCGGTCCAAAAGTATAGACTTGTCCTAATCCCATCGCATAAGTCTCAGCCTCTAGCTGTCCAGAAACAGTAAGGTTAGATTCCTTTTCAAAAAAGTCTTCTTTATAATTGATGTTACCGTTTTCATCCAGCGGCGGATTCTTTGGATCTAATGTAGAGATACGGAACATCTCACCAGCACCTTCGGCATCACTACCTGTAATGATAGGCGTGTGTGCTTGATAAAAACCGTTCTCATTAAAGTATTTGTGCACCGCATAAGATAAAGCAGCACGTACACGCATCACTGCACCAAAAGTATTCGTACGCACACGCAAATGTGCCTGCTCTCTCAGTGTTTCTAGTTTATGTCTTTTAGGAGATAGAATCGTTTTCTTTACCTCTTCAGGATCGGCGCCCGCAAGAACTTCTACCTTTGTAGCTTGAAGTTCTACACGCTGTCCAGAACCTTCACTTTCCACTAATAGTCCTGTAACAGCAACAGCGCTAGCAACGGTAATTTGATCTAATAATTCTCGATCAAAATTCTCTGGCTCAATCACAGCCTGCAAATTATGAATGGTAGAACCATCGTTAATCGCTATGAATCTATCGTTTCTAAAACTACGTACCCAACCTTTGACGGTCATCTCGATCATACTAGGATCGGACTGGAGTATGGCTGCTATTGTTTTCATTCTGTTGTTACATCTATTACAAGCGGCAAATATAATTTTTATGCACCTATAGAACAATTATTACAGCTTGTAAAACGTATAGAAAGTAAAGTAATGGGTAAAATTATTGTTAATCATTTCGCTTTCGCGAAAGCGAGAACATCAACGCTACTCTATTCCTCTTCATCACTAACTGGCTCCACCAAAGGAATCGCTGGTTTTTTAAGCGTGCGCTCGTTTGCAATACTTCGTTCTAAAGACAGCAGCATACTAGGCAACAGTAATAAATTTGCCGCCATAGCAAAAAGTAAAGTCGCACTTACCAAAGCTCCTAACGCCACTGTACCTCCAAAACTTGAAATCGTAAACGTAGAAAAGCCGAAGAATAAAACAATGGATGTATAAAACATGCTCACTCCTGTTTCTCTCAAAGCTGCATAGACTGACTTTTTAATACGCCAGTTGTTTGCGGTAAGTTCTTGGCGGTATTTGGCTAGAAAGTGAATGGTATCGTCTACAGAGATACCAAAGGCGATAGAAAATACTAAAATGGTAGAAGGCTTAATAGGAACTCCTAAGTAACCCATCAATCCTGCAGTAATTAATAAAGGAAGTAAGTTAGGAACCAGAGATACAAAAATCATACGCAAGGACTTGAACATCCACGCCATAAATAATGCAATGAGCACAATAGCCAGCGATAAAGAAAGGATCAAGTTATTGATCAAGTAATCGGTTCCTTTTTGAAAAACCAATGCTTTTCCTGTTAAGGAAACTTCATAACGATCATCAGGAAAAATAGTTTTGATCTTTTCACGCAGGTTTTCTTCTACACGCTCCATGCGGTCGGTTCCCATGTCTTTCATAAAGGTTGTGATACGAGCGTTACGGCCTGTACTATCCACAAAACTCTTCATTAAAGAAATATCATTAGAGCTTTTCTTTACCAATTCTGACATAGTAACCGCGTCATAAGTAGAAGGCAATTCAAAGTATTCTGGATCGCCACCATAAAATGCTTGCTTACTAAATTTTACCGCACTCACTATAGACATAGGTCTAGAAAGCTCTGGCGTTTCTATAATATGCTCCTCTAATTTATTGAGCTTTTTAAGTGTTTTAAGACCAGTTACTTTTTCGTTTCTACTGTAAACCACTATCTCTAATGGCATGATTCCATCAAAGCTTTCTTCAAAGAACTTGATATCTTTATAGAACTGCATCCCTTTAGGCATGTCTTCAATAAGGCTTCCTGAAACTTTGATTTGGTAGATTCCTATAAAACTCAAGATCAACACAACTACACTAGTAATGTAAATAGGAATGCGCTGTCTTTTTACCATACGCTCATTCCAGTCCGTAAAGGAATTGATCCATGTTTTACCTAAATGCTCTAAATGGCGTTCTTTAGGAATAGGTAAATAACTATAAATGATAGGAATGATCATCAAGCTCAATAAGAAAATAGCTAAAATGCAAATACTAGCTACTACACCAAATTCTACGAGCAGCTTACTCTCTGTAAAAATAAAAGTAGCAAAACCACTTGCTGTAGTCAAGTTAGTCATTAAAGTCGCATTACCTACTTTAGTAATCACGCGCTGTAACGATTTAGCTTGGTTACCATGGTTTTTAATTTCCTGTTGGTATTTATTAATTAAAAAGATACAATTAGGAATACCTATGACAATAATCAACGGTGGTATCAAAGCGGTAAGCACTGTAATCTCATAACCTATCCATCCCAATATTCCAAAAGCCCACATGACTCCTATAACAACGGTAACGATAGAAATGAATGTCGCACGCCATGATCTAAAGAAGAAAAAGAAGATTCCAGAAGTTACCAATAACGCTGCAAGCAAAAACATTCCTATTTCGTCTACGATATTCTGCGCGTTTAGAGTCCTGATGTAAGGCATTCCAGAAGTCCTGATATCAAGATTGTATTTATCTGAATAGGCATTTACTAGAGGCACAAAGTCATCTAGAATAAACTCCTTACGCTCTACAGTATTTACGATGTCTTTCTTTAAATAAATAGCAGTGCGTATCACACTATCATTTTCGGAGTAGATTAAGTTTTTATAAAATGGCAGGTCGTTAAACAGCTTTTGCTTGAAATCTTTTAGGTCTTCGTTACTTCTTAATTGCTCTGTAAGAACAGGACCCACAATAAATTTTTTATTGTCTTCTGTTTTAGAAAGATTAGGTAAATTAGAAGTAGATAAAACCATTTCTATTTCCTTAAAAGTAGCAAGCGAATCTGCTAATTCATTCCAAGCATTAAAATTTTGAAAAGTTTCAAGGTTTTTATTTTCTACACCTAAAATGATAAGGTTTCCTTCTTCACCAAATTTATCTAGAAACTGATTGTACTCTTCGTTAATTGGGTGATCATCTGGCAGTAAGTTAGCCTCAGTATGCGTAAACTGCATGTGCTTCCACTGCGTTGCAAAAGCAATAGTTATAATAACAATAAGCCCCAAAATAATTTCCCTATTGCGCAGAATGAGTCTAGCAATACTGTTCCAAAATCTAAAACTGAATAACTTTTGCATGCGGGAATTTAAGGGGTGCAAAGGTACTTAAAAGACCTAAGTATGAATCAAAAAAAAGTTAATAATGAACAGTCCAGTACTATAGCTCTAAGTAGAATGTAAATTTTAAAGCGAGGTTATCTTCAAAATCTGGCAAGTGGTAAGCTCCATAACGATAACTAGCACTTAATCCAAATCCAAAAATCAATTTATTGAGCTCCAAACCACTTTCTAAATATCCTTTCTCTAGTGAATTTACCGTCACATTTTGATGTCTTTCTACATTATCTATATCGCCCCAAGCAACTTTAGAAACGAGTACCAATTCAGGTTTTAGGAAAGAGAATACATCAAACGGCGCAAATCTATGTCGCACTTGCCCAATCATAATTTTATCAGAGAAAAATTCATTGAAATACATGGTTTCAAAACTGCGACGACCTGCAACTGAGAATCGTTGTAACACCTCATCTTTATTGGGCGCGTTAGGATAAGCGTGAAAAAGATGAGTTAAGGGTACTTCTCCAGTGCTGTAATGTCCTTCTACAAGAAATTCTGTAAAAGAATTATCAGGTCGTTTAATGGCATACTCTGCTTTTCCAGACACTTTTAAGTAATTGAAATTACTTTCTGCTATTCCTCTTATTCCTTGAGTTATTTGCCCGCTAAGAATAGGATACCCACGAGATATTTCTTGATATCCTTTAGGAGTGCGCATAAAATCACTTAAAGGACTCCATCGTGCTCCTAGAGAAACTTCTGCAAGAACATAGTCAGAAAACACCACGTCGTTATCAGGAATGAATTGATAACTGGTGGTTTGAGAAATCCGCTTTCGCGAAAGCGAGACCTCACTAATTACAGATGGAAATAAACGCTGCTGCAGGCTCATTCCATATTGTTTATATAAATAAAAGGTAGGAATATTAATCAATCGCGGTTCAAACAAAGAATACACACGCGCATCTGTGAGAAAGCTCTCCGCAGCAAATTCGGTAATATCATCCTGTTTATAAATGTTTAACCAGGTATTCTTTTCTTTATTTAAACGATAACCTATTCCGATTTTATGTTTAAAAACAGCATCTTTTGTACCGTAAGCGAGGTACCCATTGATCCTAAAATTATCACTCAGCTTTTCATTTGTTTGCCCACCTATCCCTACTCTAAAAGCTTCATAATCATTAAACTTTACGAGATATTTTAAGTCAATATCTACAAAACCAACTGGAAAATAACCCACTTTAAACTTATCGAGAGTTTCAAGATTACGTGTGATTTTGCTAGCAGCAACAATGCTATCCAGATCCATGAAGCGAGCAAGTTCTGTGGTAGAAAAAGCATCGTCACCACGGTATTTATCCCAATAGATTTCTTTTTGAGTCAACGCACTGTCTTGAATCTCTATCTTTAAGCCTTTCCTACCGTAGTCAATTTCTTTGTTAGTTTTAAAGTTAGCATTGATCGCTTCGATAATCAGATACAACTCTTCTGCAGCTTTATCGTCGTCATTTACTTTTTTCTCAATTCCTACTTCTAGTCTACCTCCAAAAAGTTCTAATTCTTTTCTCGTTTTTTCTTGACGTACGTATAATTTCCTAGAACTATTGTACCATAAAGAAGACTTACTTTCATAAGTAAAATCGTGGTAAGCTTTGATGTTTAGGTCACCAGATTTTTCAAAAATTGCTCTTGCGACAGCATAGTTTTCTTGATCAATAAATAAACTTCCTAAAAATAATACATTGTTATTTTCGTCCTTAGGTGAGAAATTTATTTTAGTCACCTTTCTACCAGAGATAATAGAATCTTTTTCTACATTAAAGTCATAGTAGGATATAGCTTTCTTATATAATGGGCTGATGTATTCCTGATCAAATATGATATATCTAGAATCATATACATTCTCAGACTGAAAATTAATGTTATAGATAGGATAAACAGGTTCATCAAAACCAGGCATGTTTGCGCCCGTAATAATTTCTTTATAACCTTCTTTCTGATTATAAATATGAACCGAGGTTTTCTCTGTAAAAAAAACACCTGTTTTCTTAAGCGTTTTACGCAACTCAGTCTTTTTATAGCCCGGACCAGTAAGCGCTTCTGGATCTCCAGATACTTTTAAATTCTCATAAGCATCGTACTTATAGGAATCTAAAACTGTCGTAGGATCATTTTGAGGAATAGCATCAAGCACTTTTTCCATGAGCTGCTGGGCTTCTTGGGTATTTTTATTTTGAGCGATCGTTATCGCACAAAATAAAAATGATAAAAAGTAAACCGTAAACTTCATGAACATAAAACTAGATGGGTTAAAAATAGAACAAGCTTTACTACTAAGATATTGTACTTAAGGAAGTATTAAGAAAATAAAAAACGCCAGCAAATGCGCTGGCGTTTTTTATGATATACAACTTGTAATTAAACAGTCATTATTTCCTTTTCTTTAACAGTTAAATGCTCATCAATTTTTGCAACGTACTTATTAGTTAAATCTTGAACATCACCTTCGGCATTTTTTAATAAATCTTCAGAAATGTCTAATTTCTTAAGATCGTTCATAGCGACTTTTCTATCGTTACGCACGCCTATTTTTGCTTCTTCACCTTCAGCTTTTGCTTGTTTTACAAGATCTTTACGTCTTTCTTCAGTAAGAGCTGGAACATTAATGATAATGCTTTCTCCGTTGTTCATAGGGTTCAAACCTAAGTTTGCATACATGATACCTTTTTCAATTTCGGTAATCATTCCTTTTTCCCATGGTGAGATGCTTAATGTACGTGCGTCTGGAGTAGAAACGTTAGCAACTTGTGAAAGCGGCGTCTGGCTTCCATAGTAATCTACCATTACCGTACTTAACATAGCAGGCATGGCTTTCCCAGCGCGTATGCTTAGTAATTGCTTCTCAAGGTGTGTGATAGCATTATCCATGTTTTCTTTGGTGCTATCGAGTATAAAATTAATTTCTTCTGTCATTGCAATAGTTTTATAAGATGCTTAGCAAATATATTGCCGTTTTTATAATTGTACTTTGGTTCCTATGTTTTCGCCTTTAAGGAGTTTGATTAAATTACCGTTAGTATTCATATCAAAAACAATAATAGGCAACTCATTTTCTTGACTCAATGTAAAGGCTGTAGTATCCATTACTTTAAGACCTTTGCGCAATACGTCTTCAAATGTAATGAAGTCAAATTTTGTTGCAGAGGCGTCTTTTTCAGGATCGGCGGTATAAATACCATCTACTCTTGTGCCTTTTAGAATGACATCTGCTTCTATTTCTATAGCTCTTAAAACTGCAGCACTATCAGTGGTAAAATATGGATTACCAGTTCCACCGCCAAAGATAACAACACGCCCTTTTTCAAGATGTCTCATCGCTTTACGACGTATAAACGGCTCTGCTACCTCATTTATTTTTATGGCAGTTTGTAATCTTGTAGGAATACCAGCATCTTCCAGAGCACTTTGTAACGCAAGTCCATTAATCACCGTAGCAAGCATTCCCATGTGATCACCTTGTACGCGATCCATTCCATTACTAGCTCCAGCAACTCCTCTAAAAATGTTTCCTCCACCTATAACGATGGCCACCTCAACACCTAGATCGGTAACTTCTTTAATTTCTTGAGCATATTCAGCCAGACGTTTTGGGTCTATACCATACTGTCGCTCGCCCATTAAAGCCTCTCCAGATAATTTTAATAAAATGCGTTTGTACTTCATAAGAATAAGATGTCTTGTGCAAATATAAATGAATTAGAAATCCTATTAAATATTTATTTTAAGTCCGCTTTCGCGAAAGCGAGATAGATAAAAGCAATAATCAATTTCCAACTTTGTAGCCCGTCTTCCGTCTTGCTAAAGGGAAGAAAACGCTGCGAGGCTCTTTTCAAATTCGAATTCGAGTTCAAGTTCAAAGAGTCATCCCAGAAAATTTGGCTCATGCTTCTTCATTTTGCCTTAAAAGCGAGTTCCAAATTTATCAGGGATCGGCTGGAAGTTTTCTCAGTCTTTGCTCATATAGACTTAGATTTAAATTTAGGTTTAACTTTTCAAAAGGTATCTTTGCAACCTTAATTACTCCTATTATGTTTCAGCTAGGTAAAACTATAGTTTCTGATGATCTTCTTGAAAAAGATTTTGTGTGTAACCTTACAGCCTGTAAAGGTGTTTGTTGCGTTGCTGGAGAAGCTGGAGCACCGCTAGAAAGAGCAGAGCTAGACATTCTAGATAATGAATATGAAAACATAAAACCCTTTTTACGTCCTGAAGGAATAGCCGCAATAGAAGAACAAGGCACCTGGATAGAAAGAGAAAATGGGGAGTTAGAAACTCCTTTAGTTGACGGTGCAGAGTGTGCATACGCAACTTTCAAAGAAGACGGCACTGCGTTGTGCGGAATAGAAAACGCTTACAGAGACGGCAAAACCACCTTCTACAAACCTATTTCTTGTCATCTTTATCCAGTACGCATTCAAGAATATACCGACTTTAAAGCTGTTAATTACCACAAATGGCAAATTTGTGATGATGCATGTGCTTTAGGTGAAGAATTAGGTGTTCCCGTTTATAAATTTCTAAAAGAACCGCTGACTAGAAAATTTGGTCAGAAATGGTATTCTGAATTAGAAGAAATCGCAAAAGATTTTTAGAGTACTTTTTGAAAATATGCGTTCAAAAAAGCCAATTTAATTTTTTTCTATCTTTCAAAAAGTGGATAACTTCTCAGAAAAAAATAAATTCCAACTGTAAGAATTTACTTCAAAATAGAGCTGAGTAGTGATAAAAACTACCGTTCCAAAACTCTTGTTCTACAAATGAACCGAAAAACACGATAAAGGTTTAACATACTGTATTTCTATATGTTACGAACTCATATTTAATATTTGTTAACTTTTACGCATGTTGAAAACTTGTGAAAAATGTAAATGTTAAACTCATGGAATCGCTCTAAAGTTGAGCCATATTTGTTAGTCCCGAGTTTAAAGAAATAACAGAGAAAATTTACAGAAGTATGGAAACGACCCAAGAACCTATTTTACAAGAGAACCCAAACAGATTTGTTATTTTCCCTATTCAACATGATGATTTATGGGAATGGTACAAAAAACAACAAGCATGCATCTGGACCGCCGAGGAAATCGATCTACAAGTAGATCTTACCGACTGGCAAAACTCTCTTAATTCTGACGAGCGTTATTTCATTAAACACATTCTAGCATTTTTTGCGGCAAGTGATGGAATCGTAAATGAGAATCTAGCAGAGAACTTTGTAAATGAAGTACAATATTCTGAAGCTAAATTTTTCTATGGTTTCCAGATCATGATGGAAAACATACATTCAGAAACTTATTCTTTACTTATCGATACTTATGTAAAAGATGATAAAGAAAAAGATCAGTTATTTAAAGCTATTGAAAACTTCCCTGCGATCAAATTAAAAGCAGACTGGGCAATGAAATGGATAGAAAGTCCATCTTTTGCAGAGCGCCTTATTGCTTTTGCAGCAGTAGAAGGAATTTTCTTTTCTGGGGCATTTTGTTCTATTTACTGGTTAAAGAAACGCGGTCTTATGCCAGGACTTACTTTTTCTAATGAGTTGATTTCTCGTGATGAAGGAATGCACTGCGATTTTGCTGTTCATTTACACAATCATCATTTAGTTAATAAAGTACCTAAAGAACGTATTACAGAAATAATTGTAGACGCGTTAAATATAGAACGTGAGTTTATTACAGAATCATTACCTGCTAGTTTGATAGGTATGAATGCTAAGTTAATGACTCAGTATTTAGAATTTGTAACAGATCGACTACTCGTAGAACTAGAATGCGATCCTGTTTACAACGTTACTAATCCATTTGATTTTATGGATTTGATCGGTATGGAAGGTAAAACGAACTTCTTTGAAAAAAGAGTTGGTGAATACCAAAAAGCCGGAGTAATGAATAGTACCAAAGAAGATAAGAGCACCATGGACTCTTTCTCTCTTGATGCCGATTTCTAAACCACTCTATTTCAAAATAGAACAATCTATAACTTAGATTGACCCATAAATAATATAGAAGGTATTTACCGATGCTTTCGCAACTGTTAACCCTAATTAATGAGAAAGGGATAAGAATCCTTTTCTCATAACCCAAAACCGAGTTCATTATGTTTGTAGTAAAAAGAGACGGCCACAAAGAGCCAGTAATGTTTGACAAGATCACAGCGAGAGTACGTAAATTATGTTACGGCCTTAGTAACCATGTAGATCCTGTAAAAGTAGCCATGAGAGTTATTGATGGTTTGTACGATGGCGTTACCACAAGTGAACTAGACAACCTAGCTGCAGAAACTGCTGCGACAATGACTACGGCTCATCCAGACTACGCAAGACTTGCTGCGCGCATCTCTGTTTCTAACTTGCATAAAAACACAAAAAAGACCTTTAGCGACGTGGTAACTGATTTATATGAATATGTAAATCCGCGTACGAGTAAAAAGGCGCCTATGATCTCTGACGAGGTTTATAAAGTAATACAAGATAATGCAGACCGTTTGAACTCGGCCATTATTTACAATCGTGATTTTGGGTACGATTACTTTGGGTTTAAAACTTTAGAGCGCAGTTATTTATTAAAAATAAACGGTCAGATTGCAGAGCGACCACAGCACATGTTGATGCGTGTATCGGTAGGAATACATATTGACGATCTTGATGCTGCCATTGAGACTTATGAGTTGATGTCTAAAAAGTTCTTCACTCATGCAACGCCTACCTTATTTAACGCAGGAACGCCTAAACCTCAAATGTCTTCTTGTTTCTTATTGACAATGCAAGATGATAGTATAGAAGGTATTTACGATACATTAAAACAAACAGCTAAAATCTCACAAAGCGCTGGCGGAATAGGTTTGTCTATTCACAACATACGCGCTAGAGGTTCCTACATCGGTGGTACTAATGGTACTTCTAACGGTATAGTTCCTATGCTTAAAGTATATAACGACACTGCTCGTTATGTAGATCAAGGTGGAGGAAAGCGTAAAGGTTCTTTTGCTATTTATATGGAACCATGGCATGCAGATATTTTTGACTTCCTTGATCTTAAAAAGAATCACGGTAAAGAAGAAATGCGTGCAAGAGACCTATTCTACGCGATGTGGATCTCAGATCTTTTTATGAAGCGTGTGGAAACTAATGATACTTGGACATTAATGTGTCCTCATGAATGTCCAGATCTTTATAATGTTCATGGTGATGAGTTTGAAGCATTGTACACTAAATACGAGCAAGAAGGAAAAGGTCGCAAAACCATTCCCGCACGTGAGCTTTGGGATAAAATTCTAGAATCTCAAATTGAAACTGGAACACCATACATGTTGTATAAAGATGCAGCAAACAACAAGTCCAATCAGAAAAATCTAGGTACTATTAGATCATCAAATCTTTGTACCGAGATTATTGAATACACGGCACCAGATGAAGTGGCTGTTTGTAATCTAGCGTCTATCGCCTTACCTATGTTTGTGAAGGATGGTGCTTTTGATCATAAAGCCTTATACAAAGTAACAAAAAGAGTGACACGTAACTTGAATAAAGTTATCGATCGCAACTATTATCCTGTTAAAGAAGCCGAAAACTCTAACATGCGTCATAGACCTGTAGGGTTAGGTATACAAGGTCTTGCAGACGCTTTTATCATGCTGCGTTTGCCTTTTACATGTGATGAGGCAAAACAATTGAACTCTGACATTTTTGAGACATTATATTTTGCAGCTTGTGAAGCCTCTATGGAAATGGCACAAGAAGAAGGTGCTTATTCTACGTTTGCTGGTTCACCTATGTCACAAGGACAGTTTCAATATAACATGTGGAACATCAATGACGACCAATTAAGCGGAAGATGGAATTGGGCAGACTTGAGAACAAAAGTAATGGAGCATGGTGTAAGAAACTCACTTCTTGTTGCACCTATGCCTACAGCGAGTACATCACAAATACTCGGAAACAATGAAGCCTTTGAACCTTATACTTCTAACATTTATACACGTAGAACACTTTCTGGTGAGTTTATAGTAGTGAACAAGCATTTGTTAAAAGACCTCGTAGATTTAGGCCTTTGGGATGATAGCTTGAAAAATGCTATCATGCGTAATAATGGTTCTATTCAAGCAATAGAAGGAATTCCAGAAGATATTAAAGAGCTTTATAAGACCGTTTGGGAATTAAAGATGAAAGACATCATCGATATGTCTCGAGAAAGAGGTTACTTTATTGATCAATCACAATCTTTGAACCTGTTCATGGAAAACGTGACGACATCAAAGTTGACTTCTATGCATTTCTACGCATGGAAGAGCGGTTTAAAAACTGGAATGTACTACCTAAGAACAAAAGCTGCCGTAGATGCCATCAAATTTACTGTAACTAAAGAAAAGAAAGCTGTTCCAGTAGCTACACCAGTAAGTACTCCTGTAATCAATACAGCAGCGCCAGCCCAAGCAGCAAATACGTTACGAGCGCAGCAAGTTCAAAAGCCTGCACCTGTAGCAGCTCCTACACCAGTTGCTCCGGCACCAGGACAGACACAATCTCTATTTGTAGATGACAGCGCGCCTGCTGCAGCAAATGTTATGAATCAAGCGCAACCTATCGTAAACACTAATGTGGTTACAGAGAATGAAGAAATGAGTGCCGAAGAGTATAAACTTATATTACAACGCGCCAAAGAAGCTGCCAGCAATGGTGATGATTGCGAGATGTGCGGATCTTAGTAAGTGATCGATTCCATAAATTTAGAAAGCCTGATCCTATGATCGGGCTTTTTTATTGGTGAAAACTAGATCAAATTATATGAGCAAGGTTAAGTGTAACGCTTTCGCGAAAGCGAGATAACAACATCAAAAACGACCCAATAGTTAATTCATTTAACACATTTTGAATTTAAGTCACTTAAAGCCTAAATATATACTAAGCTTAGCGTAAACCTATCTTAATCGCTCGTTGTCAACTGTATTCTTATCTTATATTAAGAATATAATTATTAACCATACAAACAAATACAATGAATTACACAAAAGAAGTATCCCAAAAATTAAACGATTTACTAACTAAAAATTACGATGCTGAGGCTGGATATAAACTTGCCAAAGAACAAGTAGACAGTACTAGATTGCAAAATTTCTTTGATAGACAAGTACAAGAGCGCTATAACTTTGGACATGAATTGAAAGAGGAAATTAGAAGTTATGGAGAAGAAGTAGACAAAGGAACAAGCTTAAAAGGAGATGCACATCGCACATGGATGAATTTAAAATCTACTTTTACTTCAGATAATGAAGAAGCGATCTTAGAAGAAGCGATCCGTGGAGAGAAAACTGCAGTAGAAGAATATAACAAGGTAATTTCAGAAACGACATTACCGCCATCTACAAAAAGTATTCTAACCAAGCACAGAGATGAAATTCTCAACTCATTAACAAGAGTAATTGCAATGGAAGAAATAGCCTAAGCAAATTGCATCTAAATAAAAAAGCCGTCTCATTTTCATGAGACGGCTTTTTTATAATGAAAAAGAGGCACTTATTTAAAACTAGTTACCTCGGCATCTAATTGTGCTATTTGAGCATCTACCTCAGCTTTAGTGCCTTTTAAATGATGTGTTTTTGAAACTGTAGCACCATTTACTTTACGTTTAATAGTAACATTTGCGGTTACCATTCCTGTTTCATCATCAACAGTTTTTTGCACATCAACATCTTGTATAGTAATACTTTCACCATTAACAGCTACATCTTGTATGTTATTCACTTCTATAACAGTTGGCACAGCGGCTTGTGCATCATCAGTGTGACCACCCAAAATAGGAGCAATTACTAAACCTATTAAACAAGTTAACTTGATTAAAATGTTCATAGAAGGTCCAGACGTATCTTTAAAAGGATCTCCTACAGTATCGCCAGTCACTGCTGCCTTGTGTGCATCAGAACCTTTATAAGTCATTTCACCATTAATTTCTACACCTGCTTCAAATGATTTCTTTGCATTATCCCAAGCTCCACCTGCGTTGTTCTGGAAAATTGCCCATAGCACACCACTTACAGTAACTCCTGCCATGTAACCACCTAACATCTCTGCAATAGCAAGATGATCCATTCCAAAAATCATCGGAACAAAAGCTATTACTAAAGGAAAACCTATAGTAAGAACACCTGGTAACAACATTTGCTTTAAGGATGCTTGTGTAGAGATATCTACACATTTATCATATTCGGGCTTACCAGTTCCTTCCATTATTCCTGGAATATCTCTAAACTGCCTTCTTACTTCTTCTACCATCTCCATGGCTGCTTTTCCTACAGCATTCATCGCAAGAGCACTAAATACCACTGGCACCATTCCTCCTACAAACAACATTGCAAGTACTGGCGCTTTAAAAATATTGATACCGTCTATTCCTGTAAAAGTAACATAAGCAGCAAACAAAGCCAGTGAAGTTAATGCGGCACTAGCAATTGCAAAACCTTTACCAGTTGCAGCGGTAGTATTCCCAACAGAATCTAAAATATCAGTACGTTCTCTAACGATAGGTTCTTGCTCGCTCATCTCGGCAATTCCACCGGCATTATCAGATATAGGGCCGAAAGCGTCGATCGCTAATTGCATTGCTGTTGTTGCCATCATCGCACTAGCTGCAAGAGCAACTCCATAAAAACCTGCAAAAGCATAAGATGCCCAAATCGCACCAGCAAATAATAATACTGATGGGAACGTAGAAATCATACCTGTCGCAAGACCTGCAATGATGTTCGTTCCTGCGCCTGTAGAAGATTGCTGTACAATTTTCAAGATAGGCTTTTTACCTAATCCTGTATAATATTCAGTTACAGATGATATTACAGCACCTACTACTAGTCCTACCAGCGTTGCATAGAAAACATTCATCGAAGAAATCTCAAGAAGTCCTTCACCAAAGAATTCCATTCTCATCGTTTCAGGAAGCATCCATTTACAAAGACCAAAACATGCTGCAGCAACAAGAACTATAGAAGTCCAGTTACCTACGTTTAAAGCACCCATTACCTGAGCCTCTTTTGCATCGTTACTTTTTATTTTAACCAGCATAGTTCCTATTACAGAGATAATAATTCCTACACCTGCAATTGCCATAGGTAAAAGAACCGGACCTATACCACCAAATCCTTCACTGACAATATTGCCGCCCATATCTTTGATTACGTAATTTCCTAATACCATCGCCGCAAGAACGGTCGCCACATAAGAACCAAATAAATCAGCACCCATTCCCGCTACATCACCTACATTATCTCCTACGTTATCTGCAATAGTTGCTGGGTTACGAGGATCATCTTCAGGAATACCAGCTTCTACTTTACCTACGAGGTCAGCACCTACGTCTGCAGCTTTGGTGTATATTCCACCACCTACACGTGCAAAAAGCGCAATAGACTCTGCTCCTAATGAGAAACCAGCTAGCGTCTCTAGTACAATAGTCATTGCATCAGTATCAGTCCATTGTCCACCCATAAAATAGTGGTAAAAGAAGATAAAGAAAGCTGTGAGACCTAAAACAGCAAGTCCAGCAACACCTAAACCCATTACGGTACCACCGCCAAAAGATATCTTTAAGGCATTTGGTAAACTCGTACGAGCAGCTTGAGTAGTTCGCACGTTAGTTTTGGTAGCAATTTTCATCCCTATATTTCCAGCATATGCAGAAAATACAGCTCCAAAAATAAATGCTATTACAATTAACCAGTGTGTTGTTGGTACCACAAGAGAAACTACAAAAAGTGCCACACTCACTATAGCTACAAAAATAGCTAGCAATTTATATTCAGCTTTTAAGAAGGCGAGTGCACCTTCATAAATGTAATCTGAAATCTCTTTCATTTTTCCATCTCCAGCATCTTGTTTCAAGACCCAAGATTTTTTGATGAACATGTAAAGTAATCCTAGAGCTGCCAGCACAAGTGGCATATAAATCATGTATGATTCCATAAATAATATTGTTTGGTTTTTAAAATCTTGCTAAAGTAATAAAATAATGTTAACAAAACCATCCTTATGATAAACATGAATAGCGCCTATTACAGGAATCGCATTAATGTTAAGACTATTTAAAATTTGCGGATCAAACGCTAAAAGTCTCTTATAGTTTATAACATAAAATGTAAAAGATTATAAATTAAAGGCTTATCTCCTTTATCTTGAAAATAAAAAGATGATACAAGATTTAGGAAATTCAAATTTTGAGAATTATGTAGGTGCTACAGACGGATTCTCTGAAATGGCTTATCAAATGACATCACACGTACTCACATTGGGATATGCTGTAATGTTTGCTGGTTTGCTCTATTTTATTTTAACTATTAAAAATGTAGATAAGAAATACAGAATGTCCAATATACTTTCTGCTGTGGTGATGGTTTCTGCTGCATTGCTTTTATATGCTCAAGCAGGAAACTGGACAGAAAGTTTTGCTTTTGATGCAGAAAGAGGAAAGTACTTTCTAGTTGAAGGTGGCGATTTGTTTAATAACGGTTATCGTTATTTAAACTGGCTTATAGATGTACCGATGCTGTTATTTCAAATACTATTTGTAGTGCAACTCACTAAATCTAAATTAAGCTCTGTACGTAATCAATTTTGGTTTTCTGGAGCAATGATGATTATTACAGGTTACATAGGTCAATATTATGAGGTAACTGATTTAAGCGCATTCTTTATTTGGGGAGCAATATCGACAGTATTTTTCTTCCATATATTATGGTTAATGAACAAAGTTATTAAAGAAGGTAAAGTAGGAATCCCTAAAAAAGGTCAGAAAATATTATCTAATATCTGGATTTTATTCTTGGTCTCGTGGTTCTTGTATCCAGGAGCTTATTTAATGCCGCATCTCGGTGGAATTGAAGGATTCTTGTTTAACGAGTCAGGTGTCGTAGGAAGACAAATCACCTACACTATTGCAGACGTTTGTTCTAAAGTAATTTATGGTGTATTACTTGGTAATTTGGCACTTGTATTAAGTAAAAACAAAGAAATGATAGAAACAGCCTAAGTAAACGCTAACTTTTTTCAGAAAGCCAACCCTTTGATGAGTTGGCTTTTTTTTGATCTCGCTTTCGCCCTGAGCTGCCTCAGGATAAACTTCTATTTTCAAAAAAGAAAAATAGAAAGCAGAAACTAAAAAAGCCCATTTACACTAAAGTAAATGGGCTAGATTATTTTAAATTATTAGAAAATTACTCTTTTATCAGTTTTAAAACAGAGCTGCTTTGATCGCCTTTTACCTCAACAAAGTACAATCCTGAAACCAAATGATCCACGAGAATATCCTGACTTAAAGTTGGACTATCTAATTTTTGCTGTAAGACAATTGCTCCTAGCGTATCATAAATCGTGTATTCATTAAACGCTAAGTTACTGGTTAGACTAACCGTGTTTTGAGCTGGATTAGGATAAAGACTTACTTCTAACAAATTGCTATCATTTATATTTAATGGAACAGCAACTGTTGTAGTTTCTAGATTAGTAATAATAGGGAAGTTGAAATCAAAATAAATCTCGGCTTGATTAGTAAAATCATCTCCTAAAACTAATGTATCTACTGTTTTGATTTTAAACAACACATATCCTTGACTGGCTGGCGCGGTAAATGGTAAATTAATATTATCAAATAAGAACTCTACTTTATTTCCTTCTGTAATTGTGGTAGTGTAATCGTGGCTGGCGCTTAATGGTTTCAATGTTGCAATATCAAACTTTGAAGTATCAATGTAGTCTACAATTTTAACGTTTACAGCACTTGCTGTTCCTTCATTCTCAAAACGAATTCTATAATGCACATATTCTCCTACCATAGTCGGTAAAATAGTCTCGCCTTGTAAACAAGTCTTATCATTAGGATCGTAAGAATTCACAACAGTTTGTTGTAAATCAAACACGTTATCTAGTGGCGTGTCGTCATTTGCCGTTGGGTTTATAGTCGCACTAAAGTCTAACAAATCATTACTATTTAAAGGAAAAGCAGGATCTGTAGGTGCATTAAGATTCATAGTAAACTCAATCTCACGAGTTTCAAATGGATCAAGGTTTACAAAATCCCAACTCAACATTCCTGTACTTGAAGAAGTTGTCGCAGGATTTGCTGTTAGAAAATTCATAAAATCATCTTCATAGGTGAAGTTTACAGAGCCTGACAAACGAGTGTTTCCTTTGTTTTTATAGATGAGTTTGTAGTTGGTATCAAAACCTGGTCGGGCATCTTCTAGTGGTAAAATGGTTATTTCTAGATCATCAACTGGAGTTGTTGCGGTGAGGCAGAAGTCTTGGGTTTGATTTGCGCCACCTGCAATAGTAACAGAGACAGATGGAGGCGTAGAAATAAACAAATTTGAATTCACCTCTGGTGTTAGCGTAAAATTATCATCAGGTAAATTTACACTGTACTGACCATCAATAGTATAAACTACTAGTTCGTTCGTACCGTCAGTAATAGTAATAGCCATATTTTGAGCAGGGAAATCAGAAGGATCACAACCATTTAAATCAAAATCGTACAATACATTACCAGAAAGAATAGTGTTTGGGCAAGATGATGATAAAGTATCTCCCACTATAGGCCATCCATTTTGAATAAGTATTTCTCTTGAAAAACTGTCGCAATACTCTAAGCCACTGGCATTGAAAGTATAACTGCCACTATTAGTATAAGAAACATTAAGTTGAACATAACGCTGTAGCAAAGCGTCATAATTATCAATATCCAGACCAGATCCACTAACAAAATATGTACTCGAAATAAATTGATTAAAATTCCATGACGATAAATCTTGATTAAAAGAAATGGCATCATTAAACATAAGATTCATTCTAAAGACGTTAGAAACATCCCAGTTATCTAACGGTTGATTAAATGAAGTAGCACCTTTAAACATTCCATTCATCTCAGTAACTCCAGAGACATCCCAACTATTTAAAGGCTGATTAAAAGAAGTTGCGTCTTCGAACATTCCCTCTGATGAATTAAAAAAACTTACAAAATTATTAATAGAAGTCATTCTCATTACGCCGGAAACATCCCAAGTATTCAATGGTTGATTAAAAGAGGTGGCGCCCTGAAACATAGCACGCATATCTGTAACACTTGAAACATCCCATGAAGATATGTCTAAATTAAAACTCGTGGCACCAGAAAACATGCCTCGCATACTGGTCACATTAGAAACATCCCAAGAATCTAAGAGTTGATTAAAATCAGTGGCACCAGAAAACATTCCTCGCATACTTGTCACACTAGAAACATCCCAGCTATTTAAAAGCTGGTCGAAGCTATTAGACCTTCCGAACATATTACTCATATCGGTAACATTTGAAACATTCCAAGTATTTAAAGGTTGATTAAATACACTTGCTTCATAAAACATATTGCTCATATTAGTCACACTAGATACGTCCCAAGTATTTAAAGGTTGATTAAAAACACTTGCTTCATAAAACATGCCACTCATATTTGTCACACTAGATACGTCCCAAATATTTAAAGGTTGATTAAAAACATTTGCGCCATTAAACATATTACTCATATCCGTTACACTTGATACATCCCAATTGCTTAAAGGTTGATTAAAGCTGCTCAAGCTAAGTGATGTTGAAGCAAACATAGAACTCATATCAGTAACATTAGAAACATTCCAGCTATTTAATGGTTGATTAAAAACATCAGCACGAGAAAACATATTAGACATATCTAGAACACTAGAAACAACCCAATTACTAATATTTTGGTTAAACGAAGAAGCATTATTAAACATGTGGGACATGTCGGTAACGTTTGAAACGTCCCATAAAGCTAATGGCTGATTATATGATGAAGTTTGTGAAAACATGTAACTCATATCAGTAACATTTGAAACGTCCCAATTATTTAAAGGCTGATTGAAATTAAAAGCTCGATGAAACATACTATTCATGTTAGTAACGTTTGAAACGTCCCAATTATTTAAAGGTTGATTAAAGTCTGTCGATGCATTTCCTCCAGTAAACATATAACTCATATCTGTAACATTAGAAACATCCCAGTTTGATATATCAGAATTGAATGTAGGAGCATCATAAAACATGTAAGACATATCGGTTACTTGACTTAAGTCAGGCGCATCGTTTGCTGTGATAGTTAAATTTGCACAACCGCTAAATGCTTCAAACATAGTTTGCCATGTTGAAGTTCCCCATTGGATAATAGTTAACGGATTATCTCTTGAAAATTTAAAAGAATCTAATTGATTATTAATTATGATCGTGTAAACAGCAAATGAGGATGGATAGCTATGAAAAACCCCTTGGTCTGTTACATTAGTAAAGGTATCTGTTGTCCCATCACCCCAATCAATAGTCACCGTGCCTGTTGCAGAAAATTGAAAAGAATAAATATATTGTCCTGTAGTCTCAACACTAAATACAAATTCATCTGTTGTTGCATTAGAACAAGATGATGATAAAGTATCGCCTTGGAAGTTCCATCCATCTTGAATAAGAGCTGCGCGAGACAAAACATCGCAATATTCTAAACCATTTACTCTAAATGAACTTGAAGACATTGAATTATATGGTAAATTGAGCTGTACAAAGCGTTGTAATAAGGCGTCATAATTATTGACATCCAGACCAGAACTAGATATAAAGAAAGTAAGGTCAACAGTGTTATTAAAGTTCCACGAAGATATATCTTGATTAAAAGATGATGAATTGTAAAACATAAAGGACATGGTAGTTACGCTAGAAACGTCCCAAGTATTTAAAGGCTGATCAAAAGACGTTGCACCATTAAATAAACTCCTCATCTCAGTAACACCAGATACATCCCAATTATTTAATGGTTGGTTAAAAGAAGTTGCATCATTAAATACAGCATTCATAACGCTAACGTTAGAAACATCCCAGCCGTCTAAGGGTTGATTGAATGAGGTGGCACCTCTAAACAATTCAATAATTTCGGTAGCATTGGAAAGATCCCAATTATTTAAAGGCTGATTAAATGAAGTTGCATTCCAGAACATATTTCCCATATCTGAAACACTAGAAATATTCCAATTATTTAAAGACTGGTCAAAACTAATTGCATTGTGAAACATTTCATTCATATTAGTAACTCCAGAAACATCCCAATTATCAATAGGCTGATTAAAATCTGTTGCTTCCTCAAACATATTTCTCATATTAGTAACACTAGATACGTCCCAAGTGGATATATCAGAATTAAAAGAGGTAGCTTCTGTAAACATATATGACATCTTAGTAACACTTGATACATTCCAATTATTCAAAGGCTGGTTAAAAGTTGATGCTCTCAAAAACATATATTCCATGTCAGTAACAGAAGAAACATTCCAACTATTTAAAGATTGATTAAAACTTGTGGCATCATAAAACATTCTATGCATAATAACAACATTAGAAACATCCCAGCCGTCTAAGGGTTGATTGAAACTTGTGGCGTCACTAAACATCTCACTCATATTAGTAACTCCAGAAACATCCCAATTTGATATGTCAGAATTAAAATTACTTGCACCTTTAAACATTATACTCATGCTTGTTACAAGGCTTAGATCTGGTGTATCGGTAGTTGAGATGGTTAAATTTTCACAATTGGTAAAAGTATTAAACATCGTTTTCCATACTGATGTACCCCATTGGGTAATTGTTAATGGAATATCTGATGAAAATCGAACCGTGTCCAATTGATTGTTGATAAAAACTGTATAAACTGCTTGAGAAGAATAGTTATGTGTAGCAGTAACTGGCTGGTTGCTACTAGTGTTGTTAAAATAATTATCGCTTGTACCATCACCCCAATCTACAGTAACAGAGCTAGCTGTGTCAAGTTTAAAAGAATAAGCTGTTGAAGGACTATTTGTCAAATCAACCTCAAAAACAAAATCATCCACGGTCTGCGCACTTGCAATAAATCCAAAAAACAAAACAGCTATAAAAGTAAAAAGCCTCATAAAAATATAATTTGCGCTAAAATAGAAGATTATCACGGCATATTCTTACAAAAGAGGAATTTATGTGATCTCGCTTTCGCCCTGAGCTGCCTCAGGATAAACTTCTATTTTTAAAAAAGAAAAATAGAAAGCAGGAAAAAAGTAGAAAATAAGATTAGAATCATTGCTAGCCGATACCGCTATGCAGCGGTATGACAGTTGAAAAGAATAAGCAGATTACTTCGTCGTGCACTCCTCGTAATGACGTACTAGAAACTAAAACCAAAACTACCTGTAATCGCCATAGAACGTGCATCTGGCAAGAAATTATAGCCGCCTCTAAAACTCACGTCCAGTCGTAGAATTTTAAAAATATTCCCTATTCCTGCACTGTATTCCCAAAACACATCTTCTGGAGCGAGGTAATTGATGTTTCCTGCATTAAGCGCAATGTTCTCATCGCTTATTTTTCCATACACTGCACGTATTCCTACAAGCTCTCTTAAATTAAGATCGCGCAATCCTGGAATTCTAGAAAATATACGGCCGTTAAAATTATGGTCCAAGTGCATGGTAACATATTCATCAGTTACAAATTCGTAGAAATTGAGCGTATTAAAAGCACCTGTTAAATTAAAGTAAGTCTGGTTACCAGGGACAACATTTAGTAAAGCAAGTGGTACCTCTCCAAAGGTTTTACCGGCTTCCACTCTTGCTGTTAATCTCCCAAAAGGACCTAATTGAAATGGATGACTGTAGTAAAACTGGACTTTATCAAAATTAAAATCACTTTCTAAAAAACCGTCAAAACCCTTAGTATAACTTGCATAAAGAATAGGATATTCACCACTATTGATAAGCGTTCTATCTACTCCATAATTAGAAGTTTTGCGGCCTGGAGTGTAAGTCATGGTTAATGACGCATCGGCTTGTCTTGTTTCTGTAGCGATACCAGTAGGTGAATCAGGATCAAAATAATCCAAACTAAAAATATCTGGAGCACCGCTTTTTATAGTTCGATAACTGGTACCTAATCTAAATTCTAGATTGTATTTGGGTTCAAAACTAATTCCTAATGTTGTCAAATTAATACTGGAAAGACTATTATTATTTCCTGCAGTTATTAGTGAACTTGAAGCCAGACTTCGCCCTAAAACATCATTTGTATTAGTCAAACTGGCACCTAATTGTTCTATATCTCTCCGGTTTCCACCAGATATGGTAAGCCTGCTTTTTTTATCGATCAACCATTTACCTGCAAGACCATATTTAAACTGATTATCTCTAAAACCATAAGCTAGATAACCTTCTAATCGCCATAAATCGTTTGAAGTGAAATAAGTTCTTCCACCCAACCTCACACGCATTCCTTCTACCTGATTAAAACCTAAAAGTCCAAAAACTGGTCCTATATCAAAGTTATCTACCTCATAATATCCTGAGGCAAGAATGGTTCCTATGTTATAAAGACGCTTAAACTTTTTATTAGTTTTGAGCGTGTCCAGCATGGTATAGATTTGCTTCTCGTCTTTATTGAGCTTTTCTAGTCGGTTCTCGTCCCAATATTCCTCACTACGATCATAAATCATAGGATCGTAATCGTTCACTCGGCGCTTATAAAAATCCTCTTCTTTTTTAATGTCAAATTGATAATTATCAAACAACGTGGTGCGTTTACCGTAAATCCCTTTAGATTCTTCTTTTTTGTTAAGCGCAAAATCACTCATGAAGTAATCTCTAGTAATTAAGAAAAGGCTGTCATTTAAGACATCATATTCTTGCTCTATGTAAATTTCTTTTACCCAGTTTACATTGGCGCTTTTAGTAGCTTGTAAATTAATTTCTTTGATCGCATAAGAATCGGCAGCCACCCAGAAATCTCCTTTAAAAGTAAGCTCTCCTTTACGACGTGGATAATAAACTATGTTATACGCCTCTACTCCATCTACCATAGCAGTGTCTCTAAGCACATAATTGTAAGTATCTATTCCAGCTTTACCTACTGGACTCGTAAAACTCTTATCAAAAAACTTTAAGTAACGCTCGTACACGTCAATATCTGCATAGAGGTCTTTTACAAAAGCGATAATGGTTTGATTATCAGAAAAACCAGAGTTCTTATTTGCCTTAATGACTTCTTTTTCTTTATTAGCTTCATTATCTCCATAAACTGATGCCAGCGATTCATTGATAAAAATAGGCAAGTAGGTTTTTCCAGTCACTCGACTGGTGTCAGCATAATTAAAAATGAATTCCATTCCATTAAAAAGCTTGGAATTGATCATGGCACTATCAATTGTATTCATGTCAAATTCTAGTTTCTCATACTTATCGTACTGGTATTGTTTGAACTGAGAAAGACCATTTTTACGCCTATTTTCCCATACTTTGCGTAAGATATCGAGTGCCGGATTGTTCTTTTTAGAAGTTTTACCACTGTAAACGACAACAGCATCAAGCTCTGCTGTGTCCGTGGCGAGTGTTATTTTTAAATCTGTAGAAACTCTGGACTCTAAAGTGATGGTTTGCGTTTTGTATCCTACGAAAGAGAACTCCACCGTTTTGTAGGTTTGGTCCGACTGCAAATAGAATCTTCCATTGTCATTAGAAATCGTTCCTTCGCTGGAATTAGGAAATACGACGTTAGCAAACGGCACTGGATCACCAAATTCGTCATAGATAACTCCACCTACTTTAGTTTGAGCAACTACAGCAGCTGTAAACAAAAAGAAAACAAATAATGATAAATAATTTGCTAATTGATGGTAGGAATCTCGCTTTCGCGAAAGCGGTATATCAATCTGTATATTTTCCATAAAGCTAACTTCTGGAACATTAGTATTAAAATCTCTTTTCATAAGCAAAATGCAAAAATCAAATGTAGGACTACTGGAGTAAATGCTAGTTGTATAACTTTAAAAAAGTTGTGATATTCTTTAAGAAGCAAAAAACCCAGCTTATCGAGCTGGGTTTTAAATTTATATGCGTAAGGTTCTTACTTCTTGTACATCACCTTCTTCACACCTTCTATCACGTCTTTATGATTAGGCAACCACTCTTCAAAAAGCACTGGAGAGTAAGGAGCTGGTGTGTCTTGTGTGTTTATTTTATAAATAGGAGCGTCTAGATAATCAAAAGCTTCTGCTTGAACCATGTGAGAAATCTCAGTAGATACATTTCCAAATGGCCATGCTTCCTCAAGAATAATCAAACGGTTTGTTTTCTTAACCGATTTTAAGATCGCTTCTTTATCATAAGGACGTACTGTTCTCAAATCGATAATTTCACAAGAGATTCCTTCTTTTTCTAACTCGTCTGCAGCTTTGTAGGCTTCTTTTATAATCTTACCAAAAGAAACGATAGTCACATCACTTCCTTCTCTTTTCAACTCTGCAACACCTATAGGAAGTACATATTCATCTTCTGGTACCTCACCTTTATCACCATACATTTGCTCAGACTCCATAAAAATTACTGGGTCGTCATCACGTATTGCTGCCTTAAGTAATCCTTTTGCATCATAAGGATTTGAAGGAACGATTACTTTAAGACCTGGCGTATTTGCAAACCAGTTTTCAAAAGCTTGTGAGTGCGTTGCAGCTAGTTGTCCAGCACTTGCCGTAGGACCACGGAAAACGATAGGACACTTGAACTGTCCACCAGACATCTGACGTATTTTTGCTGCGTTATTGATAATTTGATCAATTCCTACGAGAGAGAAGTTAAAAGTCATGTATTCTACGATGGGACGGTTACCTGTCATGGTAGAGCCTATCGCAACACCAGCAAAACCGAGCTCAGCAATAGGAGTATCAATCACACGCTTAGGACCGAATTCATCTAGCATTCCTTTAGAAGCTTTATAGGCTCCATTATACTCTGCAACCTCTTCACCCATTAGGTAAATAGCCTCGTCGCGTCTCATTTCTTCACTCATCGCCTCGCATATTGCCTCGCGAAATTGTATTGTCTTCATATATTATGTGTGTAGAATAGCATCCAATTATAAGAAACAAAAATAACCTACATATTAATAGGATGCGAAAAAAATTGATTAAAATATCGCTTTTAAATCACGATATCTTTTTAAATCTAAGAACTTTCTGTACTTCTACTCAACTTAAAGCTGGTGCGACATGAAAATGTAATTATTTGATAGATAAAATTTAAACAAAATTTTATTATGCATGCATAGTTTATTATTTGTTTTTTACGTAATTTCGCAAACGATTGAAAAAGAAATTTTAAAGACTTTAAAATATGAAAATATTAGTTTGTATCAGCCATGTGCCAGATACCACTTCAAAAATCAATTTTACTGATAACGATTCTCAATTTGACACAAGCGGTGTGCAATTTGTTATTAATCCTAATGACGAATTTGGTCTTACACGCGCCATGTGGTTTAAAGAAAAACAAGGTGCTAGTGTAGATGTAGTAACTGTAGGCGGTGCTGAGGTAGAACCTACATTAAGAAAAGCACTTGCTATAGGAGCAGACACTGCAATACGAGTAGATACTCCTGCGGTAGATGGCTATCAAGTAGCAAAGCAGTTAAGTGCTGTAGTAAAAGATGGTGGTTATGATCTAGTAATAGCTGGTCGTGAATCTATTGATTATAATGGTGGGATGGTTCCAGGAATGGTAGCGGCTATGACGGGCGCAAGTTTTGTAAACACCTGTATCTCTCTAGAAATAGATGGTAATAATGCTACCGCAATACGTGAGATAGACGGTGGTAAAGAAACTTCTACTGCTACACTTCCACTAGTTATAGGTGGTCAGAAAGGTCTTGTTGAAGAAAGCGACTTAAGAATACCTAACATGCGTGGTATCATGATGGCGCGTAAAAAACCATTAAATGTAGTTCCTGCAACTGATGCAAGTTCAGAAACAAATTCAGTTTCTTTTTCAAAACCAGAACCTAAAGGTGCTGTTACTCTTGTGGAGGCAGATAATCTAGATAAATTAATTGACTTACTTCATAACGAAGCAAAAGCAATTTAAATTTTAGGGATTCATATTAATCTCGCTTTCGCGAAAGCGGAATTACAAATAAAATATTAAGTAAACGTCCAGTTTATGGACGCAAAAAATTAAATATATGTCAGTACTCGTATATACAGAATCAGAAAATGGTAGTTTCAAAAAAACTGCTTATGAAGTAGCCAGCTATGCAAAAGGTGTTGCCGATATGATGGGAACAGACGTTGCTGCAATATCTTTTAATGCAAATGACGCTGGAGATCTAGGAACTTATGGTGTAAACAGATTGCACAATGTAAGCGACTCAAAATTAGATAAATTTAATGCCGCTGCTTATGCAAACGCCATAGCACAAGCTGCAAAGACAGAAGGTGCAAAAGTAGTTGTGATAAGCTCTAGCGCAGACTCTAGATACCTAGGTTCACTAGTTAGTGTACATTTAGAAGCAGGATATGTTTCTAACGTTACAGAGCTGCCTTCTTCTACAGATCCTTTTACTGTAAAAAGAACTGTTTTTACAAACAAAGCATTCTCAAATACAGCTATCACAACAGACGTGAAGTTAGTAGGCTTATCTAAAAACGCTTATGGTCTTAAGGAAAATGCAACAGAATGTGCCGTACAATCTTTTGAGCCATCTTTAACTGATAACGACTTTTCAGTTACAGTTCAATCAGTAGATAAAGCAACTGATAAAGTAACTATTGCAGATGCAGAAGTTGTGGTAAGTGCAGGTCGCGGAATGAAAGGTCCAGAAAACTGGGGCATGATTGAAGAACTAGCAGACGTATTAGGTGCTGCAACAGCATGTTCTAAACCAGTAAGTGATTTAGGATGGAGACCTCATGGAGAACACGTAGGACAAACAGGAAAGCCTGTTGCGTCTAATTTATACATTGCAATAGGTATTTCTGGAGCTATCCAGCATCTTGCTGGTATCAACTCTTCTAAAGTTAAAGTAGTAATTAATACTGATCCTGAAGCACCTTTCTTTAAGGCTGCAGACTACGGTGTTGTAGGAGATGCTTTTGAAGTAGTACCTGCATTAATTGATAAATTAAAAGCGTTTAAAGCTGCAAATGCTTAATTTTCTCTTTAGTTAATTAAGATTTTATTAGATTTAAGGCTGTGCAATAAGAGAAAAACCTCATTTTTGCACAGCTTTTTTTAATCTAAGATTAAAACTCATGAGTCTAAAACGACTTAACATACGCGGAATTTCTTATAGCCAAACTCAAAATGGTGCTTATGCACTTGTTTTAAAGGAGGTAGATGGACCTAGACAGCTTCCTATAGTAATAGGAGCATTTGAGGCGCAAAGTATTGCCATCGCTCTAGAAAAAGAATTGAGTCCACCTAGACCGCTTACTCATGACTTATTTAAAAGCTTTGCACAACGATTTTCTATCGTAGTCAAGCAAGTCATTATTCATAAATTAGTTGATGGTGTTTTTTACAGCAGTTTAATTTGTGAAAGAGACAAAATAGAAGAAATTATCGACGCACGTACTAGTGATGCCATTGCTCTTGCCGTACGTTTCAAAGCACCTGTTTTTACATACGAAAACATACTAGAAGAAGCGGGAATACAACAGCATATTAAACCAGACAAAGAGCTCCAAATGGAAGAGTTTGAAAAGGAGGATATGATTGAAGATTTAATTAGCTCTGCTTCTCAAGATTCTAATGACTACAGTGAATTTTCATTGTCTGACCTTAACAAAATGCTCGGTGAAGCAGTTGCCAATGAAAATTACGAACTTGCCGCTCAAATAAGAGACGAAATATCTAAACGATAACCCTTAACAGAATTATGAATTTCAATATCGCTAGATTTTTCACGCTTGTTGTATTTCTATTTATATCTATAACAACATTCTCCCAAGAAAGTACCGCTATAGAAGGTACGTGGATTATAGACTCTATCAAAAATGATAATACTATATCGACTGCTTCACAGAAGCTGGATAGTATTTCTTTTAAAAATCAAGATTACCGATATTACACTGGGATAGATAGTTTAAACTCTCAAGGAAGGTTTATTCTTCAAGGAGATTTTATCGCTTTATATCCAGATCAAGAAACTCAAGGTTTCAAAAAGTTTGACCTTAAAAAAGTGGCTGGAGATAGCCTAAGTTTAAAAGTTAATGAGTCCACCTATAATTTACTTTTGAGAAAAGAAGTGGTTATTGAAAAAAATGTAGAAATAAAGAACGATTTAGGATTCAGCTTTGAGAGTTTTTACCGTGGGCTTATAGGAATGGTCTTTATTCTTGGATTGTGCTATGTATTAAGTAAAAACAGAAAGAAAATAGACTGGAGACTTGTAATAGTTGGGATCACATTACAAATTGTTTTTGCGATTTCAGTGCTCAAATTTGAAAGTGTCGCTTATGTTTTTGATTCCATTTCTACAGGTGTCGTAAGATTTCTAGCAGTAAGTGAAGCTGGAGCAGAATTTGTTTTTGGTAATTTAATTGACGTAAAAGGTAGTTGGGGTTATGTATTTGCATTTAAAGTACTTCCTACGATCATCTTCTTTTCAGCATTTACGTCGTTATTATATTATTTAGGGATTCTTCAAAAAGTAGTTTATGTACTTGCATGGATCATGAGTAAAACCATGAGGTTAAGTGGTGCAGAATCTTTAGCTGCGGCAGCAAACATCTTTATCGGTCAGACTGAAGCTCCTCTTGTGGTCAAACCTTATCTCGAAAAAATGACCAAATCAGAGATTCTATGCCTTATGGTAGGTGGAATGGCCACAATTGCTGGTGGAGTTCTTGCTGCATTTATAGGTTTCTTAGGAGGAGAAAGTGAAGCACAGCAAATACTTTTTACCAAGCATTTACTTACCGCTTCTATTATGAGTGCTCCAGCAGCAATTGTTATTGCCAAAATGCTTTTTCCTGAAGAAGATAAAACTAAAATTGACCGTTCTTTAAAAGTATCCAAGGATAAAATAGGATCCAACATTCTGGACGCCATTTCACGTGGTACGACAGACGGATTGAAACTTGCCGTTAATGTAGGAGCTATGCTTTTAGTATTTACAGCACTTATTGCTGTTGTAAATTTTGGACTTAAGGATTTGATAGGAGAATACACTGGACTTAACGCGATTATAGAGTCTTCTAGTAACGGTAGGTACGATGGTTTTTCTATGCAATACATTTTAGGAAATCTTTTTGCTCCTATCGCGTGGATCATAGGCGTGCATGCAGATGACATTGTTCTGGTCGGGCAACTACTAGGGGAAAAAACTATCCTTAATGAGTTTATTGCCTACGGCTCCTTAAAAGACTTAAAAGAAGCTGGAAAAATAGCACATCCTAAATCCATTATTATTGCCACCTACGCATTATGTGGTTTTGCAAATTTTGCATCTATAGGAATTCAAATAGGTGGAATAGGAGTATTAGCACCAGGCCAACGTAAAACTCTAGCCGCTTTTGGGATTAAAGCGCTTATAGGAGGAACTTGCGCTGCTTTACTTACTGCAACCATTGCTGGTATGCTTTTCGGCTAAAAAAAGATTTTTTCTAATTTATTCTTGAAAAAATAAGCTACTTTTAATCAGATTTTGATAAAATATTAGAATTTACCTTTTGAAAACTGCCAACTACAATACACATTACCGTTATCCTTTCGGTGACATTTATTGCTATGATCACTATGTCATAGGGAAAATAAGTTCTGGTGTCTTTGTAAACAATGAAATAGCAAAGCGTATTCTCACTGATATTAACAAACATTACGGAAAACAAAAGTTTGTTTTTGTTTCTAATCGAGAATTTGAAAACAAGATTGATCTATCGGTTTATAAATTGATAGACGCAAAGACTATGGTAGGAATTGCAGTAGTTGGGACTACGAATGAGCAAAAGGTGCAAGCAGCATCTGAGCAGTCTATATACAGTGGTTCTTTTAGTTATTTCAACAATTTAGAAAGTGCTATTGCTTGGGCAGAGTCTTTTGCTAAAGATGTTTCCAATTTTAAGAACTAGTTAATAAAAGTTAGTTTTTTCATCTGATTTCTTTCCTCTTTACAATAAGTTTTTAAGTATTTTGCTATGCTTGTAATCTCATAAATTATAAGTTTTCAAAATCCATTTGTAATTCCGCTTTCGCGAAAGCGAGATCGCATCAACAGCTTTAAAGACATGAAACAGTACCAAGATTTACTTCAAGATATTTTAGATAATGGCGTAGATAAAGGCGATCGTACTGGAACTGGAACACGCAGTCTCTTTGGTCATCAAATGCGGTTTGATCTTCAAAAAGGTTTCCCGCTTGTCACTACTAAAAAAGTGCACCTCAAATCCATTATTCATGAGCTGCTGTGGTTATTATCTGGCGACACTAACATTAAGTATCTTAAAGATAATAATGTGCGTATATGGAATGAATGGGCAGATGAGAACGGTGATTTAGGTCCTGTATATGGACATCAATGGCGCAACTGGGATAGCCAAGGGATAGATCAAATAAAAAATGTGATCGATACTCTTAAAACTAATCCCAACAGTCGTCGCATGATGGTGACCGCATGGAATCCTAGTGTAATGCCAGATACCAGCAAGAGCTTTTCGGAAAATGTTGCCAATGGCAAAGCCGCATTACCTCCATGTCACGCGTTCTTTCAGTTTTACGTTGCAAACAACAAACTAAGCTGTCAGCTTTATCAACGCAGTGCCGATGTTTTTCTAGGAGTACCATTTAATATAGCAAGCTATGCGTTACTCACGATGATGGTCGCTCAGGTTTGCAATCTAGAATATGGAGATTTTATTCACAGCTTTGGAGATGTTCACATCTATAACAATTTAAGAGAACAAGTGGAATTGCAACTTACAAGAGCGCCTCGAGATTTACCTACCATGAAAATTAATCCTGAGATCAAGGATATTTTTGCCTTTAAGTACGAAGACTTTACTTTAGAAAATTACAATCCGCATCCTGCGATTAAAGGTATTGTAGCTGTTTAAAATATTCTATGAGAATAACAATCATCATTTTTTTATTGAGTGTAAGTTCTGTCTTCTCACAGGAAAATATTTTTAATAACTATCGCCTTGTAGATACCACTCAATATAAAACTACAAGAGCTTTGTTCTTGCACGACTTAACGCTAAAAGAGTCGCACAATGAAGGTAAGGTTATTTTAGAATGGAAAAACCAGCGTAATATCACCTTCCATCTAATAGAAATGCGTGACCCTACTACTGGCGAACTTATTTATAGACAAAAGCATTATACTAACATTGCTGAGTTTCCTAAAGAAGGTGATTTCACCATCTATCCGCTTTTTAAAAAGCAAAAAGGAGAACCTGTATCGATTAATTATGAAGATGCTGCAAAGCGCAATTTTGAACCGATTTCTTCAGATAGTTACTTCACATTTCTGGAAAAACAGTCAGAACTAAATGAACGAAAGGCAAATGCCGCTGCTGCTAGAAAAAAACAAGAGGCTGCGCAGAAAGAATATGAAAATGCGAGAGCAAACCGCATCACTCCTAAGGTGGTAATTCTTATAGGCGCACTATTCTTCTTTGCCTTTGTCATTGTTTTTACTATTTGGTTAGTTCGTTATTTAACAAAGCCTAAAGAATCAGAGCACTACTTGAACAGAGACCGTAGGAAACGATGGGATTAAAAAGAGCTGTTTTGAGCTTCTTATTTATACACTGTACCGCAACTATCCTTGCTCAGAATAACGTAGTTGACAGTACATTGTTGAAAACCAAACCCTTGTTTGGACTCAAAAAAATAGACTCTATAAGAAATGCTTATTACCTACCGTGGAAATTCATTGACACGATAGACTATCCTTCTAGATACCTTACCAAAGTAGAAAACATAGAGCTAGAAATTAAGGATCAAAACACCGCTGTATTGAGCTGGGATCATCATAAAACTATAGACTCTTTCCTTGTAGAGATGAGATATGATTTGAATAAACAACTATTTCATCGCAAAATCTATCACAAGTCTTCAATCCTAGTGCCACGCGGCCAGCTGTATACAATTTATCCTTTTTACAAAAATAAACTAGGTAAACTTGCACCTGCTAAGAATGAAACCATCGCTTTGAAAAAAGATGCTTACGAGGGCTTTTGGAATTTTCTTGCCTCAATATCACTTTTTTTGACCTTAGGTATGGGCATTTATCACTTCATAGAAAAAAGAAAGAGTAAGTAATCACTTGTTTTCTAGACTAATGGAACAATATTACACCGGTTTATATGTTTAATAGATAAGGTTATAGTCATGTTATATAAACTAGCACAGTAAACTTAATTGTCTAATAAGCTTAAATATCTCTTCATAAATCCCTAAATTATGAGCACAAAATCTAACACTTATAAAACAGAAAAAGAACTTCTTTATCTAGTGAAATTTGATGAAATAGAGGTAATAAAGGACAAAACAGATCGCAAAATGCGTCGGCTTCAATTATTCAGAGGCATGCAATTAGGGAATCTTTATAAAAGCAAAGTAATGATTACTTTTAAAGACTCCTTAGATAATTTGCTTGTGATAAACACCACCATTTGGGGACTTACACAACAAGCTATTATTCTCAAAAAAGGAGTTACCATTCCTATTCATAGTATACTTAAAGTAGATTAATTCCTAGGCTTACCTGTTACAATCAAGTCTTAATACCACTATATATTTCATATGCTTACAGTAGCCTATTTTAAACACAAGGATTCTTTTTAATATGAGATTAACGCTTTCGCGAAAGCGAAATAGATAAAAAGATCATAACTTTGAGAAAATGATGACCATAAAAAATCTTCTCGACCTCTTTTCTCAAACACGCGCAGATTCAGAAAAAATCTGCCAGCCTTTACAAACAGAAGATTATGTAGTACAACCTATAGTAGATGTCTCGCCACCTAAATGGCATTTAGGTCACACTACCTGGTTTTTCGAAGAATTTTTATTAGACCCATATTTTCCTGATTATAAAAGATTTCATAAACAATATGCTTATGTATTTAATAGCTATTATGAAAGTGTAGGTAAAAGAGTAGTGCGCACAGATCGAGGAAATCTTTCAAGACCTAGTGTTCAAGAAATTTATGAATACAGGAAGTACGTAACTCAACACATGGAAGAGCTGATTTCAAACCATTGGAACACAGAATGGAATCCAGTCCTAGAAATAGGAATTCATCATGAAAAACAGCATCAAGAATTACTTTTAACAGACATAAAATTCATTCTGGGAAATAATCCTTTGCAGCCTATTTATGGAGAAATTACCGATGAAGTTCTCATAGAAAATACTCAAAAAGAATTCATAGAGATAAAAGAAGGTATTTATCATATAGGCCATGAATTAGAAGAATTTTGTTATGATAATGAGCAACCTAAACATCGTGTTTTCTTAGAACCGTATGCTATTGCAAATAGGCTTGTTACAAACGGTGAATGGATAGAATTCATCAACGATGGAGGCTATTCAAATAGCTTATTGTGGCATACCGAAGGATGGGATTGGGTAAAAAAGAATGGTATCAACTCACCTATGTATTGGTTTAAAAATCAAAATGAAGAGTGGTCGCATTACTTATTAAGCGGTGCCAAAAAAATAAATACAAAAGCAGCTGTAACGCATATTTCTTATTACGAAGCATTTGCATTTGCACAGTGGAAAGAGCTGCGCTTGCCTACTGAGTTTGAATGGGAAGCTGCACAATCAAAAATCAATCACGGGAGTAGATGGGAATGGACTGAAAGCGCCTATTTACCTTATCCTAATTATAAAAAACCAGACGGCGCACTAGGTGAGTACAATGGTAAATTTATGGTCAATCAAAAAGTACTGCGTGGTAGCTCTATCGCTACAGCAGCAAATCATGCGCGACCTACATATAGAAACTTTTTTCACGCGCCATTAAGGTGGCAATTTACAAGCTTGCGTCTTGCCAAATCATTATGACTAAAACAGAAACCTTCCGAAAGGAATTTGAAAATCACGTAACAGAAGGTCTTACCGCATTTCCTAAATTTTTAAGTTCTAAATATATATACGATGATCGTGGGGACAAATTGTTCCAAGATATTATGGCATTACCAGAATATTACCTCACAAATGCCGAATATAACATCATCAAAACCTACAAGTCCCAACTCAAAGAGCTTTTTGAAAATGACAAGGGTTTTGATCTTATAGAATTAGGCGCTGGTGACGGTAAAAAGACTAAAATACTTCTTGAGGAATTAGTTAATAGCAATGTGGACTTTACCTATATCCCTATAGACATCAGCCAGAATGCGATCGATCAACTTACTGATTCTTTAACTACATTCTTACCCAACTTAAATGTTCAAGGCGAGCAAGGAACTTATTTTAAAGTACTAGAGAAAATTGCAACCTATAATCAAAGACCTAAAGCGATTATAGTCTTAGGGTCAAACATAGGCAACTTGCAGCATGAAAATGCTATCAATTTTCTAAATCAAATCCAACAAAGCATGTCCTCAACAGACTTTTTGTTTATGGGCTTTGATCAAAAGAAAGATCCGCTTACGATTCAAAATGCTTATGCTGATAAAACAGGAGTAACTCAAGAATTTAATCGCAACCTTTTGCATCGCTTAAATAAAGAAATGAATGCTAATTTTAATGTGAACCTTTTTGAACATTGGGAAGCATACGATCCAGAATCTGGGACAGCAAAAAGTTATTTGTTTGCAACCGAAGAGTGCGATGTGTTTATTGAGAAATTAAACCTTAAAGTACATTTCAATAAATGGGAAACGATACATACTGAAATCTCTCAGAAATATGACGACTTAATAGTAGAATGGCTTGCAAAAGAATCTGGACTTGAGATAGGTCAAATTTTTGAAGATCAAGAAAAGTTATTCAAAAACTATTTATTTAAAAAAATATAAGACTATGAAAGCAATCTGGAATAATCAAGTAATCGCAGAAAGTAATGATACCAAAGTTGTAGAAAACAACCACTATTTTCCTGCTGATAGTATTAAAAAAGAATTTTTCACAAATAGTGAGACAAAATCTAATTGCCCTTGGAAAGGAATAGCAAGTTATTATTCTATTGAAGTAAACGGTTCTCAAAACAAAGACGCTGCGTGGTACTATCCTGACACAAAACATGCAGCAAAAGAAATAGAGGGACATGTTGCATTTTGGAAAGGTGTGGAAGTAACTGAATAACGATCTATTAATTTTAAAAACCTTCACGTAAAATTCACTTTTGGCGTACAGCTTAGGAGTAAAACATATACCAAAATTGGAACGACATCTTAAATATTAGAAACTAAAAAATCCAACACTATTGTAATCAACTTTATAGTAATGTTGGATTTATTATATGTAATGAATCCACAAATTATTATAAGTGCAACGTTCCTAAATTCTAGTATAAACAGCTACTAAGGAAGTAATATTTCCAGCTGGCGTTCCTGCTCTACCATTTATATAGCGATTCAAATCTGCATCACTTACTGTAAATTCTATAGTAGTAGGAGTTACCGTTAATTGAATATTTTCTGTTACGGTACCACCATTAACATTTGCCGTTACCATTAATAAATTTGAAGCGTCTATCGTGTAAGTTCCTGTTTGCACGCTTGTCGGGCAAGATAAAACGTTCATAGCATCAAATTCTGGCTCTGCAACTGTTGCAGTAAAATCACCATTGGCCATAAAACTAATATCCATATTTGAGAAACAAGTCGCTTCATTAAGTAACTGCGTCTGACTTACACCATCTTGATCAAAATCTACGGCAGTATCAGCAACTAGAGATGTGAGCACATAATTACCTGTAATTGTAGACATCGTGGTGTTCGTATTTGAAGCATCTTTTTCACAACTAGCCACTATAAAGAGTAAAGCTAGTAAACCAATATATTTTTTCATCATTTTAATTTTGGCATAAAGATAAATAAAATATATTATTGCCTGATTTCAAACAAGTTTCCACTCTGTTAATGGAAATTATTGTGATCTCGCTTTCGCGAAAGCGGACTTAAAACAATCCTTATTTTTACAATTAAAATATAGATTATTTGTGCCCGTTAAAATATTAAGAGAGAGATGGAAACAAAATTTATATAAAAATAAAAAAGCCGCTTGTCATTCTAAATTAAAAGATTACATTTGCAGCCCGATTTTAGTTAGTAAAATCAGACAAAGAATTAAAACTATTTCAAGGTGAATACTTTAAGTTACAAAACAGTTTCAGCAAATAGCGCAACAGTAAACAAAGAATGGGTACTGATAGACGCTGCTGAACAGCCACTAGGTCGTATGTCTTCAATAGCTGCAAAGTTTTTGAGAGGTAAATACAAGACTAATTTTACTCCACACGTAGATTGTGGTGATAATGTAATTATCATAAATGCTGACAAAGTAACGTTAAGCGGTAATAAGTGGAGTGAGAAAACATATATAAGACACACTGGCTATCCAGGTGGACAGCGTAGTCTTACTGCAAACGAGCTTTTTGCAAAAGACCCAACTCGTGTAGTTGAGCGTGCTGTAAAAGGAATGTTGCCTAAGAATAAATTAGGAAGCGCTATTTATCGCAACCTAAAAGTGTATTCAGGTTCAGAACATGGTCATGAAGCACAACAACCTAAAACCATTAATCTTAACGAGGTAAAGTAATATGGAAACATTACACAAAATAGGTAGAAGAAAAACTGCCGTTGCCCGTGTTTACCTTTCAGAAGGTAAAGGTGAAGTAACAATTAACAAGAAAGAGCTTACTGACTATTTCACAACTGGAACATTACAGTATAAAGTAAAGCAACCATTTGCTTTAACAAACACTACTGATACTTACGATGTAAGAGCAAGTGTAAATGGTGGTGGAATTACTGGACAGGCTGAGGCGATACGTCTAGCTATTTCTAGAGCTCTAGTTGCTATAGATGAAGAAAATCGTCTTGCATTGAAGCCAGAAGGACTTATGACTCGTGACCCAAGAATGGTTGAGCGTAAGAAATTTGGTCAAAAGAAAGCGAGAAAGAAATTCCAATTCTCAAAGCGTTAATATCACATTATTATCATTCCCGTCTCGATGCATTTCAAGACGGGATTTGTTCTTTTTTTATTTATATTAATTTGCTGTCACGCCTGGTTGCCGCCAGAGCTCAGTTTAGCATCTAAATAGTGGAGGCGATTAAGTAGGATTACTTATGACCACTTCATTATTGCTATCGACAGAACGTAAACTAACAATTATGGCAAATACTTCAGATGTCAAGTCACTACTTGACGCAGGTGTCCACTTCGGTCACTTAACTCGTAAATGGGATCCTAACATGGCTCCTTACATTTATATGGAACGTAACGGGATCCATATTATCAATCTTTATAAAACAGCTGCAAAGCTGGATGAGGCTACTCAAGCATTACGCAAGATCGCTGCATCTGGTCGTAAGGTTCTTTTTGTTGCTACAAAAAAGCAAGCAAAAGATATCGTTGCTCAGTATGCTAGTGAAGCAAACATGCCTTACATCACAGAAAGATGGCCTGGTGGAATGCTTACTAACTTTGTAACTATACGTAAAGCGGTAAAGAAAATGGCTACTGTAGACCGTATGAAAAAAGATGGTCGTTATGAAACTCTTTCTAAGAAAGAACGTCTTCAAGTAGACCGTATGCGTGCAAAATTAGAAAAGAACTTAGGTTCTATTACTGATATGACACGTATGCCAGCAGCTCTTTTTATTGTAGATACAGTACGTGAGCACATTGCTGTAAAAGAAGCTTTAAAATTAGGAATCCCTATTTTTGCAATGGCTGATACAAATTCTAATCCTCGTGTTATAGATTTTGTAATCCCTTCTAATGATGATGCTTCAAAATCTATTGAAATTATCGTAAAAGCTGCTACTGACTCTATAATTGCTGGTACTGAAGATCGCAAATCTGAAAAGAATGCTGAAGATCAATTAAAAGCAAAAGAGAAAGAAGAAAAAGAAGCTGCAAAAGCTGAAGCTAAAGCTCAGAAAGAAGAAGCTAAAAAAGCTAAAGCAACTGTAAAAGACGAAGAAGAATAAATTAACAACACTAGGTAACTAGTAAAAACCGTATTAAAATGGCTAAAATATCTGCTGCCGAAGTAGGAAAATTAAGAAAGACAACCGGAGCTGGGATGATGGACTGTAAAAAGGCCCTTGTAGAAGCTGAAGGTGATTTTGATAAAGCAATTGAAATTCTTAGAAAAAAAGGTCAAAAAGTAGCTGCAAAGCGTGCTGATCGTGATTCTTCTGAAGGTGTTGTTGTTGCAAATATAAATGACTCTAATACTAGAGGAATTCTTTTATCACTTAACTGTGAGACAGACTTTGTTGCAAAGAATGATTCTTATGTAGAGCTTGCAAATAAAATTGCTGAAGTTGCTTTTAACTGTAATTCTAAAGAAGAAGTACTTGCTGCTGACCTTGACGGAATGACTGTTGAAGAAAAACTAATTGAGCAAACTGGTGTTATAGGAGAGAAACTAGAAATAGGTGGCTTTGAAGCTTTTGAAGCTCCTTTTGTAGGTGGTTATGTGCACGGTAACAAAATCGGTGCTTTAACTGGACTTTCTACAGCTAGTGATCACGCTGAAGAAGTTGCAAAATCAGTATCTATGCAAGTAGCTTCTATGGGAGCGACTACTTTATCTTATAAAGATTTTGATCCTGCATTTGTGCAATCTGAGACAGAGTCTCGTATTGCTGCAATTGAAAAAGATAATATCGAGCGTGGACGTTTAGGTAAAAACCTTTTAAACATTCCTCAATTTATCTCTAGATCTCAATTGACTGATGAAGCTCTTGCAACCGCAAAAGCAAATTACGAAGCTGAATTGAAAGAAGAAGGAAAACCAGAAGCAATATGGGATAGAATTATTCCTGGTAAAATCGAAAGATTTATTGCTGATAATACTTCTCTTGATAAAGAACAAGCCTTATTAGACCAAGATTACATCATGGACGACAAGAAAACTGTTGCTCAGTACGTGGAATCTAAAGGAGCTGATGTAGTAGGATTCAAAAGAGTTTCTATAGCTTAATTGAATTCTTATTAAATATATAAATCCGATTTAGTCTTGTACTAAATCGGATTTTTTTTATTCCTGCAATCCTATTTCTTCCATAGGATCCCAAAACCGTTCTTTAAAGTTTTTTATTTGGTCGTCTACAATGATCAATCCTTCACTTTCAAGCAACTGTTGCATCAAATGAGTACCAGGAAAATGATGTTTACCTGTTAGCACGCCGTTACGATTAACCACTCTATGAGCAGGTACATCTATATCGCTATGTGATGCATTCATCGCGTATCCTACGGTTCTACTACTTTTAGGAGTTCCTAACACCTTTGCAATCGACCCATAACTAGTTACTCTACCATGAGGTATTTGTTTCACAACTTCATAAACTCTCACGAAAAAGTCGTTACTGCTCATCCGTAGATTCTATAAATGGTAAATACCGCAATAAATAGCGTAAGTCCTCCCAAAACATAATTTATTTTACGCGCAAATGTATTACTGTCAAAAGCAAATTTCTTTACATATTTAATATATGCTAATAACATTAAGAAAGTACCCAAAGCTGCTCCTAAAATGAATAAATGCGCCATGGGATAACTAAACTTAAATAATCCACGACTAGCTAGAAAAGAGCTAAATCCTATATAAAAAGGAATCGGAAAAATATTTAAAACTGATAAAATAATGCCTTGACCAAATAGTTTAATAGGCGATTTATCAATCTTTTTAACCTCTGGGCTACCTGTGTCCAGCATTGCTCTTATAAAAAAGAAGATGGACAAACCTATAAACGCAATAGCTGCAAATTGTTCTAACAACAACAGCGTTTCTGGATTATCATTTAATAATTTAGAGAAAAACACTCCTACATAAACCTGCGCTATCACCACAACAGAAGCTCCTAAGGCAAACATAACTGCCGCCTTTCTAGTTTGTTTCACACTTATCTTTGCAGCCGTTAGGTTCAATAGTCCTGGAGGAATAACACCCACAAAACCTATAATCAAGCCAAATAATAAATGCAATACAATACTCATTACTTTAATCTAAACTTTATATAAGTAATAGCCTTACCGGTTTCAAGATATTGTTTTTCATAGAAAGTTTGCGTTCCTGTGACTTCTTCTGGGGACTCTGTATTAGAATATATATCATGATGTGAATATAATATCTCTTCTCCTCTAGCCTGTAGCAATCCTAGTGTGTAACCATGCATAAACTCAGAATCAGTCTTCAAGTTTACAACTCCATTAGGCTGCAAGATATGCTTGTATTTTGCTAGAAAATCTGGATTTGTCATCCTATGCTTCGTACGCTTGTACTTTATTTGAGGATCTGGAAAAGTGATCCATATTTCTTGTATTTCCGCTTTCGCGAAAGCGGAATCCACTAACTCAATTTGAGTTCTCATAAAAGCCACGTTATCTAGACCTTCTTCTAGAGCTGTCTTAGCTCCACGCCAAAAACGTGCTCCTTTTATATCTATACCTATAAAATTACGATCTGGATATTTACGTGCTAATGCAACAGTATACTCACCTTTCCCACAGCCTAGCTCTAGCGTGATAGGCTTATCGTTGCCAAAAAACGAGTCCCAATTACCTTGGTATTTAAAATCAGATAGCACCTCTTCTCTAGTAGGCTGAATAACGTTTTTAAAAGTTTCGTTTTCGTGAAATCGTTTGAGTTTATTTTTACTTCCCAATACAATTATTTAAAGATTACTTAATGGGTACAAATATACCTGATTACAAAGTCATTGTATATTTACCTTGTGCAAAATTCAAAAAACATTTTAATAGCTCCCTTAAATTGGGGTCTCGGACATGCCACTAGATGTATTCCTATCATTAATGCGGTACTTGATAATGGTGATCATCCTATTATCGCGAGCGATGGTCAAGCACTTGAATTATTAAAAAAAGAATACCCTGCAGAAACCTTTATAGAACTTCCCTCATACGATATTGAATATGCTAAAGAAGGGGAAAATCTAAAGCTCAAAATGCTCAAAGACTCTCCTAAAATCTGGATGGCCATACGCAGTGAACATAAAGTACTCCATGAAATTATACATGAGTATAAAATAGAAGGCATCATATCTGACAATCGATTAGGTCTCTATAGCAATCTAGTTCCGTCTGTTATTATTACACATCAATTACAAGTTTTATCAGGCAGTACCACGTGGTTAAGTACGCAATTGCACTTGCATTATATTAAAAAGTATGATTATTGCTGGATTCCAGATGTAAATGACACTGATAACCTAACTGGAAAATTATCTTATAATGATGACTATGACCTAGAGAAAGTATATTTAGGGCCGTTATCGAGATTTGAAAAAACAGAAAACTACCAGAAAAAATATGACTTGATGGTATTGCTTTCTGGACCTGAACCGCAACGTAGTATCCTTGAAAAAAAGCTGATCGAAGAGCTCAATCGATTTTCTGGGCGTGTTTTATTTATATCTGGTAAGGTAGAAGCTGAACAGAAGGTCCTAAAAAAAGGCTCCATAACATTTTATAATTATTTATCTACTAGTGGTCTACAAAAAGCATTTGATCGCAGTGAGGTCGTTCTAAGTAGGAGTGGTTACACTACCATAATGGACTTACAAAAACTAGGCAAAAAAGCATTCTTTATTCCTACATCAGGACAATTTGAACAAGAGTACCTAGCACAGCTTCTTGAACAAAAAAATATTGTACCACAAGCATCGCAAGCCGATTTTAAGATAGAGATGTTAGATCGTGTAGAGAATTATCAAGGTCTTTCTTCCATTCAACCTTCGACCACTTCAATATCTTCCACTTTAAAAGCTACCTTCTCTAGAGTAAATGAAAATTCAGATCCTATTCCTAACTCACTATCTACATAGACTCGCTCTTTGTGCGCTTCAATGATGTGTTTTACAATAGAGAGACCTAAACCAGAGCCACCTTCCTTACGAGAACCTGTCCTATCTACTCTGAAGAATCGCTCAAATAATCTAGGAATAAAGTCTTTTTTAATTCCTTCTCCGTTATCTGTAACTCGTACGATGACCTTATTATTGATCAGATCTTCAATGGCAACTTCAGTTGTACCATTTTCTTTACCGTACTTGATGGAATTTACTACTAAATTGGCTACTACTTGTAGGATTCTCTCCTTATCTGCATGAACCATGATCTTATTATCATATTTCATGTCAAAGACAAGAGATATATTGTTTTTTGCAGCCTTCATCTCAAACTGATCAAAGACCTGTTCAACGAGCTCCACAATATCAAAATCTTCCTTATCTAGACTCATGTCACCAGCTTCTAGTCTGGTTATCATATCCATATCTTTCACAATATAAGTCAAGCGATCCACGCCTTTTTGTGCTCTTAATAAGTATTTCTTACGAATAGCTTTATCTTTATGTGCACCGTCAATTAAGGTATCAATATATCCTTGTACTGTAAATAAAGGTGTTTTAAGCTCGTGTGATATATTTCCTAAAAACTCTTTACGATAGTTTTCTCTAACTTTTAAAGTCTCGATTTCTGTCCTTTTGTTTTGCGCAAATCGCTCTACTTGCTCTTTAAGAGTACGCATATCCGTTGCGATTTCTTGATCTTCAAAGCTAGAGGATTCAATAAGAGAAACATCTTCATAAATACGAGCAATACGTCGGTATATAAACCTTTTAACTCGGTACTGTATAATCGAAAAACAAACTATAAAACTTATTGCAAAAAGTACTGCGAGTACTGGATAAGCGATAGTAACAAAGTCAAAATAATCTAAAAGAAATAGAATAGAAATCAGTACGATAGTAATATAGATCGAAGATCTAAAAGCAAAACGATAACTATTTTTCTGTGGTGCTTTACTATTTGACATACTTATAACCTACACCTTTGACAGTCTTAAAGCTGTCATCTCCCAACTTCTCACGCAACTTTCTTATGTGAACATCTATGGTACGTCCACCTACGATCACTTCATTACCCCACACAACATCCAGAATCTCTTCTCTCTTAAAAACCTTTCCTGGCTTAGTGGTAAGTAAAGAAAGTAGCTCAAATTCCTTACGAGGTAAAATCATCTCTTCTTTTTTGTAGATAATTTTATATTGATCTCTGTCTATGACAAGATCTCCTAATTTAGTGATATTACTAGTTGCTGGCGCTGTATTGTCCTTACGTCTTAAAAGCGCTTTAACCTTAGAAACTAAAACCCTAGGCTTTACTGGTTTTGTAATATAATCGTCGGCTCCAGCATCAAAACCAGCAATCATGGAATAATCTTCACCACGAGCCGTTAAAAAAGTAATCACAGTGTGTTCTAGATCGCTTATTTTCCTGATTTTTTCACAAGCTTCTATGCCATCCATAACAGGCATCATGACATCGAGAATGATAAGATCTGGCTTCTTTTTTTTAGCTTTTTTAATAGCTTCTTCTCCGTTTTCGGCAGTATATACTTGATAACCTTCGTTTTTCAAATTATAACTAACAATTTCTAGGATATCCGGCTCATCATCGACGAGTAGGATTTTAGCTTTGGCGTCTTTCATTTCTTCTTGCATATACTTAAAGTGCTAAGTTAGTAAGATGGTGGTACAAGGATTTTAATTCCATGTTAGCTTTAGGTTAACTCAATGTTTTAAAAAATCTAAGTTAAGCAAATAATTTGTGTTGCTCTCGCTTTCGCGAAAGCGGAATAACAACAACCAGGAACGAGATATGTAAATTACTTTAAATCAGAGCTGTTATCAGGTATGTTATCTTAGTATTAAATAAAAGAATCCATTCATTCAAGACTTATTAATCCCTTATATTTGCAAAAAATCAAACACAATGAAACAAATTTACTTATCAATTTTAATTTTATTTACTGCTGCAATCAGTATGAATGCACAAGTAATGTATTCAGAAGATTTTGACGCTACGAGTGTAGCAGATGGAAGTGGTGTAGAAGGATCAACAGGTGGTGTACTAGTTAATATAGGAGATTATCCTGCATCAGTAGATTGGACTATCGACGCAAGCGCTGCAACATTATCTGCAAGCTCTGACTGGGCAAAAACAGATGGTGGTCAGTTTGCTTTTAGAGATACTGATGGTGACATTATTTGGGATTCAGAATTGATCGATATTTCCATGGCAACTGGAGCTTTTAATTTCTCTGTTGATGCGTCTAACAACAATGGAGGATTTGAACCTACTGATTATTTAGATGTTTTATATTCTATTGATGGCGGTGCGTTTGTTTTAGTTCAAGACTGGAATGGTCTAGGTGATACAACTCACACATTTTTGGGTGAAAAAAATGGTATGGATTGGGACGGAAGCGTTCCAGAAGTAGTAACAGTAAGCGGTCTTAATGGTACGAGTACATTACAAATAAGAGTTATAGGTAATGTAAATGCCGGTGGAGAACAATTATTCTTTGACAACATCAATGTTTTTGAAGGTGCACCAGCTCCTTCTTTATCTATTACAAGTCCAGCAGATAATGAAGTGCTAGCTTCAGGTGATTTTGCTGTGTCGTTCTTAGTAAATAACTTCATGGTTGCACAAACTGGTGGTGATGGTTATGTACAATATTCTCTAGATAGCGCTCCAGTTACTGATAAATTTGACACGACTGATATTTCTTTCACAGGAATTGCTTCAGGTCAACACTCGATTACTCTAGAATTAGTTGATAACTCAGGAATTTCACTGACTCCGGCGGTGGTACAAACAGTAAACTTTGAAGTTGCTGGTGCATTACAAGTACAAGATCTAGCTGGTTTGAGAGCAATTACTCTTCCATCTACAGATGTTGTTACCGTTGCAGGTGAGGTTTTTGTAACGCATACAGAAAGCTTTAGAAATCAAAAGTGGGTTCAAGATGCAACAGGTGGAGTACTTATAGATGATAATGCTGGAATCATTACTGCTACAATCGTAAGAGGTGATGGACTTACTGGTATTACTGGTACAATAAGTGAATTTAACGGATTACTTCAATTCACTCCAACTGCTGATACTGGAGCTCCTACTTCTACTAATAACATGCCTGCGCCTCAGGTTGTGACTCTAGCTATGTTAAATACAAATGCAGAGGATTATGAATCTGAATTAGTTCAAATAAATGGAGTAACCTTTGATAACGCTGATGGTACAGTTGCATTTTCAAATGGATCTGAGGAGCCTATTTCTTTAGGTACTGACGTTTTTACACATAGATCATTATTTAATGTAGATTACATAGGACTTCCTTTACCTACTGCACCTTCTGATATCGTAGGATTCATTACTGAAAGAATAAATGGTTATTCAGTACAAGCTAGAGATCGTAGTGATGTATCAACACTTTCAAACGAATCTTTTGAAACAAATACGTTCAAAATCTATCCTAATCCAGCGACTGGTAATACAGTAAACATCACTTCTTCAAATGGAGAAGCTGTAAACGTAGTAATCTATTCTACTTTAGGTCAAAAGGTTTTATCTGCCACTTCTGTAACAAATGAATTAAACATCAGCAATCTTGATTCTGGTATTTACATCGTTAGAATCACTCAAGGAAGCGCAGCACAAACTCGTAAGTTAGTTATCAAATAATCGATAATTTCATTTTATAATACAAGGCGTCGCAATTATATTGCGGCGCTTTTTATTTACTTTTGTTTTAAATATTTCATTTGAGATTCCCAGTTTTTACTATTGATTCTAAACAAGCGTTTGAAAAAACGGCTTTAGAAATATACCGTTATCAATTACAAGAGAATAAGGTATATAGCCAGTATTGCCGCTTAATTAATAGAACCGAAGCAAAAACAATAGAGGAAATACCCTTTTTACCCATTCAGTTTTTTAAATCTCACCCTATTATAAGTAATAATAGGGCAACTGAAATAACATTTACAAGCAGCGGGACAACAGGAAGCACCGTTTCAAAACATCATGTAACAGATTTAAAAGTCTACGATTTAAGTTTAGACCATAGCTTTGAACAGACGTATGGCAACATCGAGGATTACGTTATTCTAGCCTTATTACCGCACTATTTAGACCGCACTGGTTCATCTCTAGTTTATATGGCTCAACGCTGGATAAATCACTCTAAAAGGCCAGAAAGCGGCTTTTACCTCAATAACTTAAAAGAACTTTCTCAAGTTCTTGAAAATCTTCAAAAAACACAACAAAAAGTAATTCTTATAGGAGTAACCTTTGCCCTATTACAGCTCGCTGAAAACCATGCAATGCCTCTTGAAAACACTATTATCATAGAAACTGGCGGCATGAAAGGAATGCGCAAAGAGATCGTTAAACCAGAGTTACATCAAATTTTGAGAAAAGCTTTTCCTAAAGCCAGTATTCAAAGTGAATACGGTATGACGGAGTTGCTTTCACAAGCTTATGCTAGCGATGGTATTAACTTTACCACACCACCATGGATGAAAGTATTTACTCGTGACACAAATGACCCATTAGCAAAGATAGGATACGGCAAAACTGGCGGACTGAATATTATTGATCTAGCCAACTATAATTCTTGTTCTTTTATTGCTACACAAGATTTGGGTAAATCTTTTCAAGATGGTAGTTTTCAAGTTCTAGGTAGGTTTGATCATTCTGATATACGTGGTTGTAATTTAATGGCTGTTGATCAATAGTTTCTAGCAAAAACTTTTTATATAGAAAAAGACAACTTGTTTCCAAATTGTCTTCCTATTTGATCAGTATTAAATTTACTATTTTAAGATTACCAAAAAGTAATTCTTTTTCCCTCGTTGCAATAAAATCATATTTCCAGCAATAACATCTTCCTCAGATACTACTTTGGAATCATCGATTTTATTTTTATTGATGCTCAAGCTATTTTCTTTTAATGCTCTACGCACTTCACCATTTGATGATAAAAAGCCGGTAGTTTCATTCATAAATTCAACCACCTCAACTCCATTAGAAATTGCACTTCGTTCAATTTCTACCTGCGGTACTCCTTCAAAGATTTCAAGCAATGTCGCTTGATCCATTTTCCCCCATTGTTCAGGTGTCACTTTTTTAGAAAACAAAATTTTTGAAGCTTCTACAGCCGTTTCAAATGCTTCCTTGCCGTGAACCATAGTCGTTACCTCTTCTGCAAGGCGCTTTTGTAACACACGGTATCCTGGGTCTTTTTGATGTTCTTCAATTAAAGAGTTACAAGTTTCTTGATCCAAGAAAGTAAAAATCTTGATCCAGTTCATGGCATCATCATCTGTAGCGGTGATCCAGAATTGATAAAATTTATAAACACTGGTTTTATCTGCATCCAGCCAGATGTTTCCGCCTTCTGTCTTACCAAATTTTGTTCCATCAGCCTTGGTTACTAATGGAGTGGTGATAGCATAGGCTTTACCTCTTGCTTTACGACGTATCAATTCTGTACCTGTAGTAATGTTTCCCCACTGGTCAGATCCACCTATTTGTAATTTACAACCTTCATTTTCATAAAGATGTAAATAGTCATAACCTTGAAATAACTGATAAGTAAACTCTGTAAAGCTCATTCCGTCACCTTCTCCAGAAACACGCTTCTTAACAGATTCTTTTGCCATCATGTAATTAACCGTGATGTGCTTACCTATATCTCTTGCAAAATCTATCAAACTGAAATCCTTCATCCAGTCATAATTATTCACCAGTTTTGCACGAGTCGCCTCATCACCACCTTCAAAATCAATGAATCTAGAGATCACACTTTTAACTCCAGCAATATTTTTATCTAGAATGTCTTGAGTCAGTAAATTACGCTCAGCACTTTTACCACTTGGGTCTCCTATCATACCAGTTGCGCCACCTACAAGAGCAATAGGTCTATGACCTGCACGTTGTAAATGCATCAACAAAATAATTTGCACCATGCTACCTATATGAAGCGAGTCTGCAGTAGGATCAAAACCTATATAGCCAGAAACAAGTTCATTTTGTAACATTTCTTCCGTATCGGGCATGATATCATGTATCATACCTCGCCATTCTAATTCCTTTACAAAGTTGTAAGCCATAAGAGTTGTTTTAAGCGCTGCAAATATATGCGTTTGGCTGTTTTTAAACATTTTTTAAGGCTGGTATTGTTTACTTTTACTGCATGATTTTAATCACAGGTGCAACAGGATTAGTAGGTGGACATTTGTTATACCGCTTTCGCGAAAGCGGAAAAAACATCACAGCAACTTACCGTGATATTAATTCTCTAGATAAAACACGCGAGATCTTTGAATCCTATAAAAAAGGAGCCAGCACTCTAGTCGATAGTTTTCAATGGATTCAAGCCGATATTCTTGAAATTCCCAGTCTCGAAAAAGCAATGCAAAATGTACGTATCGTTTATCACTGTGCGGCTGCAGTAGGCGACCACAGTTTTGAAGAAATTAAAAACATTAATATGCGTGGTACAGAAAACGTTGTTAATGTGGCGCTCTCTAGTGGTGTTAAAAAATTATGTCATGTAAGTAGCATTGCGGCTTTAGGTGATCCTATAGGTGAAAAAGAGGTCAACGAAGAAGATTTTTTTAATCTTGACGGCCTAAATACCAACTATGCGATCACAAAATTTGGCGCAGAAATGGAAGCCTGGAGAGCTACCCAAGAAAATCTCGAAGTCATAATTGTAAATCCAGGTATCATTCTGGGTGAGGGAAATTGGGAAAACGGTTCTGGCCAATTTTTCAGTAAAACAGCTTCTGGAAATAATTATTATACAAAGGGTTCAAGTGGGTTTATAGATGTAAGAGACGTGACTAAATTGATGGAAACATTAGTAGGAAGCTCTTTGAAAAACGAGCGATTTATTCTGGTTGCAGAAAATCGAAGTTTTAAATCTGTACTAGATAAAATAGCTACTTCCATAGGTAAAAAGAAACCGAAATTTCTTTTAAACAAACCTCTATTAATTACAATTTCGTATTTATTAAAAATCTTAAACTTATTAGGGTTTAAACGCAAACTAAGTACGGCAAAAGTTGAGTCTCTTACATCGAAAACTAATTACTCTAATTCAAAAGTTATACAAGCGACTGATTTCGAGTTTACTCCTATTGACGAAACAATCGAAAGAATAGCTGCTTTTTACAAATCAAGGAACTAATAACTGTTTTCAATATCAACCTATTTCTTTTTTGCAGGTGGACTTTGTTCTTTAATAGTATTTTTAGGTATCGTCTCCTTTTCTCCCTTATTTATTTTCTCTTGTCTAACTCTTACGGAATCTTGTAAAGATTTCAGGTCATCCTGAATTTTATCCATTATAAAGAGATAGTCTTCAACTCTATCATTATAATAATTTAGGTTCTCCTTGAAAGTAAGACTATCAATATCATATTTTTTGTAAATGTAGGAACTAGGCTGTATACCAGATTCTATATAAGCTGATCTATTAGAAGAAATAGCTCCTTCTATTATATATAAATCACTTAATATAGTTGCCATTTGTTCTTTAGACAGCAGCTCATGTGGCTCAGGTGCCTTTTCTACATTTGAACATGCAAACAACAGGAATAAAAATGATATTATTAGAAATTGCTTCATCTTACAAATGATAATTCCTGAGCGTTTTTAGTTTCTGTTACTTTGAAATTTTTATAAGCCAACTCACCATTTACGAAAGTTTGCATAATGCGACTTTTAAAAGTAACGCCTTCAAATGGTGACCATCCACATTTTGCCAACACGTTATCTTTAGTAACGGTCCATGGATTGTTAGTGTCTACAACTATAAGATCTGCTTTATAACCTTCTCTTATGAACCCTCGTTTTTCAATATCAAAAAGTAATGCCGGATTGTGACACATTTTTTCTACCACTTTCTCAATTGTAATTTTCTCGTCATGAACAAATTGAAGCATCGCAGGTAGTGCATGTTGTACTAATGGACCACCGCTTGGACAAGAGGTATAAGGATTTGCTTTTTCCTCAAGAGTATGAGGAGCGTGATCTGTTGCAATAACATCAATACGATCATCTAGAAGTGCTTCCCATAATTGCTCCCTATCACTTGCTTTTTTTACCGCAGGATTCCATTTGATAAACTTTCCTTTAACAGCATAGTCCTCATCGCTGAACCATAAGTGGTGGATACAAACCTCTGATGTAATTTGTTTATCTACAATTGCTTCTTTATTATCAAAAAGTGCCGTTTCTTTTCCTGTTGATAAGTGGAAAACATGGATTCTCGCTCCTGTTTCTTTAGCTAGCTCTACTGCACCGCTACTACTTAGATAACAAGCCTCCTCACTTCTAATCACGGGATGTTGATCCATAGGAATATCTTCACCATATTCCGCAAGTGCCTTCTTGAAGTTTTCCTTAATAGTTTCTTCATCTTCACAATGAAGGGCAATTCTCAATTTTACATTAGAAAATATTTCTCTCAATACTTCTTTATCATCTACAAGCATATTTCCTGTTGAAGAGCCTAAGAAAATTTTTAAAGCAGGAACACGAGAAGTGTCTATTTTTAAGATTTCGTCTAGATTATTATTACTTCCTCCGAACATGAAAGAATAATTTGCATGACTGTCTCTCGCCGCTATTGCCATTTTACTTTCCCATTCTTCAATAGTAGTAGTTTGTGGATTTGTATTAGGCATCTCCATATAAGTAGTAATACCACCAGCAACGGCCGCAGCACTTTCTGTAGCTATAGTAGCTTTATGTGTAAGACCTGGTTCTCTAAAGTGAACTTGATCATCAATTACACCTGGTAATAAATGGTTTCCTTCTAAATCAATAACTACAGTATCTGCATTTTTTGCACTGATACTCTCTGAAATTTCCACGATTGTATCGCCTTCAATATAGACATCACCCTCTTTTGTGACTCCGTCTGTTACTATTTTAGCGTTTTTAAAAAGTATTTTTTTCATATCTCAAGTTTCCCTAACAAACTTTTTATTTTCATTATAAGAACGCCAGTTACGGCTTCTTGTATTATCCCACCACTCATTTTAGACTGACCTCTAGATCTATCTGTAAAAATAACTGGTAATTCTATGATTTTCGCATCTAACAAAAAAGATTTGAATTTCATTTCTATTTGAAATGCATATCCTACAAATTTAATCTTATCCAAGTTGATTTTACTCAAAAGTGATGCTCGATAGCAAACAAACCCTGCAGTTGTATCATGAATGTCCATTCTAGTTATAAAACGAACATACTTTGATGCGAAATACGAAAGCAAAACCCTAGACATAGGCCAGTTTACCACATTAACACCTTTAACATATCTACTACCTATTGAAAGATCTGCTCCATTTATAGCACAAATATTATATAAATCTTTGATATCATTGGGATCATGAGAAAAATCTGCATCCATTTCAAAAATAAATTCATAACCCCTTTTCAAAGCCCATTTAAATCCATGGATGTACGCAGTCCCCAGTCCTTGTTTACTATGACGCTCCTCCAAATGTAATCGATCTGGATATTCCTTAAAGTTATCTCTAACAACTTGAGCAGTACCATCAGGAGAGCCATCGTCTACGATTAGCATGTGTAAATTCTCATTTTGAGAAAGCACAGCATTAATCATTAACTGAATATTCTCCAGCTCATTGTAAGTAGGGATAATAACAAGCGTGTTTTTCATAACGGATGGCAAAAATAGACAATTAATCTACTAGCAGAGTAAACGTTTGTTAATTCGTGTTATTTTTACAGCCTTAATCATGGATTTAGAATTACGCCAAATAGAATACAACAACTGGATATTAATCGTCCTAATCACCTGCATTTGCGCAATCGCAATAGCAAGGTGGTTGTCCTCTTATCGTATAAGTGATTTACTTAGTTCGTTTTATAAATACAGATTTATCAAGATTACAAGAAATAGTGAAAAAGGCGCTTCCATTCTTATAATAACAAGTATTGCAGTGTATACAATTCAGAGTTCTTTGTTGATTTACTTGTGGCTGGAACGATCAAACAGTGATTACAAAGGAATAACTTCTTATTTGATCATATTAACCTTAATATCAGCTTTTCTCTTAGCTAAACATTTCATAGGAAAACTTATTGCTGAAATCTGTAATTTTCAGGAACAATTAGAGCTCGTTGACCATCAAAGGAATATTTATCGAGCAATGTTAGGATATGTTCTTTTGATTTTAAACAGCATCGTCATATACTCAAGTCAGCTAGAGTTTATTGCTCTAAAGGCAGCCACGATTATTATGGTTATATTCCTCTTAGCTTATAATATAATTTTAGTTTACACTTACAGAAAAATGTTGTTTCCTACAATTTTCTATTTTATTTTGTACCTTTGCACGCTTGAAACCACACCCTATCTACTTTTATATAAGTATTTTAAGTTGTGAGCGCCCATTTTTAATAGAAAAATACATTTATGAAAGTGAAAACAATTTTAGTTTCCCAACCTGAACCTAAAATGGAAAATTCACCATATCAGAATTTGGTGGATCGAACAAAGGTAAAAATAGACTTTCGCTCCTTCATACATGTGGAAGGAGCACCAGCTAAAGAAGTTAGAGAGCAAAAAGTAGATTTATCTAAGTATACTGCTATCATATTAACGAGTCGTAATGCTGTAGATCATTTCTTTAGAGTGGCAGAAGAAATGCGTTATAAGATTCCTGATTCACTTAAATACTTTTGTCAAAGTGAAGCCGTTGCCTATTACTTACAAAAATATGTTGTTTACCGCAAGCGTAAGATATATGTAGGTAAAAGAACGTTCTCTGAGTTAAGTCCTTTAATTAAGAAACATAAGAACGAGACTTTTTTAGTTCCTAGCTCTGATAAAGCGAGCGGAACTATGAATGAAGAATTAGATAAATTAGGTGTAAAATGGAAGAGTGCGACATTCTTTCGTACCGTAATCAGTGATCTTTCAGACCTAGCAGACGTCAAGTATGATGTTTTGGTATTTTTTAGCCCTAGCGGAATTGAATCACTATTTCAGAATTTCCCAGAATTTACTCAGGAGCAAACACGTATAGCTGTGTTTGGAAATACTACCATGAAAGCAGCAAAAGATAAAGGTCTTAGAATCGATATTCAAGCTCCTACTCCAGAGTCACCGTCAATGACGATGGCTATCGAGAATTACATAAAAGATAAGTCGTAAGTAGTATTCTCGCTTTCGCGAAAGCGGGAACCATATTACTATAACACAAAAATTCAATATTCCTTACAATCAAAAAACGTCCTGAAATTAATCAGGACGTTTTTTTTATTAAGCATTTTCAATTTTATAATTTCCTAGGAGGACCACCTGCTAAAATCTCTTCTGAGGCTTGAGATTCAAATTTCTTGAAATTATTGATAAAAAACTCTCTTAGTTTTTCAGCAGTTTCATAGTAACCTTTATCATTATTCCATGATTTACGTGGACTCAAGACCTCTGTAGGAACATTAGGACATGTTCTAGGTTGCGCAACTCCAAACATGGAGTGAAGATGATAGTTACCTTTATTAGCCTCTTCAAGAGAACCGTCTAGAGCGGCGGTAATCATCGCTCTGGTATACTTCAATTTCATACGCTTTCCTACTCCATAAGGTCCACCGGTCCAACCTGTGTTTACTAACCACACTGTTACACCAGACTCCTTCATCTTCTTGCTTAACATCTCAGCATAAGCTGTAGGATGTAACGGCATGAACGGCGCTCCAAAACAAGCTGAAAAACTAGGAACTGGCTCATTAACACCTGCTTCTGTACCTGCCACTTTTGCCGTATAACCACTTATAAAGTGATATGCCGCTTGACCTGGTGTCAATTTAGAAATAGGAGGCAATACTCCAAAGGCATCTGCAGTTAAGAAAAATATGTTTTTAGGGTTTTTACCCTTAGATGGTTTTTTAATATTTTCTATATGATAGATAGGATAACTTACTCTTGTGTTTTGAGTAATAGTCGTATCGGCAAAATCAACACTTTTATCATCTTTAAAAACGACGTTTTCTAGTATCGCTCCTGGCTTGATGGCATTAAAAATTTCTGGTTCTCCTTCAGGATCAAGATTAATAACTTTTGCATAGCAACCACCTTCAAAATTAAATACTTCGTTATTCTCTGTCCAGCCATGTTCATCATCACCTATCAATGCTCGATCAGGATCTGTAGACAGCGTAGTTTTTCCCGTACCACTAAGTCCAAAGAAAATAGCCGTACTTCCATCTTTACCTTCATTTGCACTACAGTGCATAGGTAATGTGTTCTTATACACTGGTAAAATGAAGTTCAGCGCGCTAAAAATACCTTTTTTAATCTCACCGGTATATCCTGTCCCTCCTATTAAAGCAATTTTTCTTGTAAAATTCAAGATAGCAAAATTATGCTGTCTAGTACCATCTTGATCTGGCACCGCCATAAATCCAGGTGCATTAATCACCGTCCATTCTGCTTCAAAACTTTCAAGTTCCTGATCCGTAGGTCTTATAAACATGTTATACGCAAACATGTTAGACCATGGGTACTCATTTATTACTCTCAATTTGAGTCGGTAATCTTCATGTGCACAAGCAAATGCATCACGCACAAAAAGTTCTTTACCATCTAAGTAACTCGTTACTTTTTCTAGCAACGCATCAAATTTATCTGACTCAAAAGGAATATTAATATTTCCCCACCATACCTTATCTTCTGTTACAGCATCTTTAACGATAAATCGATCCATAGGTGATCTACCTGTAAATTCACCTGTATTCACTGCAAGTGTACCGTTATCAGTTTCTTTGCCACCATAATCTTCTACAGTTCTTTCCTGTAGGATTTCAGGTGCGAGTTGGTAATTGATTTTGGAATTTTTGATTCCCCATTCGGTTAACGCAATCGTTTGCGTAGCAGAGGTGTTTGAACCCATAATAATCTGTTTAATTAGATTTTGTGCAAAAATATAACACTTATATGGGTCTCGCTAATTATTCACAGAATTATGTGCAATGATTTTCCACAAGGCAAATAACCATCCACCTATTAAACTTAAACCTCCTAATGGCGTTACTGGACCTAAAAACTTCAAGTTAATGTCGAGCCACTTAGACAAGGACAACCCATAAATACTGAAAGAAAATAATATAATTCCTATAACAAATAAATAAAACACAACACCTTTAGAGGAGTCGTTCAATAGACTTATTTGAGAAAATATAAGTAGGGCAATGGCATGAAATAACTGATATCTTACTCCTGTCTCAAAGCTTTTTAATTGCTGTGGCTCAAGTACTTTTTCTACAGCATGCGCTCCCAATGCTCCTAAAATAACAGCGATTACCGCAAAACTACAACCTGCAATTAATAACTTTCTTTCCATTGTATTTAAATATTTGTTGAAGACTAGTAAATTGCTGCAAAATTACAACAGCTATGCGTGACATCTTAATAATAGGTGCAGGAAAATCCACCGGTGTACTAGTGGACTATCTTTTGAAAAAATCTAATGAACATCAATTACATCTTACAATTGCAGATAAAAATATAGAAAGTGCAAAAGGTTTGAGTCAAAGCCATTCTAATGCGACCGCAATAGAGCTTGATATTTTTGAGCCAGCCCAGCGCAAAGAGCACATTCAAAAAGCCGACATTGTTATCTCCATGTTGCCCGCAAGATTTCATATAGAAGTGGCAAAAGATTGCGTCACCTTCGGTAAAAATATGGTTACCGCGAGTTATGTGAGCCCAGAAATGGAATCTCTTGACAAAGAAGTAAAGGCAAAAGGTCTAGTTTTTATGAATGAAATAGGTGTAGACCCTGGAGTAGATCATATGAGCGCAATGCAAATTATAGATCGTATAAGAAATCAGGGTGGTAAAGTTTTGCTTTTTGAATCGTTTACTGGTGGGCTGGTTGCTCCAGAAGACGACAACAATTTATGGAACTATAAGTTTACTTGGAATCCACGTAATGTTGTAACCGCTGGACAAGGTGGTGCCGCAAAGTTTATTCAAGAAGGTAAGTATAAGTACATACCTTATAATAGACTTTTCAGAAGAACTGAGTTTCTAGAAGTAGATGGATATGGTCGTTTTGAGGCACTGGCCAATAGAAATAGCCTTAAATATAGAGAGGTGTACGGCTTAGAAGATGTTTTGACCTTGTACAGAGGTACTATGAGACGTGTAGGTTTTAGCAAAGCTTGGAACATGTTTGTACAGCTAGGTATGACTGATGACACCTATGAATTAGAAGGATCTGAAGACATGACTTATAGAGACTTTGTAAATAGTTTTCTTCCTTACTCGCCTAAAGACAGTGTAGAACTTAAGATGAGACATGAGCTTAAAATTGATCAAGACGATATCATGTGGCTGAAACTAGAAGAACTCGATATTTTCAACAAAGAGAAAAAAGTAGGCTTAAAAAATGCTACTCCAGCACAAATGCTACAAGCTATTCTCGAAGATTCTTGGACATTACAACCAGGTGAAAAAGATATGATCGTTATGTACCATAAATTTGGCTACGAATTGAATGGTGACAAGAAACAGATCGATAGCACCATGGTATGCCTAGGCGATGGTGAGTTACAAACTGCAATGGCTAAAACTGTAGGGCTACCTGTTGCTATAGCAGCTTTAAAAATATTAAACGGTGAGATCAGTGAGCCTGGTGTACAAATTCCCATTAACGCCTCCGTTTATGAACCTATTCTAAAAGAGCTAGAGTTGAATGGTATCCGCTTTCGCGAAAGCGAGACAGAATATCTAGGTTACAATAAATTGAACCTTTAGAAATCACTTCATAAAAAATAAAAGCCTTTGATTACAATCAAAGGCTTTTGTTTTGAATTAAGTATATACTAGCGTCTTCTCAAAAAGATAGAAATAAAATATAATAATGTCGCTAGAGATCCAATTGCGGCAACTAAGTAAGTTCTTGCTGCCCACTTTAAAGCATCTTTTGCTCCAGCATGCTCTTCTTGAGTTAGCATTCTCTCGTTTTCTAACCAGGCAAGTGCTCGATTACTAGCATCATACTCTACTGGTAAGGTTACAAAAGCAAATAAAGTTCCCATTCCGTACATAATAATTCCTGCAAGAAGCAACCAATTGCCAAATGCTGTACTAGCTGCCAAAGCAATACCTCCTATGATAACCCATTGAGAGTATTTTGACGCAATACTAACTACTGGCACAAGCGAGGATCGCATTCCTAACCAAGAATAAGCGGTAGCATGTTGTACAGCATGACCAACTTCATGAGCGGCAACAGCCGCAGCAGCAGCGTTACGCTGTGAATAAACCGCTTCACTTAAGTTTACTGTTTTGTCTCTAGGGTTATAATGATCTGTTAATTGCCCAGAAACTGATATAACTTTTACATCTCTAATACCATTATCATCTAGCATTTTTTAAGCAATCTCTGCTCCACTCATTCTGTTTCTTAAAGTCAGTTTAGAATAGTGCTTAAATTTAGATTTAAGTTTATTGCTCACATACATGCTCACCAGCATTACTAATCCACCTATTATGTAATAACCCATCATACTACCATTCATCATATTCTATGTGTTTAAAATTAAAGTTCTAAATTACATTTTTTACTCAAAACAAAGATGTAATTGTTGCCTAAACTATTGTCAAAAACAACTTTGGTAAATTATAATCTATAAACTAATCAGGAACAAATTGAAGCAATTGAAAGATATAGCAAACAGAAATGACGTGCATCTTCTAGTATCTAAATTTTACATAAAGGTGCGCAAAGAACCTGTGCTTGGCCCAATATTCAATCGAGCGATTCAAGACTGGCCAGCACATTTAAATCACATTACTGACTTTTGGGAAACGAGTTTATTAATGGTAAACAACTATGATGGGAATCCTGTAACAGCGCATCAAAAACTAGATCAAGCAGAAAATCACACCATAGAAATGTATCACTTCGGTCTATGGATCAATTTATGGAAAGAAACAGTTTATGAATTATACAAAGGAGAAATAGCAGATTTAGCCATTAGACGTGCAAAAAATATGGCAAGTATTCTATTTATAAAAATGTTTGAGGCTCGATCATGATCTTAGAAGCTTACCTATCAAATGACCAGTTCATGATATCTGTACGTAAGCCTACATTTAACCACATCGTACTTTCGCCTTGAACAACTGCATTGTTAAATTGAGGGTTTTGACTTCTGTAAATTAATTGCCCAAATACTTTTAACCTACTTGCAGGATTAATTACATAGCCTGCTTCTAAATGTCCATAAAAGAAATTTGAAGTATTTCCCTGAGCCAGTTCATTACCGTTATCTGAAATGCGATTGTCCTCAGATCTATAAATATCTCCACCATAAAAAGCATTATCACCGTTTGAAAGTACGTCATAACCACGCTCTCCATAAATAGCCTTTGCGATTCCATACCATCTATCCTTGGTATATCTACCTATCAAAATAGCTTCATAAAAATTTGCTCCCCAAGGATGTGCTAGCGCTTGATTACTGTTACCATAATTTAACACCACGCTATTATGGGAATAAGTATAAGGTCTCACTCTATTATATTCCATTTGCATCATTAAGTTGGGTACTTTAAATGCATTTTGCCATTTCACACCTAATTGATAAGCACTTTTGTTTTGATAACTTCCATCACCGCTTGCCACTGAGGCACCAGAAAACTCATCAATAGTAAGCTGTCCATATCCAGTAATAAAATCTGTAAATTTATATTTTGCAGTAAATCCTAAAAGCGCATTCCCACCGCGCGATCCTGTTTGCAATTCTATAGATTGATAAAATATAACAGGGTTTAAGTAATTGAAATCAAATCCACGTTGGTTATCATCTTGCCATAAAACACTTTCAAAAAAGCCTAGATTCAGACGTTTTGTAACATTGTAACTTAAGTAATGGTGTGTCATATACTTGGTGCGAAAAGAATCGTCAGCTGTTACTTCTGGTCTTACATCTCTCAAGGATGTATACAAAACTGTGTAATCTAATTTCCAGAACTTTGCATTCAGCTTAAAATAAGGAAATGGTTGAGAGTTGTCACTAAGGACAAGCGACCTATATCCATCACCTATGAAATGCTGCCCATGTCCTAATTGTAAATCAAAGTATTTGCTCGGTTTGTAATTTACATAACCAGTCGCTACAGGATAATCAAAAATATTCTCGCCGCCATCTTCTGCTATACCTCTACCTGGAACGATTCCAGGATTACCACCATCAGGAGCTCGCGATGTGACTTCTCTGGCAAAGTAGCCCGGAAATCTGGCTTGTGATTCTTGAACACTAGCTCCAAATGTTATTTGTGATCCTATCCCACCACTCACATTTACAAGTCTTGTATTATTATAAGTGGTTATTTCCTCTCTTGAATCTCTTCCCAGTTGTAAATCCACACCTGGATCTACCACAAACCAATAATTTTCTCCAGCCACTTCAAAAAAGTGCTCGTTGGACCACTTACGACCCAACCAGGTTTGTTTATCAAGAAGCATCGATTCACGTTCTGCTTCTAAATCAAAATATTGATCTACATAATTGAAAGTATAAGGTTTAACAGCGGTATGTGCATTATTACCTATTCTATTCATTGCAGCTTCATAACGATGATATCTTTGATAAGAAAGTGGGATGATAGCGTCTGACTTAAGCTGGTTCCTATCGTATTGATCACTAATTATGGCGTTGTATTCTTCATTCGCTTTCGCGAAAGCGAGACTATCAACAGCAGTATTATTGTTGCTTTCCTTAGTCACATCATCTACCTGAGAATTGCTATAAATTTTAAATGAACCAGATTCGTTCATAGGCACTGGTATGCTAAGTATGAACTGCATATAGGTGGGAACGGCGTTGAAAGTAGGAGGTTCTATTTGCGGAAGTTGTTCAAATGACTTTAGCATCTCGTTTTTCACATTGGCCTCAAAAGCATCTGCTCGTACCAATACAAATGTTCCATTACGATCAACTTCAAACCTCAACGTCACTGATCTATCAGAAGTGTCGCTACTTTCTAAAGGGTGTTTATAGTTATCCTTGAGCTTTTTATATAATTGCTCGTAGAAACAATCTTCTAGATCATTTGCGGCAGAGTCTTTACATTCATTAAAAACTGGGAACTTTTCTATATCAGATTGGGCCACTAATGAAGTGGAGCAAAAAAAAAGAAAAGCTAGTATATATAGAGATTTCATGATGATATATGTAAGGCGCAAATATACTTTTTTTAATAGCCGCCCCAAAAATAGAAAAGCCATGAAAATTCATGGCTTTTACAGAATATTGAAATATGTCTAGTCGTATACTTTAAACATTATAGGCAATGCGTAAGTTACATTAACTGGCATATTATCTATTTTACCTGGGGTCATTTTAGGCAATCTAGAGATCACCTTGAAGGCTTCATCCTTAAGTTCCTTATTAGGTGCTTTAACTTGAATATCTTTAGGTAGACCATCAACACCGATAGTAAACATTACAGATATTTTTACTACATCTTTGCTATCTAAAGTGCGCCCTAACCTCGTATCAAACTTGCGCTGTACAAATCGAGCCATTTTATCATTAAGGCAATCTACTCGCTCTGCTCTATTCATACCAGCATTACAACCAGGAAACAAAGGTACCTCATGCACTGATGCTAAGATCTGAGTCTTTACTGGAGTAGGTTTAGATTTTGAATCAGAACCTGAAGTAGATGACCCTTTTGATAACGGCTCAGCAGTAATTGTTGAAATAGGTTCTACTTTACTATCTGGAATGTCTGGCGCTTCATTCTTTACAACTACTGGAGCTTTGTTAGGGTCTGTCTTAACGACTTTTGCCTTCGGAGCCTCTTTCTGTTTAACTTTAGGTTTTGGCTCTTCATTAGGTACCTTAACAAACTCTCCTATAAATCCAGTAGGCTGAATCTGTGCCACCTTCTTTTTTTCAGGAAGCTTATTAAGTGTCCTACCAGTTGATAATTCCATGATTAAAAACGCTGCTACGAGAGCGGCAATCAAACCGATTTGAAAATTAATTAAAGGATTGACTTTTGTGTTGACAGATTTCTTATCATCCATCCGAGTTTTTTCAGGTGTTGCAGCACCGCTTTTCTCTTTTAAATTATTCATAATAAATGGTTTTATGTTATTTAAAAGAGAAATCAAGAATGATACCAAAAAAAATCCCAGCTTCTAAAAGCTGGGATTGATTTTTATAAAAAATAGTGAGAATTAGTCCTGCACCTGAAATATAATAGGAAGTGCATAAATCACACCTACTGGTTTACCTCTTTGCATACCAGGAGTCATTGAAGGCAATTCGTTAATTACCCTAGCTGCTTCTTCTTGAAGTCTTGGATGTTTTGCTTTAGATTTAATACCTACAACATTACCTTTAGAGTCAATTTTGAATTGTACAGATATTTTTTGTCTTCCTTCGAGTCCTAAATCTTGAGCAAGTCCTGTATTAAATTTTCTATTCACAAATTTTGTGATTTTCTCGCTCATACATTTCTTACGATCTGCATTGTTTTTCATGTCTTCACAACCAGGATAGATTGGTACATTTTCAATGATGGCAAAAGGTACGTCTGCAATTACTTCTTCAACACCTACTTCTTCAGCAACCTCTTCAATCTCTACGATCTCTTCTTGCTCATCAGTTTCTGTGTCCTCTATGATTACTTCCTCAATTTCCACATCGTCTTCAACAATCTCAATCACTTCTGGTGCTGGTGGCGGTGGCGGTGGCGGTGGTGGAGTGTCTAACATTTGAGTAATAGGAATTTCTTCCTCAATGAAAAGCTCTTCTGGCTCTTCAAAGACCTCTTCAATTTCTACTGTTCTAGACTCATACTCCAGTCCTTGCCATGAAAGCAACAACATAAAAGCTAGTCCTGATAATGCATAGAGCGTAATATTTTTACGCAAATCTGCTTTTTCTGATTTTTTTACTTCCATAATGGTTGTATTTAATAGAGGTTAAAAATAATGAAATCTTTGTGCTATATAAAGATTTATCACTGTTAATATTTGTTTAAGGAATTATTTAAAATCCACAAGAATAAAGCTGCAAGAATTATGCCAGTAAAATTTGCTAAAACATCCATGATATCCATAGTGCGATTTAAAGATATAAATTCTTGACCCAACTCTATCAATACTCCTATAATGAACGATAACACGCTTGACCCTATGATAACTGGTCTTGAAAAACTTTTGAGCACTGTCCCCAAAGTATAGTTTGATAAACCTTGCTTATTTAGATAACGAGAGTAGAAAAATATATACCAAAGCGAATTCATTATTAAATAAGCAAACGCATGATACCATTTATCCACGTGGTCAATACTTACTGAAGGAACAGCATTATCAACCAAAGAACCTATTACTATGACAGCTGTATAAAACGGAGCTGTCCAGTAAATTAGTTTAGACATTATCCTACAAGTTCTTTGTAAGCCTCTGAGGTCAATAAACCTTCAATTTGAGAATCGTCTGAAAATTGCATTTTAATCATCCATCCTTCTCCATAAGGATCAGAGTTTACTAGTTCTGGTTCATCTTCAAGTTTTTCATTGAATTCAGTGATTTCTCCAGAAAGTGGTAAAAATAAATCTGAAACCGTTTTTACAGCCTCTACAGTTCCAAAAACTTCTTCTTGATCTAATGTCTCATCCACAGTTTCTACTTCCACATATACGATATCTCCCAACTCGCTTTGTGCAAAGTCTGTAATACCTATGGTAGCAGTGTCACCATCAATTCTTATCCATTCGTGGTCCTTAGTATATTTTAATTCTTCTGGGATGTTCATTTTGTTCTGATTTTATTGGGGTAAATTTACTATAAGTCTTTGTAATTATTCAAGAGGTAGCAACTTTATTTTATTAGTTTACATAAGTATGAATGCTATATATTCAATTTATAGCGACTGTTTAAAGAGTAAATAACTCTTTCAAATATCACAGCAGTGATTATTTTCTAAAAATTAAATATAGTCTTGATTCTAAAACAAATTTAGTTTCCAAATGTATATCTCAAAGTAAAACCACTACGTATGGTAGTTTGAGGAAAAGCTGTAGAAATAGCAAACTCTGAGAACGTATGATCGTAATAAAATATGGCTGTAAATGCCTGACTCAAATTATAATCTGCTGTGAATTTAAGACCATAAATAGTTTGGCCTGCCGTTGCTTGACTATTATCGAGATCTAGATATCTAATAATGGTTACATTATCTCTTATAGACCCATCTAATCTCAGGTTTAAATCTGACTTTATCACACGACTTCTACCACCGAAATTTGTTTTAAACCTTAAATCTTTAATACGGTATCCTAGACCTAAAATTAACTCATTACCATTTATCTCTGTAAGAAGGTTGTTGTCAAAACTTAAAGACACCACTCTATCTTTTCTATATTCTGCAGCTATCGAAACTGAATTTTTCATTTCAAAATCTACTTTGATCAACGGTGTAAATTGTTCTGCAAGATTTATATTAAAGTATAGATTACGTGACTTAAAATCTCCGTTTTGGTTCACGGCATTTGTACCTACCTGTTCTTGATAAGAAAGCGCTCCATTACCTTCGGCAAAATCAAGATTAGTTTGAAACTGATTGATCGTATAACTAGATCGGTATCCATGATTGATAGAGAATCTTCTGAAACGTTTCTTAAACCAGTTCAAATTCATTAATCCAGTATACTTTAACGTCCAGTTAGGAAGTGGTATGTCCCTAAAGGCATTTGAATCTTGCTTCTCAATATCTCTACCTTCATAAGCAGCAAGAAATGCTGGTAATAATACTTGCTGGCTATTTCTTGAGAATCCTTCTGGAAAACCATCTGCATCTCTGGCAAATGTATTGCCACCATAAAACTCGGTAGCAAGTCTTTCAGCAACGGCGAGTCGATTAGTTCTAAAGGTATCAAATGTAGGAGAACCATCTATAGTACTTTTCTGGAAAGCAGTACCTATCATCAAATTAGAAATGTTGAAATTACCAAACGTATTAGGCGTCAAAGACTGGTAAGTTAAATCATCTGGATCAACTCTATAATTCTCTGTATAGTTCTCTTGATAACGGCGATCACCTAATATATCAAGAGATAATCCTTTTAATAAATCTACACTAAAATTAAAATCTAACTGGCGTGTTTCTACTTCAGTATACTGTTGATTAAAGTCTTGGAAGACCGTTAACCACCCACGTCTTGCAGCAAGATCACGAACTTCTGCCTGACTACCAAATACAAAACCTGAAGTAGGCTTCAATGTACCGATGAATCCAATATCAGGAGTATAACCTGGTAAAAAGATACCGTTTGTTTCCTGATAATTTATTTGAGCTCTCTTTACAGCAGTTACGATTCCTATTAACGTGTTGTATGCTTGATTCCCAAAGTTCTTTTTAGGAACCTTCGGCTTGTTTTCTGCATCTTTTCCAGCCTCTGGAGTAGGTGGCTTTCTACTTCTCGATCTTGCATTACTTCTAGACCTTGCAACTGCATTTGCTGCAGCTCCAAATTTCTTTTTCTCAAGACCAACATATTTATATAATTTGTCTAAATCCAGAGTTCCATTGATACGATGCGTATTTGCATTTTGTATCGTGTTACCTAAATTCGGTATGCCATCTAGCTGTAAAAATTGTTGCTGGTTACGAGTCCAGTTAAAGTTAGATGTGTATGTGTAGTTCGCTTTCGCGAAAGCGAGAAAAGGAAACTTATCAAAAGGTAATTTATAAGTAAGCTGTAATTGTTGAGAGTGAGAATTAGGAATCCCTTCATCAAAAAAGTCAGTCCAAATCGTGTAATCTTCATTAATAGAATCATCTTCATTCACATAACTGCGTATCAATCGATCGTTATTTGCCGACAGATTAACTTGAAGAGATTTAGTAAGATCCCAGTTAATCGCATACTGATGATTCATAGTAAAATTGCGATTTGTAAGTGGGGCAAGTGTAATGTTTTGAGCATCTGGAATACCATCACCATTCAAATCTACAGGATTGGTATCCAACTGTAAGTCTCGAAACTTCTGCGTGTTGAACTGTCGTATAACATTCAATCCAGCAGTAAAATTATTAGGAAGCGGATTAAAATTTACATCCTTTAAAAACTGTAAATACTTATTGCTTAACCACTTTGATTCCCTAAATGGCTCCAACTCTAACTTAGGAAAGGCATAATTATAAGTTCCACCAGCATTAATAGACTGATCTTGAAAGTTTTCTATCTCAAAGTTGCGCTGGTCTGTCTGATTATAAGAGCCAGAAAAAGTAAAGTTCTCAATATCGTAAGGCATCGGTTTTGAATCTCCAGTACGCTCCTTACGCACGCCTATTAAATTGATACTTTGCCTTCTTGTGTAATCTTCTGACTGTTCTCTTATCGCATCTCTCTCAGCATCGTTTGCAGCATTGTCCAGTCGTGTTTCTAATTCTATGTCTTCAAATTGTGGATCAAATTGAGGTGTAATGGTTTCCTCTGCAATACTATAGGAGAATGGTAGAGAAACGCCCCATTTAGGAGGCAATAATTTCCCTAAGCTCATATTTGTGGTTACGTCGTATTGAGTTAGATTTTCTCTACTTCTTTCTTGAGGACCTTGCTCAATTGCTCCAAAACCTATGGTACTTCTTCTACCTGTGGCGCTCACACTAGCAAAGTCTGCCATGTTTGCATCCATATTAACTACGGCTGCATAACCACCTTGATTTTGTAATCCCGCTAGACGCATTTCATTGAACCACACTTCACCACAAATATTATTAGAGGTTGCATTGCGCACACCTATCATCATGGCTCTGATGTCTCCAAAGTTGGGATTACCTTTAATTCCGTACTGTTGTTGATTTTCTTCTCCTGCACTACTAGGGTCTAAATCTGCTTGATCGAAGAAATTAAGAGTGCTTATGTTTAAAGTATTATCACTTAAAACTCTCGCTTTTATTTCTTGAAGTAAGGAAAGGTCAATATCAAAATTGTTTGCTTGCGGCCAGATTTCTTCTCTAACATCTGTTCCAAAGGCAGTAGGTTGTAAAGGCAACCTAATTTCATAAAAGTTTTGAGTGTAATCAACTCCTATTCTTATGAAAGCTTCTAACTCACCATCTGCAATAGCCATTTCATTCACTAAAGACTCTGCATGAGTAAACATTTGAAGCGATTCATACTGACGCATGTCTATTCTTATATTTTTAAATACCGCACGCGCATCTCCTGGTTCTAAATCACAAACTCTTAAAGCGAGAGATTGCTCGTTCTGTCTTATGTTTTGATTTTGGGTTCTTAGTTCTTCACGTTCTACTCCTGGCGGCAATCTATAAGGAATAGGAGATCTAGATTCATTATTTTCGATATTTACACCTTCTACCTCAAAAGTTGTTGGATCATCGGAGGCTATAGGATCGTCCTCATCTAAACTATCTGTAAAACGTCTGTAATCTCCACGAACTAAATCAAGAGAACCAAATCTCAAGAATGTATCAACTTCAAAGTCTGTTAGGTACATTCTCATAAAACGAATGGCTCTAAAATCTGCAATACCACCTATTTCTTCCCGATTAGGATCATTTAATGGCACTCTAAATTGCACCCATCTGGTATCGATAGTTGTACCGTTGGGTAATGTACTTTGAACTTCCTTGGTATCAAATATGTACTCGCTAGTTGCGACATCCATTCCTGGGAAAATCTCAATATCATACTCATAGTAACTATCTATCGTATTCATTGTATTATCACGGTTGATGTCTTCTACATCTGGCAAAGTAGTAGAACCACGATTATCTTGAGTTACTGTGGTAGGCGAGTTACCTTCTGTCCCATTATAGTTTTTATACCTCATTGGTATATCTCCTGTTGCAGCAACAAAAAATTCATAATTATCTCCAGCTGGATCTATCGGTCCAAAAGCTGCAAAGTCGGCAAGCTCTTCATTATCACTATAACCGTCTAGACCTATATCTTGATTATCGCGTTCTGCTCCTTGAGTATCAAAGGCATAAACTAATGATTGATTAACTGGAACTTTTCCAAATGCTGTATTTATAGTTAGATCGGTACCGCCATCTTCCGGCAGCCCATTCTCAAATTGTTTCCTGTTATCTTTTAAAATATCCTCAGAAATACTTCCTAAATTAATCGATATGGTACCACCATTATTTGTTGGATCGTATTGAAACGGATCCATGATCCAAAACTGGATATACTCTACGTTAGTTTGCTCAAAATCTGTACTTGAAAATTGTCGCATTATTCCACCCCAACTATCTGCCGGATTGGGTAAAATATTTGTTCCTGCAGCTTGTGGGTTGTAATTATACTGTCCACGCTCATCTGGATAATAGGCCATGTCTAGCGTATTGATGACTTGCTGCTGTCCTTGTTGTAAATCTACATTAGGGAACAATTCATCTACAAATACTCTTCTTGTTCTGTAATCAGAAACATCATCATCTGTTATTCCTGCAGGTCTTTGATTGCCATAAAATATTGGGTCGATGGAATACCAAGCCATTTTTGCACGACTAAAATTGTATGCCAATGGATTTGCTGCGCTTCCTCCACCTTCAAAAGCGACTGGCGTACTGGCCAATGTCCAAGAGAAAGGCGTCAGTATATCAATTGTGGTTTGCGACCCTTCAAAATCGTCTACATAAGCAGCTGCTTGACCGCCAAAATTATCTCCCGCTGGAGATCCTGGAAACAAATAAGCAATCTCACCTCTTAATGATAGGTTTGAAGGTACGTCTGTATCTACGTTAGGTAATTTATTTGCTAGTCTAGTTAAAAAGGGAACTTCTGTATTGTACAGAAAGTTCATTCCCATAATCGTGTTGTTGATAGGCTCAAAACCGTAAGTTGATTTTTGAGTTATAGGTCGTTCTTTAAGGTTAAGAAATGTACCTCCTAATATAAAATCTTCACTGAATTTGTGCTCTACATTCACGCCGGTAAAACGTTTTGTCTGCTGATTGAAAACAGAATTGTTTTCTGTAGAAACTTGAATCGGCGTATTAGAATTTAATAAAGCCTGGTCAAGAATGATTACTCTACCCAATTGATAGTCTACAGTATAATCAATTCCCTCTTGTAGTGTTCTTCCTCCAGCCGTTACTGTAACTGATCCTCTTGGAACATTAAAACCTCCTATGGGAATCCCTTCTTGCCCAGTAGATTTGTATTCTCCTTTAATGAGGTATTTGTTTTTATCTGCACTCTGTAGTGCTTGCGCTTTTGTCGTACGATACATATCTCTATATACGTACTGCGCTTGATTTGCATTATAAGTGGATGGATTGTTATAATCTGCTCCTGGAGTATTGTCTAGTTTATTAAATATATGACTTCCAAAAGGTTCTACCGTAGTAAATATAATCCTACCATTTTCTTGATCGATCGTAAGTCCGGGAACATAATCAAAAAAACCATCACCTTGCGGCTGTGGATCTCCTTGTTGATTCAATCTATCAAGATTAAAGACACGTATTAAGGTGGTTTGATCTACATCATCTGGTAATGCAACTGCTGGATTAGCCATCGTACCTTCAGCAGCGGTGATATAATTCAACTCTGGCGGATATTGATAAAAGATATTCAATCTAAAATCTTCGGGAGTCAATTGAAAGCCTCCTAGATTATAAATATTCTTCATCATTAAATCCCAGATAGGCTCACTTACATTGGTAAGGTTACTCTTAAGTAATTTAACTACCAGACTTTGATTACTTACTGGCGGTTGATTAGGGTTTGGACTTGCTATTACATCTGTAGCAACAACTCCATCATTAGCAAATTCACCTACTTGAAATACTTGTCCACCTACTGTATATTGAAAAGCAACCGCAAGAACCTCGTCATTATTTAATCGTTGTCTCAAGGATATATATCCCAATTGCGTGTTTAAAGTATATTCTTGAGGAGTAAGTTTTCTAGCATTCTCTAAAGTAACATAGTCAAAACCTTCATTTACCGTTGCACCTCCAAATCCTTGCTGCGCTGTAGCAATATCTCTTATCTGACTATTGAGCAAAGTTTGCGCACCACCACTAATTCCTTCTGGGTTAAAATCATTGTTTTCGTTATCTGGAAAACTTCCAGCAGGTACATTTATAAACCCACTAGGTCTCGTATCAAGACCTATATTTTCGACTTCTGATTCACCTATATCTTGAATTGCTACAAGATTACGCACGTCTTGTGTTCTATTACCACGGTTAGTGATCCATACTTCAGCTCGAGTAATCTGAATGTTATTTCTTATAAATGGGAAATCTTGTAAAGATGTGTCGTAATTATCTCTAAAGTAATGAGAAAGAAAATAGTGGCGATTCTCATCATAATCTAAAGAGAAAAAATCAAAGTCATTTACCGTAGCTCCACCTGCAGCCTGAACTGTTCTGGATTCAGATTGTTGCTCAGAAAAGACAGCAGTAATTCTAGTTTTACCAAATTGCAATTCAGTTTTAATACCGAATAAGCTTTGAGCACCTCGTATCAATTGGGAATTAAGAGGCATCGCAACGTTACCTACTTCAATACTTTGTAAAATATCATCTTCAGTAGGTGTGTAATCTAGCTTGATTTGATTTTGGAAATTAAAGGTACTTTGAGTGTCATAGTTTGCATTAACTTGTAATCTTGTACCTACTTTACCCACAAGACTTAAATTGATACGCTGATTGAAATCAAAGGTTAAGTTCTGTCGGTTTCTTGGAGAAAAACTAGGGTTATCAGATCTATTGAATAACAGTCCTAAATCGACTTCTACAGAACCTTGAGGATCTATGTCTATCTCTGTTCCCCCAAAAATCGATTCAAACAAATCTGAATTCACATAAAAATTAGGAAGTAAGTCCTTCTGTTTTTCTTTATCTTCTTTTGATTTACCAGCAATGGCAGCCGCCTTTTCCTTAAAGTAATCATGCATTTGTTGCTTCAAAACAAGATCTAGATATTGTTCTCGAGTAAGAATAAAAGGAAAATCAATATTGTATCCGTTAAAAGTACTAGAGTAAACGTAACGATCTAGATTTGCATCATATTTGTATAAAGTGGTAATACTAGGCGGATCTGGTAATCGTAAAGTACCTAACCTTACTCCAGTAAGTGTGTCTTGTGCAGTTTCAGAAGGTTCTTGCGCTTTCGCGAAAGCGGAAACCAAAAGGCATAAAATAAAGGCAACAAACCTTAAGTTAGTAGTATGATATTTCAAATCTTATAACTGTTTAAGTGCTTGTTTTATAAGTTGTTCCGTAGTTGCATCGGGCTGTGAAGAAAGTATTTTGTCTACCACTTTTTGGGCTTGCTTGCGCATATATCCTAATGTTTCTAATGCAGATAACGCTTCTTCTCGCCCAGTATTGCTTGCTACTACTGTTAATTCTGGATTATCGAGGACTTGTAAGATTTTATCTTTTAAGTCCAGTATAACACGTTGTGCTCCTTTTGCTCCTATTCCCTTTACACTTTGAATCGTCCTTGCATCACCAGATGCAATAGCTTGTGCAATTTGATTAGGTTCTAGACTAGAAAGCATCGTCCTTGCAGTATTTGCTCCTATACCAGATACGGAGAGTAGTAATTTGAACACCTCGCGTTCTGTTTTTTCAACAAAACCAAATAATCTATGAGCGTCCTCTCTAACTAATTGATATGTATATAATTTGATCAATTCACCTTCTGGAATCAAGGAATAGGTATGAAGGGAAATTTCTACAAGATAACCTACACCAGCGCAGTCTATGACTACGTCAGTCATATTTTTCTCCACCAGTTTACCTTGAAGTTGTGCAATCATAATTTAACATATTTTAAGAAATCAAATGTAAGAAAATATAAATGATCAATTGTTAAGCACGCAAGTAGATTTATTGGGCCTTTTTTGCGTGCTTTTCTTTTTGCTGTGCATCTATCACTGCAACAGCTGCCATGTTTACTATTTCATCGACACTTGCACCTAGTTGAAGAATATGAACTGGCTTTTTCATTCCCATCATAATAGGACCTATCGAGTCTATCCCATTCAATTCTTTCAGCATTTTATATGAACTATTAGCACTTTCTAAATTGGGGAACACTAGAGTGTTTACTTTCTTTCCAGCAAGTTTAGAAAATGGAAATTTACTTTTCAAAAGTTCTTGATTAAGCGCAAAGTCTGTTTGAAGCTCTCCATCTACCACTAGATCTGGATAGTATTGATGTAGATATTTTACAGCTTCGGTAACTTTTGAAGCATTAGGATGTGAGGAAGAACCAAAGTTTGCATAAGAAGTCATCGCGATTACTGGCGATACACCAAACATTGCTGCGGTACGACCAGTCATTTGTGCAATCTTAGCCAGCTCTATCGCATCTGGATTGATGTTAATAGATGTATCAGATACAAATAATGGTCCTCTCGCAGTAATCATTAAGTTAGTTGTTGCAATCTTATCTACACCTGGAGATTTACCTATAATTTCCATCATTGGTTTTACAGATATTGGATAAGATTGTGCCACACCAGTTATTAAAGCATCTGCATCGCCTAGTTTTACCATCATTGCAGCAAAGTAATTACGTTGTCTTAGTAATTTACCAGCATCAAATTCAGTAACACCTTTTCTTTGTCTCAATTTCCAAAACTCATGAGCATATCGGTCTTTACGCGCACTTTCTTCATCTGATTTAGGATCTATAATCAGACATTGCTGGTCAAAACCTAACTCTTCCATCAGTTCTTCTATAATATCTTTACGACCTAATAGAATAGGAGTTCCGATACCATCTTCTAAAACAATTTGTGCTGCCTTAAGCACGTCTATATTATCTGCCTCAGCAAATACAATTCTTTTAGGATTGATACGGGCACGATTTAGTAATAATCGCACTAGTTTATTATCAGATCCCATGCGGCTAAGCAATTGCTCTTCATATCGTTCCCAATCTAAAATAGGTTCTTGAGCCACACCACTTTCCATCGCAGCCTTTGCCACCGCCGGCGGAATAGTAGAAATTAATCTAGGATCAAAAGGTTTAGGGATGATATAATCGCGACCAAAAGAAAGCTTCAACTCTCCATAAGCAATATTTACCTGCTCAGGCACCGGTTCTTTAGCAAGCTGGGCAATGGCTTTGGTTGCTGCCATTTTCATTTCTTCATTAATTTTAGTCGCGCGCACATCCATCGCACCTCTAAAAATAAATGGAAAACCTAAAACATTATTCACTTGATTAGGGTGATCACTTCGTCCTGTAGCCATTATAATGTCTTCTCGAGACGCCATTGCAGTATCGTAATCTATTTCTGGTGTAGGATTTGCCATCGCAAAAACGATAGGAGAATCGTTCATAGATCGCAACATTTCACCATCTACAATGTTACCTACAGATAAGCCTAAGAAAACATCGGCATTTTTTAAAGCTTCTTTTAGATTGACCTTAGGGATGTCTCTTGCAAATTCCATTTGCTCAGGACCTAAATTAGTACGGTCCTTTGTGATCAATCCATCGATATCAAACATCATGATATTTTCTTTCCTAGCTCCTAGTTTTACGTATAAACTAGTACAAGAAATAGCAGCACTACCTGCTCCAGATATCACAATCTTTACATCTTCTATATTTTTCTCTGCAAGTTCTAACGCATTTAATAAAGCGGCGCTAGAAATGATAGCAGTTCCATGCTGGTCGTCATGCATTACTGGAATATCCAGCTCTTCTTTTAATCTACGTTCTATTTCAAAAGCCTCTGGAGCTTTAATATCTTCTAAGTTAATACCACCAAAAGTAGGTGCGATATTTTTTACCGTCTTTATAAATTCTTCTACATCTTTAGTATCTACCTCAATGTCAAAGCAATCTAAGTCTGCAAAAATCTTAAATAATAATCCTTTTCCTTCCATCACTGGTTTAGAAGCTTCCGGACCTATATCACCTAAGCCTAAAACCGCAGTTCCATTTGATATAACAGCAACGAGATTTCCCTTAGTGGTATATTTATAAACGTTAGTTTTATCTTTTGCTATTTCTAAGCAAGGTTCTGCCACTCCAGGACTGTAAGCAAGAGCTAGATCTCTCTGACTACTATATTTTTTTGTAGGTACTACTTTTATTTTACCAGGAGTAGGTTTTGCGTGGTACACTAACGCTTCTCTTCTCTTACTTTTTTCGCTCATAAATCCCTTAGCATTTTATAAAACAAATGTAAGGTTTAATGAATAATAAGCATTTTTATGAATGATAAAATTGGTGGTAAGTTTCGCTTTCGCGAAAGCGGGAATTTCAAATATATCCAAAACGAAAAAACAGACACTTAAGAAGACCTCATTAATTTATATACAAATTGTTTTCCATTATTGAGTGGACAGTTATTGTGCTTATTCTAAATAAAGTCTTTATATTGAAAGGCAACTAATCAAAAAATTAAGATGAAAATAGAGAAAGCGAAAAGTCTAGTTTAACAATTAGTCCAAATCCTGTAGATCAAAAAGCTACATTTACCTATGAATTATTTGAAAAAGATTTGCAACAGGTAGAATTAGAAATTTATGATCTTAACGGTTTAAGAATGTACCACACAACGTTGAAAAACACAAATGACACTGTAGAAGTAGGAATGTCTCACTTTAAGCCTACCCAATACATCGTGTTAATTAAAAGCAATGGTAAAATCTTAATACAAAACTATTTAATTAAAAAATAGCTACATGAAAAGAACTGGTATTTTATACTTTATCCTATTATTAGTAAGTATATCTGTGAACGCCCAAGAATATACTTGGGCAGCTCGTGGCGGTGGTGATGTCAACTTTGGTAGTAATCCTAATTCTACTAATGAGTATGAACATATAAGGGATATTGTTGTTGACAGCCAGAACAACTATTATTATCTAGCAACTGTTTCTAGTAATAATACCAATTTGAATGGTGTCCCTTTTACCAATTATAATAGACCTAATTTTAATAATGACACTTATTTATTTTCAACAGACTGTAGTGGCAATTTTAGATGGCAAAAAACAATAGGAGGTTATAGTGATGAGCTGACTCAACATTTAAGTTTAGACTCAAGCGATAATGTTTATATCTCAGGATATATGACACCTAAAATTAATGGTACTCATAGTGCAGGTTATTTTGATACTGATGTTATTATTGATTCTAACTTAGGTATAAATGATCCTGGTCCTCATAATAAAAATCTTTACTTGATTAAATATAATAGCACAGGTGTTTTTCAATGGCTGCAAAGACCCCAACGTGATACAGCGGTGGGAACAGATATTCAAAAATCTTACACTTTTGGTCATTATACAGATGCTAATAACGTTACGCACTGGTTGATGACTATGGGAGCAGGTACGCACATCAACGGCGCTTATACTACTGCTACTGATGATTATGCTATTTTTAGATTTGATGATCAAGGAACGTATTTAGGACAGACTCCTATAAATTTAGAGTTTACTAATGGCAGGTCAACATATGCAGCAGTCCTTACAATGGATGAAACATTAAATAGATATTACGTAAGCGTTCATAAAACTACGGTAGGCAGTCAAAATATAAATTTATTAGGCTCAAGTATTATAGGTTATACTGCCCTTGCTGCGGTAGACGCAAGCAATGGAAATGAGATATGGCGTATTGAAAACACTGGTGGTGAACAAGGCACAAGCATTATTCATATAGTCGTAGATAATCAGTCTAATATCTTTATATCTGGAGAAGGAAATACAGCTGTTGATAGTGGTTTTCCTGCTCCAGATACGTTAGCTGGACATACCTTTACACAAACAAATTTCTCTGGTACTATAGGTGGATATGCTCCATTTTTAATTAAACTAGATAGTCAAGGAAATTTACTTTGGGGAACTAACCCTACATTTGCATCAGCTTCAGCAGGATATAAAATAGCATTAAATGGTAATGAGGTGGCTATTGCCTGTGGTTTACAAATTTCAGGAGATTGGGGTAGTCAGACTTTTACTCGACCAGCTGGATCGGCAGATGATCCTGTTATAGTGCGTTTTAATACTACGAGTGGTAATGTTCTTGGAATTGAAGATATTTTAGCCCCAGGAGGAAGCCAGGAAATGGCCACTGCCATCGCAACTGATAATTTCGGTAATTATGTAGTTGGCGGTTATTTTAGAAGTACGCTGTTTCAAAACAATACCGCGATAACTCCTTTACAAATTAATGGAAACGGTGCTACTGACTTCTGGTATGCACGACTTGCTACTAAAGACTGTAATGGTGTTCCTTTAAGTATGGATGAAGAAAACCTTAATCAAGTTTCTATTTTTCCTAATCCTGCCACAGACGTTATTCAAGTAACTGGTGATTTATTGTTTACTTCCTATTCTATTTATAATATTTCAGGACAGCAAGTATTATCAGGTAATATAAATGATAATAAAATTGAGGTTCTTTCTTTGACTTCAGGAGTGTATTTTTTAAATCTAAAAAGTGATGTCGCTTCTCAAACTTTGAAACTGGTTAAGGAGTAGGTTCATGGTTTCTTTCGCGAAAGCGGAATTTCTTAAAAAAATCTAACCAGAAGAAGCTTATTTTCTTTTAAATATCAATTGTGCATTTCTTGGCTTCAAAGTAATCAAAGGATGATAATCAATCGTGTCGTGCACTGGCTTTACCTCAAAGCGCTCTAAAAGTCGTGCACTGGTAAGAACCATTTCAAATATGGCAAAATTATTACCTACACACATGCGCGGTCCAGCACCAAAGGGGAAATAGAAATCACGGTAGCTTTTTGCCTTTTCCTTTTCAAAACGCTCAGGAATGAATTCTTCTGGACGTTCCCAAAGGTCTTGCCTGCGGTGCATTTCATAAAAAGAAACTAACCAAATACTTCCTTTTTCAATTTCTACATCTTCGCAAGAATCTGCTTCTAACGCCACTCGATCTGTAACATAAGCTGGCGGATATAACCTCAAGGTCTCTTCTACACATTGCTTGATGTAAGGCATAGACATCAAACCTTCCATCAAATTTTCATTTTCTAGATGCTGTAGTTCTTGAGTAGCTTTTGTGATGGTTTCTGGATGTTGTGCAAGAAGCTGAGCTGCAAAACTTAAAGCGTTTGCAGTAGTTTCATGACCTGCAATAAAGAGCACGAGAATCTCATCAATAAGTTGATCATCCTCCATATGCGATCCATCTTCATAAGTGCTGTGCAGCAACATATCGAGCAAGTCGCCTGGTTCTTTATTTCCAGACCTACGGTTATTGATAATATTTCTTAAAATCTCGCGAGCCTCTTCAATTAGACTTAAAGAATGCGGAATGCTTTTTTTACCAGAGAGCCATTCCCGGTCAAAATACCATTTCATCCATGGGATTCTTAATTCTTTAATTAAAGTTTTCTGCGCCTTTTCTGTAATGTATTGCAGTCGGGATATTTTAGAATCCAGGTTGTCAATATCGGCAAAATCAAAAAGGCTTCTTGCTACTACTTTAAAGGCAAGGTCATTGAAGATTTCATAGACATCAGTAGCAACGTCTTCTTTTATTTTACCTATTTCTTCTTGGATCACTTCATCCATCACGTTCATTAAAGAACTAATAGATTTTTTATAAAACGCTGGCTGAATCAGCTTGCGATTTGCTCTCCATTTCTCACCGTTTTCAGTTAACAATCCATGACCTATGTATTTTCCCAAATCTTCCGTTTGTAGCGTAGACTTATTAAAATTCTTTTGATTCTTCTGTAAAATATGTTGAGTTAACTTTTCATCACAAGTAAAGTGAATGAGTAAACCAGGTTTGGGACTAATTTTAAAAGTGTTACCATATTTCTTAAAATTCTCTCTATGAAAAGGCAAAGGATCCTTATAAATCTGTCGAGATTTAGCAAGAAACGTGAGCGTAGGAACTTGTTCGATTTGTTTCATTATGAATCAAAAAGTCCTCCTAAGTTATTTTGTTTAATTTTTCCAAGATGCTGATAGGCTAATTCTGTCACTTCTCTACCGCGAGGTGTGCGCATAATAAATCCTTGTTGGATCAGAAAAGGTTCGTAAACTTCTTCAATAGTTTCGGCGCTTTCGGACACTGCAGTGGCGATAGTCGTCAAGCCTACAGGACCACCTTTAAATTTATCAATGATGGTGGATAGGATCTTATTGTCCATTTCATCAAGCCCATTTGCATCTACATGTAGCGCTTTCAAGGAATATTTTGCTATATATAAATCTATATGTCCATTTCCTTTTATCTGAGCAAAATCACGTACTCGTCTCAATAGAGCATTTGCTATACGAGGTGTTCCTCGACTACGACCAGCAATCTCAATCGCAGCATCATGATCTATAGGTACATTAAGTATCTCAGCACTACGAGTAACAATAGTAGAAAGTAACTCTGTAGAATAATATTGTAATCTCGATTGAATTCCAAATCTTGCTCGCATAGGAGCAGTAAGTAAACCTGATCTGGTGGTTGCACCTATCAAAGTAAAAGGTGCTAGATTGATTTGAACTGTTCTTGCATTGGGACCAGTTTCAATCATAATATCTATCTTAAAATCTTCCATTGCAGAGTAAAGGTACTCTTCCACAATAGGACTCAATCTATGAATTTCATCTATGAAAAGAACGTCTCTTTCATCAAGATTTGTTAGCAATCCTGCAAGATCGCCTGGTTTATCCAGTACTGGGCCAGATGTTACTTTGATAGAAACACCTAATTCGTTTGCGAGTATATGAGCAAGTGTGGTTTTACCCAATCCTGGAGGTCCATGAAAAAGTGCGTGGTCTAGAGAATCTTCTCTCTGATTTGCTGCTTCCACAAAAATCTTCAAGTTTTCCAATACTTGATCTTGTCCTGCAAAATCATCAAATGATAAAGGACGCAAAGCTCTATCTACATCATGCTCTTCATTTGAAAAATGGTTTCCGTTAGGGTCAAGATTTTCATTCATATTCCAAATATACTACTCATTGTGCAGCCTAAGAGTTTAGCAGCATAATAATTATCCTGCATTATTTGTTAAAAGATGTTTTAGGTTCCGCTTTCGCGAAAGCGGAATAACAATAGCTTAACTACATTTAAGTTAGACTTATGAATAAATAGACTTCACTTTCGTATTTTAAAATAAAAATTATGAAACCAAGACAGAAAGCACCCAACTTAGAGCTCAATTTGATCAACGACACGCAATGGTCATTACACAAACAGGAGGCAGATTCCTTTACTTTATTGATATTTTATCGAGGCTTACATTGTCCGGTATGTAAAAAGCAATTAGAATCTGTAAAAAATCATTTAGCCGATCTAACTGAAAGAGGCATTCATGTTATAGGAATAAGCATGGATACAGAAAAGAGGGCTAAAAAGGCTGGAGAAGAATGGGACATAGATGAGTTACCGATAGGTTATGAATTGAGCAGAGAAAAAGCAGAAGAATGGGGACTATATTTCTCTGAAGGAATTAGTGACAAAGAACCAGAGTTATTTTCAGAACCAGGGATGTTTCTAGTGAATGCAGACGATACATTATATTTTTCTTCAATTCAAACGATGCCATTTGCCAGGCCTAGTATAGAAGATGTGATTAAGGCGGTAGACTTTATTAAAGATAAAGATTATCCTGCACGAGGAGAAGCATAGATAAAAATAGTAACACAAAAAATGCCGCTAATCGTATTAGCGGCATTTTTTATATATGATTAATGAATACTAGTGATTCAATTCTTCTTCTCCATCCTGAAGAGGTATATGCTGTGGAGCATAATCTTGCCCTGCAATTACATATTCACCATCTTCGTTTACTTTACTATAATCATAAGGCCATCTGTAAACTGAAGGAATAGGTCCATCCCAGTTACCGTGAATGTGTTTATCACCAGTTGTCCATTCTAACGTATTAGATTTCCATGGATTTGCAGGAGCTTTCTTCCCGTAGAAAATAGACTTTACAAAATTATAAACAAAGAACAACTGAGCCAAGGCTGTTGCAATAGCAAAGTATGTAATCAATTTATTAGTATCTGCAAGATCATCAAAATATGGGAAGTTCGTATTGGTATAATAACGTCTAGGTAAACCAGCCATACCTACGAAGTGCATTGGGAAAAATACTCCATAAGCACCGATTGCAGTTAACCAGAAATGTACATAACCTAAATTCTTATTCATCATACGATTAAACATCTTAGGGAACCAGTGGTACACACCAGCAAACAGTCCATATAGAGCAGATATACCCATTACCAAGTGAAAGTGAGCAACAACAAAGTACGTATCATGTACATTGATGTCCAAAGTACTATCACCTAAAATGATACCTGTTAAACCACCTGTAATAAATGTCGATACGAGACCGATGGAAAAGAGCATTCCAGGATTCATCTGTAGGTTACCTTTCCATAATGTGGTTATATAGTTAAATGCTTTTACCGCTGATGGAATCGCAATTAATAATGTAGTAAATGTAAATACAGATCCTAAGAATGGATTCATACCTGAAATAAACATGTGGTGACCCCATACAATAGTCGATAAGAAAGCAATTGCTAATATCGATGCAATCATCGCACGATAACCAAAAATAGGTTTACGTGAATTAGTTGCTATAACTTCAGAAGTAATACCTAATGCTGGAAGTAATACAATATAAACTTCTGGGTGACCTAAGAACCAAAATAGGTGCTCAAATAATACGGGAGAACCACCTTGGTGAGCTAACACTTCACCTTTAATGTAAATGTCTGACAAGAAAAATGAGGTTCCAAAACTACGATCCATTATTAAAAGAAGCGCAGCCGATAATAAAACTGGAAATGAAACCACACCAATAATTGCAGTAACGAAGAAAGCCCAGATAGTCAAAGGCAATCTAGTCATAGACATACCTTTAGTTCTTAAGTTGATTACCGTAACGATATAGTTAAGAGAACCTAATAGAGACGAAGCAATAAATATGGCCATAGAAACTAACCATAAGGTCATACCTAATCCAGATCCACCCATCGCTTCAGGTAAAGCACTTAATGGAGGATAAATGGTCCACCCAGCAGCAGCTGGTCCTAACTCAACAAATAAAGATCCAATCATTATTGCAGCTGAGATAAAGAATAACCAATAAGAAACCATATTAAGGAATCCTGAGGCCATATCTCGAGCACCAATTTGTAAAGGAATCAAAAAGTTAGAAAAAGTACCACTCAACCCAGCTGTTAATACAAAGAAAACCATAATAGTACCATGAATGGTAACTAAGGCTAAATACATATTAGGATCCATAACTCCGTCTGGAGCCCATTTCCCTAATAGGGCTTCAAAAATCAAATTCGGCTCTCCAGGGTTAGCCAACTGCATTCTCATAAGCACTGACATAGCAATGCCTATAGCACCCATTATAAGACCAGTAATAAGATATTGCTTAGCAATCATCTTATGATCTTGAGAGAAAATATATTTAGTTACGAAAGTTTCTTTATGATGGTGGTGTTCCTCATCATGTCCGTGATCTGCAGTAACAGAGATAGCTTGTCCCATAATTCTAATTTTCAGCGTTAGCTAAAGTTGTTTCAAATGTTGTTTGTGTTTCTAACCACTTGTTGTAGTCTTCTTCACTTTCTACCACAATTTTCATTTGCATATTGTAGTGAGAAGCTCCACATATTTTATTACAAAGAAGATAGTATTCAAATTCATATGGATCTAAAGCCACATCTCCGCTTTCAACTAGCTCCTCACTTTTTTGTCGTCGTATTTCATTAATCTTACGAACTTTTTCAGTCATAAATTCAGTTGACTTGTAATCCTCTGAGGTTACGGTAGGTGTGAACTTAAATTGTGTCACCATTCCAGGCACAACATTCATTTGCGCTCTAAAATGAGGCATATAAGCAGAGTGAAGAACGTCCTGACTTCTAAATTTAAACAAGACCGGTCGATTAACAGGAAGATGCAGTTCAGTGCCTACCATATCATCCATTCCGTCTGCATCCGTAGGATCTATACCTAATTGATTAACACCTTCAATAAATCGAACATTAGCGTCACCTAAGGTATTATCTGCACCACTGTAACGAACTTTCCACCCAAACTGGTACGCATAAACCTCTACAATTAATGGATCATCATCTGTATTGGCATCCATTATATCATTCCATGAGAAAAGTCCCCATAGAATCAAACCAGCCAAAACCACAACAGGTATTGCCGTCCAGATAAATTCAAGTCGATCATTATCTGCATAAAACAATGCTTTTTGACCTTTACGACCATGATATTTGTAAGAAAAATAATGTAACAAACCTTGCGTCAAAACTTGAACAATCATGATTACTACTGTAGTAAGTAACAGTAGATCGTCATACTCACCACCGTGCGCAGATGCCGCATCTGGTAAGAAATAATCGTTGTAGGCTATGAAACAATAGATCATTAAAATATAAAGACCTATACCGAAGATCAACATATACTGACCTTGTCTTTTGTTGTCTCCATCGTTAGCTACTTCAACAGCATCGGTATCAGGCTCTGGAGCCTTACCTAGAGATACTATTTTAGAAATTTGCCAAATTGAAATTGCAAATAAAGCTGCTATAAATATGATTAGAAATGCTGTCATTACAGATGTTTTCTATTAAATTTTAATAATGAAAATGTTTACTCTCTCCTAAATAAGGATCTCCTTTAGCAAGTAATGGCGCTTTTGATATTGTATTGAATACGTACAATATAAATAACCCTGCAAAGAATAAGAATGCTCCTATTTCTGGGAAACCTATGAACCAAGACTCTCCTACAGTTGCTGGCATTACCATTACATAAATATCGAGATAATGTCCTAATATTATGAATAAACCTGCCGTTACAACAAACCAGTTAACTCTCTTAAAATCTGAGTTCATTAGAATCAATAATGGGAAAAGGAAATTAATCGCCACCATACCAAAGAATAATATATTATAGTCTTCGATACGAGTTACAAAATAAGTAACCTCTTCTGGTATGTTAGAATACCAGATCAACATAAACTGTGAGAACCATAAGTACGTCCAAAATATACTAACTCCAAACATAAACTTTGCTAAATCATGAATATGTGAATCATTCACAAACTCTAAATATCCTTTTGATTTAAGGAAAATCGTTATCAATGCAATAGTCGTAATTCCTGACACAAACATACTAGCAAACACATACCATCCAAATAAAGTTGAAAACCAGTGAGGATCAAAACTCATGATCCAGTCCCATGACATGATAGACTCCGTAACTATGAAAAACACTAGAAACATTGCGCTGTGCTTAAAACCTTTTTTATACCAAGCTATGTCTCCATCTTTAGCCTCATCCTGTTTCAAACCAAATTTTCTAATATTCCAACGGTAAAGGTTCCAACCTACTAAAAATGCTCCAGCCCTGAATAACCAAAAAGGGACATTTAAATAGCCAACTTTACCAGCAACAATAGCATCATAATTTTCGTGTCCAACAACATCTATACCTTCTTCCATCCAGACAAATAAATGATTGATATGGAAACCTGATAATAGCAAAAGAACAAACATTATAATTCCACCAGGAAGTATGTAGCTGCTGATACCTTCCATTACTCTAAATAACACCGGAGACCATCCCGCTTGTGCAGCTTTTTGAACCGCATGAAAAGCAAGAGTTCCTAAACCTATCATGAAAAAGAAAAATGCAGCTACATAAACTGCCGCCCAAGGCTTATTTGATAGCTGGTGATACACATGCTCTGCATGCTCATCTTCATGACTTGTTGCATGACCTTCTGAATGATGATCTGACGTAGTTGCATGTCCAGAAACCGCGTGATCATCAACTGCTGAGCTATGATTATCCTCTACCGCACCATGACCACCGCCATGAGCTGCTGCTTCAGTCGCAAGCATTTCCTTAACTTCCTCTTCAGAACCTGGCATTTGCCAAAAACCTACCGCAGTTAATACCGCTCCGAAAATCATCAGAGCGAAAGCGACAATTTTTAATTTGCTAGTTACCTTATACATAAATAAAATATCTTCTATGGCTTAATTGCCATCTGTTGTTGGTTCATTTTCTGTAGAATCAGCATCTGTTTGATGTGATTCACTGTTGTGGTCATCTTCTGATGTATGATCCATGCTGTCATTGTGATCTACATTAGAATTCATAGCATGTGCTGTTTCATATTCACGAGCAGGCTCACCTTTAAGTTCACGAGTCAAAGCGTCCACGTGATGAGCAATTTGCCATCTCTCCTCTTCGGAAGTTTGTGAAGCATAAGAACCCATGTAGTTGATTCCGTAATACATTACGTGATAGATAGAACCTTGAGTAATTTCTCTAGCATCATAACTTGGTACACCGAGGATCTTTTCCGTCTTCATTAAATGACCTTGACCATTACCTTTATTACCATGACAAATAGCACAATAAATATTATACAATGCTTCACCATTAGTTAGGTTTTCTTCGGTATAAGGAAGTGGATTTTGCAAGTTCGCTTTCGCGGAAGCGTAACCTTCATTATTATCCTCATAATCGTAAGGTAACCATCCTCTTGAAACCGATCCTTCAACTGGCTTTTGAGCCTCTACGTTATCAGGAAATATATCACCTTCTTGGTAGGTTTCATATCCTACAGATTCATACATATTAGGAAAATACTGTACACTTCTATTTGAAGCGGTATCTGCCGTATTATCCGAACCACAAGAAACTAAAAGTACTGTGGCAAATGTGTATAAGAACAATTTAAAATATCTTCTCATTAGTGTTCTTCTTTGTCAATTAATTTGATTTCTACTGCACCAGTATCATAAAGAAACTTAGTCGCTTCATCGATATCAGCTCCATGAGTATCTACTTCCATTAAAAAGTGATCATCTGTAGTACGCACATCAGGGTTTTCGGCTTTTTTAAATGGCCATAATCTACTCCTCATATAGAAAGTAATAACCATCAAGTGAGCTGCAAAAAATACGGTAAGCTCAAACATAATAGGTACAAAAGCCGGCATGTTTTCTAAATAAGAAAAACTAGGCTTACCACCTATATCCTGAGGCCAATCCTCAATCATAATGTAATTCATCATAGCAGTTGCAACACAAAGACCAACTATTCCATAAAGGAACGCGTTGATGGCAAGACGAGTGTCTGCAATTCCCATAGCTTTTTCAAGACCGTGTACTGGAAATGGCGTAAATACCTCTTCTATATGATAGCGCTTTTCTCTAACTTGTTTCACTGCACTTAGCAAAACATCATCATCAGTATAAAAAGCATGTATAATTTTTGTTGACATAATATCTAAGTTCTACTCGTTAGGGTGTGCAATAGGATCTCCAGATGAAGCTCCAGCAGCGTTAGACGTCATCTTATCCTCTCTCAATTTCTTGTACTTACTTCCACTAGTCTTTAAGATAGACTTCACTTCTGCCTGAGCAATTACAGGGAAAGTTCTAGAATATAATAAGAATAATACAAAGAAGAAACCTATCGTACCGATGAAAATTCCAATGTCAACAAAAGTAGGTGAAAACATTGTCCATGAAGATGGAAGGTAATCTCTATGTAAAGATGTTACAATAATTACAAAACGCTCAAACCACATTCCGATATTTACTACAATCGAAATTGCAAAAGAGAACATGATACTAGTTCTAAGTTTTTTGAACCACATAAATTGTGGTGAGAAAACATTACAGGTCATCATCGCCCAGTAAGCCCACCAATAAGGTCCAGTAGCACGATTTAAAAATGCATATTGTTCATATTCTACTCCAGAATACCAAGCTACAAAAAGCTCTGTGATATAAGCCACACCAACTATGGAACCTGTAATCATGATTACGATATTCATCAGCTCAATATGCTGAATAGTAATATAGTTTTCAAGACTCACAACCTTTCTCATAATAATAAGAAGCGTGTTTACCATCGCAAAACCAGAGAAGATTGCTCCTGCTACGAAATAAGGAGGGAAAATCGTCGTATGCCATCCCGGAATAACAGAAGTTGCAAAGTCAAAGGATACAATCGTGTGTACAGAAAGTACTAACGGTGTTGCTAGTCCTGCAAGAACCAAGGAAACCTCTTCAAAACGTTGCCAGTCCTTTGCGCGACCAGACCATCCAAAAGATAAAATACCGTAAATCTTCTTGTTAAATGGAGTTATAGCTCTATCACGTATCATGGCAAAATCTGGAAGCAAACCAGTCCACCAGAATACTAATGAAACCGATAGGTAAGTCGAAATTGCAAATACGTCCCAGAGTAATGGTGAGTTAAAGTTAACCCACAAAGAACCAAACTGATTAGGAATAGGCAAAACCCAGTAAGCTAACCAAGGACGTCCCATGTGAATAATAGGGAATAAACCTGCTTGAATAACCGAGAAAATAGTCATCGCCTCTGCAGAACGGTTGATCGCCATTCTCCATTTTTGACGGAATAATAACAGTACTGCAGAAATTAATGTTCCTGCGTGACCAATACCTACCCACCAAACAAAGTTTGTAATATCCCAAGCCCATCCAATGGTTTTGTTCAATCCCCAAACTCCGATACCAGTCGAAATTGTATATGTAATACATCCTAATCCATAAAGAAAGGCAATAAGGGCGATTGTAAACACAATCCACCATTGCTTATTTGCAACACCTTCTACTGGCGCTACAATGTCTCTTGTTACATCAGAATATGTTTTATCTCCAGTAACGAGAGGTCTTCTTATGGACGCTTCATAATGAGCCATAATGTCTTGATTAGTTTTCCTTGTTAATTATACGTTTCTCACTTTAACCTGATACATCACATTAGGCTCAGTTCCCACTTCCTCTAATAGGTGATACATACGGTCTTGTTGTTTTACTTTAAATATTTCAGAGTCCTTATCGTTAATATCTCCGAATTTAATGGCGCCGTTTGAACATGCATTTGAACATGCTGTCGCAAACTCACCATCTTTAATCATACGACCGTCTTTCTTAGCTTCAAGAATTGTCATTTGTGTCATTTGAATACACATAGAACATTTTTCCATCACACCACGAGATCTTACAGTTACATCTGGATTGATTACCATTCTACCTAAGTCGTTATTCATGTGGTAGTCAAATTCATCGTTTCCGTTATATAAGAACCAGTTGAAACGACGAACTTTATAAGGACAGTTGTTTGCACAGTAACGAGTACCTACACAACGGTTATAAGCCATATGGTTTTGACCTTGACGACCGTGTGAAGAAGCTGCCACAGGACATACTGTCTCACAAGGCGCATGATTACAGTGCTGACACATTATAGGCTGGAAAGCAACTTGTGGATTATCTGCTGGGTTTTCCAACTCACCAAAACCTCCTAATGAGCCATTATCTCCAAATAAACCATCGAAACCATCTTTTTTAGCCTCATCAGCTTCAAAACTATCTTCAGAAGAGTAATATCTATCGATACGCAACCAGTGCATATCACGAGATTTTCTCACTTCCATTTTTCCTACTACAGGAACATTGTTCTCTGCATGACAAGCTATAACACAAGCGCCACAACCAGTACATGCATTAAGATCTATAGACATATTAAAATGATGACCTACCGATCTATCAAAACTATCCCAAAGATCGACATCTGGTGAAGTCACCGGAGTTTCTATGTGATTTAAAGAAACCTCAGGAACTGGATTAAACTTATCCTTATCTCCAGTTCTATATGTAGCCAAATCAGTTTCACGAATAATATCGCGACCCATCATTGTATTTTGTAATTGTGTACAGGCAAACTCATGATTACCTCCAGCATCTTTTATAGAAACTGATTGAATAGAGCTACCATTTTTGTAGAATGGATATGCATTAACACCGGTTTGCATCTCTTCTTGGATAGCAGCCGTTTGACCGTATCCTAATGCAATACCAATTGTTCCAACGGCTTGTCCTGGCTGGATTAATGCTGGTAACTTACGCTCCACACCATCCATTGTTACCACAACATACGAACCATCCAAAGCACCGTTTGCTACGTTTTCATTAACAACTCCTAGAGACTCTGCGTCAGCTTGAGAAATAGTTACATAATTATCCCAAGTCGTTCTAGTAATAGGATCAGGCAATTCTTGTAACCAAGGATTGTTTGCCATAGTTCCATCACCTAAACCTGTCTTCGTGTATAATGTCAATTCAAAACCTGAAGGTTTTTTAGCATTTGCCATTGCATTTAGCGCAGCAGTATTGCTTTGCCCTTCCACATTCATGTCAGTAGAATTTTCTTCTACTGAAGATGTATGATAGAAACCATCTTGTAAAGACTTGTTCCAAGAAGCTCCTGAAGCAGCAGCTGTTTCCTTAAGGAAATCTTTATATGTTTGAGAACTACCTGACCACTTCAACAAGGTTTCTTGTAACTGACGTGTCTTGAATATCGGTCTTATAGTAGGCTGTGTTAAAAACACATGACCTTTCTTAATTTCTGTATCACCCCATGACTCTAAGAAGTGAGGAGTTGTAGCAACATAATCACATTTCTCAGCTGTCGCATTTAACGAGCTTGCAAAAGAAACTTTAAGTGCTACTTTTTGTAACGCTTTCGCGAAAGCGTCACTATTACTATAACTATATATAGGATCAACGCCTGCGATAAATATAGCACCTACACTACCATTGTTCATATCACCTACTAGTTTGTCAAAACCAGCACGGTCACCCTGACGTGTTAAAATCGGAGCTTTAGTATCAACTATAGTTGAAGATAAAGCTTCATTAATAGCAAGAGTTAATTGTTGAGCACCTTGATCTGGAATGCCGCAAAGCAACACACCTTTTGAACCAGCTCTTTTTAAACTAATTGCAGTTTGTTCAACAGATTTTGCCACCTTGTCAGACAACTTCACACTCGCTGAACCACCTACTATTTTACTATAAAGAGCAGCAAGAATATGTTTCTGCTCCGTAGGAGTTATAGGGTATCTTTTATCAGCGTTTGCACCAGATAAAGTCATATTAGACTCGTACTGAACATGGTGCGACATTTTACCATTCTTAGGAACTCTAGAAGAAGAATAACCTTTATCAAATCCTCCACCCTGCCAGTCACCTACAAAGTCAGCACCTACACTTACTATAGTTTCAGCGTCTGTAAAATCATAATCTGCTAGACCACGAACACCATACTTTGATTCAAATGCGTTAAGAGAAGCGTCTTCACTGACAGTGTCGTAGGTTACCACTCTTACATTAGTATATCTAGCCTTTAATTGCTCAGCAATCCTATTAAAAGAAGGACTTGTATATGTTTGAGCTAAAATCACTAACTCTTTACCGTTAAGCGATGCTAACTGAGAAGCAACTTGTTTATCTAATTCTTCCCAAGTAGACTCTTTACCTTTTACAAGAGGTGCTTTTAAACGATTATTATCGTATAAAGACAAAACAGAAGCGTGAGCGCGAGCATTTGCATCACCTCTGAAAGCAGCATCTCTGTTACTTTCAATTTTAATGGGCCTACCTTCTCTCGTTTTAACTAAAACACTAGCATAGTCATAACCATTTGCAATAGTCGTTGCATAATAGTTAGCCATCCCAGGTATAATCTGTTCTGGTTGGTTCACATAAGGAACCGAATAAATCACCGGTCCTTCGCACGCCGCAAGCGAAGCTGCTGCGGTACTAAAACCAACGTATTTCAAGAAATCTCTACGAGTAGTGTTTGACTCCTCCATCGCTTGATCATTCCCTAAAAACTCATCTGTAGGAATAGAGCTAACAAACTCATTTTGCTCTAAATCTTTAACGATCCGATTGCTATCATCTAGCTGAGCAGTGCTTTTCCAGTATTTCTTAGTAGTAGCCATAAATCTCTAAAACTATTTTATTAGTAGTGGCATTTACCACATTCAAGTCCTCCTAAGTCTGCAATAGTCAATTGACGACCACCACGAGCTTCAGAAAGTTCTTTGTGAATTTGTTCATAATAACCATTGCCTTGTAAATCTACATTAGTTTCACGGTGACAATTGATACACCAGCCCATAGTTAATGGAGAATATTGATACATGATCTCCATTTCCTCGACAGGACCGTGGCAAGTCTGACATGCTATATTACCAGCAGTAACGTGTTGTGCATGGTTAAAGTAAGCTAGATCTGGCAAATTATGAATACGCACCCATCTAACTGGCTTTTCCTCACCAACAAATTTCTGCTCGTCACTATCCCAACCAGTAGCAGCATATAATTTTTGAATCTCTTTATTGTAATCTATACCATACTCTTCCATACCTTCTTGATAAGTAGACTGAGCCACTTCTCCAATAGACTTGTGACAGTTCATACAAACATTAAGTGAAGGAATACCAGAGTGTTTAGACTCTCTAGCACTAGAGTGACAATATTTACAGTCTATTTGACTAGTACCAGCATGAATTCTGTGAGAATAGTGAATAGGTTGTAAAGGTGCATAACCTTGATCAACACCTACACTCATAAGAGCACCGTACGCAAAATAAGCACTTGCCAACAATAAAAAGATAGAAGAAACAAGAACTAAAAATTGATTCTGAACAAAAGCTTTCCAGATAGGAGTGCGCTCTTCTTCAATTTCAAATTCTGTTTGAATCCCATTTGCGTCTGCAAATCTTTTTAATGTCTTGTTCACAACTACAAGTAACACTACAAGTAAAAGAAGAACAATCGCAAGAGCTCCAAGGATTATATTATTAGTCATAGTATTATCGCCAGAACCGGCAACCGCTCCACCTTCAGCTCCTGCCGCGGCAACAACCGGTGCAGGCTTTTCAGTATCAGTGTAAGCAAGTATATTATCAATATCAACATTGCTTAACTGTTCAAAAGAGTTCATGTTTTGCTGACCATACTCATTATAAACTGCAACAGCTTGAGCATCGCCAGATGCAATTAGCTTAGCTGAGTTTTTAATCCATTTGTACAACCATTCACGTTCGTACTTTTGACTTACTTGAAAAAGTGCAGGACCAACAGCTTTTTTATAAAGCTTGTGACATGAAGCACAATTTGCTTTAAAAAGAGCTTCTCCTAACGCGGCATCGCCGCCACTACTTGCTTCTACAGGTGCCGCTGGCACACCATCTGAGGTGGTAGCATCTTGACCGTAAACTGCTATTGACGATAGCGTTACGAACAAGAAGGCTAGCAAAAATTGCCCTGCGGAAAAATGTAATCTCCTATTTATCATCTTGTTTAATGAATATTACAATAACTTTGGCACGATAATTACAGTATTTTACCGAATCGTAAATGCGAGTGCAAAAATAGGTCATAAAACATTTATTTTTGCTCTTGACAATCACATAGAAAATAATTTATAATAATTCTAAATAGTTTTTCCTCACAGAAGCAAAACTTCCCTATTTACCGCTATGACTATGAAACACTTAAAAAATTTATTATCGACAACAGCCCTCTTGTTAATTGTATCACAAGGTTTTGCACAAGAAACAACACCTGTTAATAAACAAAAAATAGACGAATTGGTCTCTACTAAAATCGCTATGGATAAGACTGGTGATTTTAAGGATAGATATACCATTCAATTATTTTATGGTGAACGAGATAAAGCAATTGCAACCAAACAAAAATATGACCTTTTAGATTTGCCTTGGAAATCTGAATTGAAGTGGGAATCTCCTTATCACAAAATATGGGTAGGTACTTATCGAAGTAGATTAGAAGCAGACAGAGCTTTAATAAAAATAAAAGAAGAGTATAAAGATGCTTTTATTTTAAAACCTTAATTGCAAGGAATAAAGCTTAAAAATGGAGTTATCAGATTAGATTGTTCAATTAATTATTACAATGAATATAATCTGCTTCTAAACATTTCTAAATAACACCATTCACTTACAAGCATAAAAAAGCACCTTTTTCAAGGTGCTTTTTCTATTTCACTACAGTGGTAAATTTATTTATCACCGTTATTTTTTATTTCTTTAACTAAGTATACATACACTGGGAAGTGATCACTGAAACCGCCGGTAAAAGTACCGTCGGCAAAACTACGCAGTGGATAACCTTTATATCTTCCTGCTTTGTTAGTCATAAAGCTAGGGTTAAAAATATGTGCATTATAATAACGATATCCATCTCGCTTTGCTTCATTTAACAACGGATAGGTGAACATTATTTGATCAAATATTCCAACTGCGTCACGATAAGCTGTCGTACCAAAGCCGTCTTTGCCCATTTGCATGTATGGATTATAAATCATTTGAGGTCTTACTTTGGATCGATCTTCTTGTGCGTTTAGAGCAACCTTTACACTCTCATCTGAAGGATAATCATTTAAATCTCCCATTACAAAAACCTTAGACATCGCATCTATACTGTGTAAGGAATCGATTACCTTTTGATTCAACTTCGCAGCAGCTATTCTCCCTGGACGACTTTTTAGCTCTCCGCCACCACGTGATGGCCAGTGATTTACTATAAAACTCATTTTATCACCATCTAATTCACCAGTTACTACTAGCTGATCACGTGTGTAGTTGCGTTTTCCAGTACTTTGATTGTAAATGATTAATTCTTTACTATCACTGTTTAACACTTTAAAATCACTTTTTTTGTACAAAAGTCCAGTATCTATCCCACGTTCATCTGGTGAATCATAATGTTCAATTCCGTAATCATATTCAATAAGTAAAGGATGATTTACAAGATCTTCAAGAACTTTTCTGTTTTCGACTTCACAAACTCCGATAATGGATGGAGCAGTTTGAGAAGTTTCAGCTCCTATTTTGCGTATCACACGAGCCATAGAAGTTAGTTTTTTCTGATAAACATCAGCTCTTACACCTTCGGCCATTTCCATGATAGGACTTCTTTCGTCATATATAGAAGTGTCGTCTTCGATGTCAAAAAGATTCTCTAAATTATAGAAGGCAACCGTTTTTACCTTGTATTGTTTTGATTTTTTTGCGGTTTGTGCTTGTGACGCTTTCGCGAAAGCGAAAACACATAAAGCACTCATTAATAGTTTTTTAATCATTTTTTATAGGGTGTCAAAAGTTATCTTATTGTAAACTCTTATACAATTTGCGCGCCAAAGGTACGCAACTGAATAGAAAATCGTAGTTTTGCCCGCTTTTCATAACGAAATCTTAATATTAACAAATGATAAACAAACAATTTAGCAAACTTCTTTTAGTTGTTTTTATGCTGGTATCCAGTTTTGGTATGGCACAAGAACTGCTTAAAGGTAGAGTTATCGATGACAACACTGAGGAACCAATTCCCGGCGTAACAATTAGTGTAAAGGGATTAAAGTTTAACGCTTCAACTGATGCCAATGGATACTTTGTAGTAACTGGAGCAATTCCTGTAGGTGATCAAATGATTACTGTAAGTAGAAGTGGTTATTATACTAAAACAATTCCAGTCGTTATAGACGCGTTAGGAGTTGTAAATTTAGATCCAATCTATTTACAATTAGACAATTCTGACATTACGCAGTCACAAGGAATTATTTCTTTAACAGAAAATGATCTAGCAGACGATGAGAATGCAGCAAATAATGTCTCTGGACTTTTACAAGCTTCAAGAGATCAATTTTTAAGAGCTGCCGCTTTTGATTTTAGTGCAACCTTCTTTAGACCTAGAGGTCTTAACAGTGAAGATGGAAAAGTTCTTATCAATGGAATTGAAATGAACAAACAATTTTCTGGAAGACCGCAATGGAGCAACTGGGGTGGAGTAAATGACTTACAACGTAATCAAAACTTTACGATGGGACTCAGCGCTGCAGACAATAGTTTCGGTGGTTATGCAGGTGTACAAAGTATAGACATGAGAGCTTCTCAACAACGTGCAGGAACTCAAATATCCTTCGCTAGTGCAAATAGAAGTTATCAAGGTCGCTATATGGTATCTCACCGTTCTGGTTTATTAAATAATGGATGGTCTTTTGCTGTTAATGCATCAAGAAGATCAGGAGATGAAGGATATGTGGATGGTACTTTATATGATGCCAACTCGTTAGGGCTTTCTGTAGAGAAAAAATTAAACGATTCGCACTCTATTAACTTTACAGGACTTTATACTCCTAACAGACGTGGTCGACGTACTGCAATCACTCAAGAAATCGAAGATCTTAAAGGAAGAAAATATAATCCGTTTTGGGGAATGCAGGATAATGTTGTGCGCAACAGTAGAATTAGAGAAATAGATGAACCTATTTTTATGTTGAATCATTACTGGACAGTGAACAGTAAATTGAAAATCAACACAAACCTAGGGTATCAATTTGGTAAAATAGGAAACACTCGTATAGATAATGGTGGTACAAGGTTAGTTACTTTAGATGGGCAAAATGCTTACGTAGGTGGAGCTAGAAACCCAAATCCAGATTACTATCAAAATCTTCCTAGTTTTTTCCTAAGAAACGGGCAGGACCCTATTGATTTTCAATATGCTTACCAGGCGCAACAAGAATTTATTAACGATGGACAACTGGATTGGAACAGTCTTTATGAAGCTAATAGATCCTTACGTGAAAATGGTGGAAACTCTTTGTATGCCATTCAAGAAGACCGTATTGATGATCAACAATTAATGGTAAACACTATCATAACGGCTGACTTGACCGATAATATAATATTTAACGGTGGTATAAGGTATCGTAATCTAAATAGTGAAAACTATGCGATGGTTAACGATCTTCTTGGTGGAACTGGATTTCTCGATGTAGATTTCTTTGCAGAAGAATCTAGTGAAGTAAGTATTGATGACGCAGCTCAATCTAACATAAGAACTCCTAATAGAATAGTAGGAGTAGGCGATCGTTACAAATACAATTATGACATCAATGCTGATGTGCTAGCCGCATTTGCACAAACACAATTCAAAACTAAGAAAGTAGATTTCTTTGTAGCTGGAAGCGTAACAAGAACTGAATATCAAAGAGATGGTAAATATGAAAACGGGAACTTTCCAGGAGCGCAGTCTTTTGGTAAGAGTAAAAAGTTAGAATTTACAGACTTTGGTGTTAAGGGTGGTGCCACTTACAAAATTTCTGGTCAGCAGTTTATTGACGTTAATGCAGCTTATATTTCTCAAGCACCTACTATAAGAAACTCTTTTAGTAATGCTAGACAAAATAATGAAACCATAGTGGGATTAGAGTCTCAAAAATCTTATAGCGGTGACTTGAGTTACATCTATACTACACCTATTATAAAAGCGAGGCTTACTGGTTACTATACGCAGTTTACAAATGGTACAGACGTAGGTTTTTACTTTACGGAAGGATTAACAACAGCAGGCGTGGAAGGTGGAACTAGATTTTTTAGAGAAAACGGAAATGCTTTTGTACAAGAAGTGGTAACTAACATAGAGCGTCGTAATATGGGTATGGAATTAGGACTTGAGGTACAAGTTACTCCAACAATTAAATTAAAAGGTGCTGCTGCAATAGGTCAGAATGTATTTACTAATAATCCTGATCTCTATTTGACTAGTGATGATTTCACAGGTCAACTTAGATTTGGTGACGGAACAACTAGTATTAAAGATTATCACGTTGCTGGCGGACCAGAAACAGCACTACAAATTGGTTTTGAATATAGAGATCCAGAATATTGGAACATAGGTGTTACTGCAAACTATTTTGCAAATGCTTACTTAGATGTGAGTAACTTAAGAAGAAGTGCTAACTTTAGACAAGATTACGACGGCATTGAATTCAATGATTTTGATCAAGAAGTAGCAGATGATCTTCTTAGACAAGAACAATTTGATAATTACATGTTATGGAACGTAATAGGTGGTAAATCGTGGAGAATAGACGATAAGTATATCGGATTTTTTGCGACTATAAATAATGTATTTGATGTAAAGTACAAAACTGGAGGATTTGAACAATCCCGTAATTCAAACTTTAGATCTGTTAGAGATGATGCTAACAACCCACAAGAAGTCTTTGCACCACGCTACTTCTTTGGTAATGGAACAACCTATTACCTAAACGTATATTTAAGATTTTAATAAGTAATGATGAATTTATTTAATAATAAAACAATGAAAAATTTCCACAAACTTTTTGCAATTGCTGTTTTAACAGTAATTACTTTCTCTTGTGTTGAAGACGACGACTTCAGCATTCCAGATACAGCTGCGGTAGATATAGAGGCTCCAGCAAACTTAATAGACATGAGCGCGGTAATTGGCCTTATAGGACAGTCTCAAACTGGCACTGTTACATTTGAAAATAATGAGCAATTTATAGAAGGTTATGTTATATCAAGTGATGAGGCCGGTAATTTCTTTGAAGAATTAATTATTCAAGACGCAATTCAAAATCCTACAGCTGGAATAAAAGTGTTAATCGATAATAGCCCTTTATTTACGACTTATGCTCCAGGACAGCGCATATATGTAAAACTAGACGGTCTTACTGCAGGACTTTCTAACGGCGTACCTGTTTTAGGTCTAAATGGTAGCGGTGTTATAGAAAAAATTGCTCCCTCACAACAAACTGAAGTTATCTTAAGAGATAGTGAGATTTTTGATATTGTGCCGACACCAGTTACTGGCCCTTCGGAATTTACTACGGCGAAGCTGTTGACATTAATTCAATTACCTGAGGCTCAATTTACAGATGGTGATATTTCTGCTAATAGAACCTTTGCAGCTGAACCTACAGACCAATTTGATGGGGTACGTTTTATACAAACTTGTGGAGACTTTTTTGCAGCGCCTATTAGGTTAGAAACAAGTACATTCTCAGACTTCAAAGCACTAAGATTACCTAATGGTAGCGGTTCTATTACTGCAATCCTACAAAGAGATTTTAGAGATGACTTTTTTGTTCTTTCCGTTAACTCTCCAGAAGATTTTAACTTTGACCCTAATACAAGATGTAATTTTGATATAGTTGCATGTGGAACTGTTGCAAACGCAGGAACAAACACACTTCTTTTTGAAAACTTTGAAACTCAATCTACAGGTGCAGCAGCAATGCCAGCAGGATGGACTAACTTTCAAGAAGAAGGTACTGAGACATGGGAAGTTTATACTGCTACGGGAGCAAATGCCTCTCTAGGAAAAAGTGTTAATTGTGGTTCTTTTAGATCTGGAGACGCAAGCACAGTAGCTTGGTTAATTACTCCTCAATTTGATTTTGACGCACAAACGGGAGAAGTATTCTCTTTTGAAACTTCTAATAGTTTCGCTGATGGTTCATCTATGGAAGTACTTTTTAGCAACGACTGGGATGGAACAACTGCTGGAATAGCAACCGCATCTTGGGAGCCTATGGCAGATCCTGTTGTAGTAAGTGATAGTGAAGCTTTTGGTAACTGGGTGTTTTCAGAAAATGTATCTCTAGACTGTGTAACTGGGACTGGAGCTATTGCTTTTAGATATATAGGTAGTGGTGATGCAGGAACTGATGGAACTTATGAGCTAGATAATATCTCTTTAACTAGCAACTAATTTTTTAGGATATATTACTATTCCGCTTTCGCGAAAGCGGAACTCTTAAAAGCCTCTCTATTCTTAAATGAATAGAGAGGCTTTTTTATGAATACACATTTTTTAAAAGCATAACAGATAGATTCCCTACAGTAATTATAGGACACCACTAACTGATTATAACAATTCCTCAAGTTCCTATTATAAATACTAAAGCAGTAATAATTTAAAAACTATTTACTTAGACAAAAGCAATCCTTTCAAATCAAGAACTGTTGATTACAACGCCTCAATAATAGTTTATTAATAGGCTTTTTACACCTTGCAAAAGGATTAAATTGTTATCAGGTTTAAAAGATTAATTTGATCGGAAAGTTGTTAAGCAAAATGATCATAAACATTTCAAACCAGCAATGAAAACTGACTAGTGATTATGATAGTCCTGATTTATATGAAGTTCAAACATAAACTCCAACGTTTGTACGCTAACAGTTTAAAGGCCATGTAACATGATAGCAAGTTTTTATCAATCTATATAGTCCTTATACGTTCTGCGATAAGAAATCAAATTGTAAACATAAATTCTAAATGGTATTTAAAGTTCTCTACGTTTCATCTTCAAGTCTCAATACATATCTTGATGTATTGAGCATTTAAAGATTTAAGCTAGGGCAATATACAATCCATATTATCAGAAGCGATATGGGTTTAATGGACTGATTGTATAATATTCTTTAAATGATACTCCTAAATCAAATAAACTGTAAAAAACAGGGCATAAAAAAACCGCTCCTCAAAAAGGAGCGGTTTAATTATAGTTAGACTATATGTAATAAATCAATTACTTGATAAGATTGATCTCTACACGTCTGTTTTGCGCTTTTCCAGCTCTAGTTTTATTAGAAGCTACTGGTTGAGTTTCTCCAAAACCTTTAGAGCTTAAACGGAATTCGTTAACTCCATTAGCTACTAAGTAATTTTTTACAGAAAGTGCGCGTGCTTCAGAAAGTCTTTGATTGAATTGCTTAGGTCCATCACTATCCGTGTGACCGTCTACCTCAAACTTAGCTTCTGGGTATTTCTTTAATATTGCAATAATGTCAGCAAGAACTTCTTCAGATTCTTTTTGAATGGAATCTTTATTTGTATCAAATAAGATAGTCTTAGCATATTCATTCAATTGCGCTTGCACCTCTACAGTTGGAACTACCGGTCTAGGACAACCTTGTAATTCTGCAATACCTGCAACATCTGGACACTTATCCATAGCATCTTCTATACCATCATTATCTCTATCTTTTACAGGACAACCTTGTCTTGAAGCAGGACCTGCTTCATTAGGACATTTATCATCAGCATCAGCAACACCATCGTTATCCGCATCAGGACAACCCATAAGAGCTACTAAACCTGCAGTTTGTGGGCACTTATCGTCTTTATCTAATACACTATCTCCATCAGAATCAGGACATCCATTAGTTTCAGCAGGACCAAATACGTTTGGACAATCATCTTTAGAGTCTTGAATACCATCCATGTCAGAATCTGGACATCCATTAAATTGCTCTAAACCAGCAACTGTAGGACACTCATCTTTTGAATCTACAATACCATCTCCGTCAGTATCAACAGCACCCCAAGTAAACTTCACTCCTACTGTGTGTTGAAAATGCTTAGGAAACGCATCTTCAAAAGCATGCTTGTAAGTAGACTGTACATTTGCGTAAATACCATCTACTATTTTAACATCTAAACCTAAAGTACCATTAAAAGTACCAAATCCATCATTATCTAAAATTTGGTAAGATCCACCTACACCTAGATAAGGACTGACAATCTCGCCGTTCCAAAGCTCAGCTAGGTTATATCTCAATCCACCGTCAAATGAATAGTAAGAAATCTCAGTAATACTTGTATCTCCTACAGTATCAATTGAGTTTACCGAAAATGCACCAGTTGCAACGATACCATCGCCTACGTAGTATCCTACTTCAAATCTAGAAGGTGCTGGTAATACGTTGTAATGACTTGTATTAAAAAATTCATCGAAATAGCCTCCTAGACCATTATCTTCTTCTCCTACCGGATAAAGATCGATTGCATTAATACCTATTGCAAAACTCCAGCGATCGCTTTCATTTTGTGCGTAACTCGTGCTGGCAGAAAGTAAGATTGCTCCAGCAACTAATAATTTAAAAATATTTTTCATGTTGGGGTTTTTATTTAACAACATTGCAAAATTAAACGGTTACTTGTCTTGTACAAGCGTCTTTGCAATAAATTTGTCTAAAAATAAGCTGATTACTGTTTATTATTTGTTAATTTTAGATAACACCTAGAGATTTTCCAACTTTTTCAAAAGAACTAATAGCTTTTTCTAAATGTTTTTGGGAATGCGCGGCACTCAATTGTACTCTTATTCTTGCTTTTTCCTTAGGAACCACAGGATAGAAAAACCCTATTACGTAAATACCTTCTTCCAAAAGCATATCAGCCATTTGTTGGGAGAGCTTTGCGTCGTACAACATCACTGGTACAATAGCGCTTTCTCCGTCCACAATATCAAAACCTAAATCCTGCATCCCTTTTTTGAAAAAAGCAGTGTTTGATTGAACTTTATCGATTAGTGCAGTACTCTCATCAATCAACTCTAGCGCTTTTATTGAAGCTCCTACTATAGAAGGTGCAAGTGAGTTACTAAATAGGTAAGGTCTTGAACGCTGTCTTAAAATTTCAATTACCTCTTTATTTGCGCAAGTATAGCCGCCCATAGCTCCTCCTAGAGCTTTTCCTAAAGTTCCTGTAACGATATCTACTCTTCCTAGAACTCCTTTTGCTTCTAATGTTCCACGACCTGTATCCCCTAAAAATCCAGCAGCATGACATTCATCTACCATGACTAGAGCATCGTATTTATCTGCTAGATCACAAATTTTATCTAACGGAGCTAATAATCCATCCATAGAGAAAACACCATCAGTTACAATCAATTTATAACGAGCACCATCTTCATTTGCTTGTTGTAATTGCTTTTCAAGATCTACCATGTCTGCACTAGCATATCGATATCTTGCGGCTTTACACAATCTTACCCCATCGATAATGGAAGCATGATTCAATGAATCTGAAATGATAGCGTCCTCTTTAGTTAACAATGGTTCAAAAACACCTGCATTTGCATCAAAACAGGCTGCGTACAAAATAGTATCCTCACAACCATAAAAGTCAGCTAACTTTTGCTCTAGTTCTTTGTGAATATCCTGAGTACCACAAATAAAACGTACCGAGCTCATCCCAAAACCATGAGAGTCTAAAGTATCTTTTGCTGCTTTGATCACTTCTGGATGAGAAGAAAGTCCTAAGTAATTATTTGCACAAAAGTTGATTACTTCAGACCCATCGTCTAAAGTAATAACCGCGTCTTGTGGCGATGTAATAATTCTTTCTTTTTTATATAACCCAGCTTCTTTGATTTCAGCTAGTTCTTTTTGTAGGTGTTCTTTAATTGATCCGTACATATTTGATTTTTATAATTACACAAAGATAACAAGCTACTCTTGCTTAACCATTCCATTTAACGATTTCTAAGGTATCTGTATAAATTAGAACTTTCTCAACTACCTTAATATTCATTGACTCCAGCAAATTTGCATATTCATTTACTTGGCTTTTATGTTTATCTAGAACAGCTCCAGTTTTATAATCCATTACGACAGCACAGTCGTTTATCATAACCACACGATCAGGAATAAGCCTTTGTCCTGATGGCAACAATATAGGTTGCTCATTCAGCACCTTTATTCCTTCTTTAAAATATGCAATGAGGTCCGGATGGTAAATCACACTAGAAATCATTGCTTTCATTTCTTTTTGTTCTGCTTTAGAAAGAGAGAAGTCACGATCTATTTTATGACTCACCTCATTATAGTCTATTGAGAATTGTATCAAAGAAAGATACTCATGCAATACATTACCTTTTTGGATGGCCTCGCTTGCACCACTGGCCCAAAGCAATCCTCTTCTCGTAGAAATAGTCAACCTTTCTTTATCAAGATGAATCTTATATTCTTTTAACATCTCACTTTGCTCTGGCTTCGTAACTTCTGATTTGCGAGCTACATCACCTATTTCTGCTGTTTGAAATCCGTTTCCTGATTTCAGTTCTAGCCCTTTATTTTGAACAAATTCCTTTAGTAACGTTGCATAACTAGCCGTTTTACTAGTTGTCTCTATCGCACTTATATACAATTGCTCTCTCGCTCTTGTAAATGCCACGTACAACGTATTGATTTGATCCATCTCTGCTTTGGCAAGGTGTTGCGCATAAACCTCTGGAGCCAATTCTGGATAGTGTTCGTTTTCCTTTTTTAAACTTATATAAACCTGATCAAAACCTTCATATTCAGTTTCATTCACTTCCACCCAACCGGTAGGATTTCTAGCCTCGTCTAGCTTCTTATCGCAATGCGGTACGATTACTACAGGAAATTCTAGCCCTTTGGATTTATGGATAGTCATGATTTGTACCGCATCTGCATCTGCTGCGGCTGGTACGCTCAATTTATCCATTTTCAATTCCCAATGCTCGATAAATCCAGAAAGAGACACTTCATAACCTGTAGAATATTCAAATAAGAATTCCATAAAAGATTGCAATCTGGTGTCTTGTTCTTTGAAAAGCCCTAAAGATTCTGCAACATGTTCTGTAGCTTGAAATAATGCCGCTTTCGCGAAAGCGGAACCTAAATCCTCTTCTTCCCAACCCATTAACTTTTCACCTAGCGCTTGCAAACTCTCGTGCAGATATGCCGTGACAAAAGAATGAATATCTTCTAATTGGAAAACCTTTGTATAGGCCATTAAAAATTCAAATCTAGGCTGCTGTTGATCGGGCGCTTGAATCATTTTCATTAATGACACTAAGAGCTGTACTTTATGAGACGCATGAACCAGTAAACTATCGCCAGAAACCACACGCATATCCTGACTAACTAGATATTTTGCAATTTCATGTCCATCTTTATTTGCTCTTACTAGAACACAAATTTCTCCCAAAGAAAAACCACTAGCCTGAGCTTTTAAAACCTGTTGATGTACATGATATGGGTAAACGCTAGCATAATCATCTTCCTCATAAGGTGCTTCAAAATCTTTTTCTATGAAGTCTATTTGGATAAAACCACCTTCCTTTGATCTGGTTTCTTGCTTTAAATACTCTTTATATAAGGTTTTATAAACATCGCTACTCAAATGGTCTCCATAAGAATCAAAAAACTGGTTGTTAAAATCGATAATATGATCATAACTGCGCCAGTTAAAAGCAAGTGTTTCTTCTTTTTTGGGCAACATAAAAAGATCTGGAGTAGCAAGAAGTCTCAGGAACTGATCTGCATCGCCACCGCGGAATCTATAAATAGACTGTTTTGCATCGCCTACGAGCATTAATGTTCCAGGAACCTGGTTCTCGCGTTGTTGTTGTAGTTCGTTTTCTATTAATGGAGACAAATTTTCCCATTGCATGCGGCTGGTATCTTGAAACTCATCAATAAAATAATGGCGGTAGCGCTCTCCTAATCTCTCGTATATAAATGGTGCTGGCTGGTCTTTTATTTGTTCTGCGAGCAAGGCATTAAATTCGTAGATTGGTACTTTTTGCTCGTTGATTTTAATTTGGTCGATCTCATGGAGCAACTCGTTAAGTAAGGATAATGGAGTAAGGCTGCTGGCTATGTTTTTATAGAAAAGCACCGCGCCCATGTTCTCCTTATATTGAATGGCAAATGACTGAATCTCGCCAGCAATTTGATCTATTCGATCCTTGATGTCTTGTGATTTTCCTTTAGGATACAAATCTCCAGCGGCTAAATCTCTAACAGAAGCTGTATCCAGGCCTACAGAGAAATCCTCGCTTGCTACTTTTATAACCGTATTAAAAATACTTCTAGAACCACCTTTGAAATCTGTGGGATCAATGTTAGAATTTTGCGATAGTTCTACTAAAGCTTTTGCCTTTTCAGCCAGTTGTTTTTGAGTGGTATTGATCTTTTTATATAAGCTTTCGCGAAAGCGTAAAAAATCTTCCACCTCTTTGCCTTTTAATTGCTTTAAGTAGGGATAATGATTTTCATTGAGAATGAGCTTTGCAATATCTTGAAGATCGTACTCGATGTCCCAGCTTTTTCCTTCTTCTATTTTTAATATTGAAAAATCTACCAATAATTGAGTGAGTTTTTTGTCTTTACCAGCACGTGCAATCAAATTATGAATCGCTTTTGAAATCAATCGCTTGCTATCTAGTTCTACTTCAAAATTATCTGGCAGGTCGATATCCTTTGCAAATGTTCTTAAAATACGATGGTTAAAAGAATCAATAGTTACAATATCAAAAGCCGAATAATCATGCAACAATTGATTAAAAATAGCTTGTGCTTTTTTTCTAAACTGCTCGCCATTTAGTCCTGTCTCGTTTTGAATATGTGTTGCGATTCCCTTAACTGAATCCTCTAACTCCTCAAAGGTAAATTTGTACAGATATTCCAGTATGCGCTCCTTCATCTCGCCTACTGCTTTGTTTGTAAAGGTTACAGCAAGAATTTTACGATAACCGTTTGAGTAGGAATTCTTAAAAAGTAGTGTCAAGTAATCTTGAGCAAGCGTATAGGTTTTACCAGATCCTGCGCTGGCACTGTAAAAAGTAGTCGGTGATTGAGCCATATTCAAAGATAAGGTATGAACTCGAACTCAGATCTGAACTCGAATTGGAAATTTTTACTTTTACTTGTAAAAGTTTGCAACCATTATTTAAAAGCAGAGCTGAATTCAAAACAAATTAAAAAGTTAAGCTGTGGAGGAAAAAAATTCAACTCACCAAATTAACTAGGTAAAATCCTTGCTTTTAACTTTTGAACTGCACAAAATGAACTTGAACACTTTAAGGATAATATAACGTTGATAATTTTAACAAATGCCTTTTTGTGCCTAATTTTAGAGTTCGATAAATAACTAATTAAAAACTATATATAATGGCTTTTGAATTACCACAATTAAAATATGCTAAAGACGCACTAGAACCTCACATCGATGCTAAGACTATGGAGATACACCATGGTAAACATCATCAAGGTTATACCAACAAATTAAATGATGCTGTTGATGGAACAGACCTAGAAGGAAAGACTATTGAGAACATTCTTAATAATCTAGATATGAACAATACTGCTGTTAGAAATAATGGTGGTGGATTTTATAATCACAGACTTTTTTGGGAAGTAATGTCTCCAAACGGTGGCGGTAACCCAAGTGGTGACCTTGCTGATGCAATCAAAACCTCTTTCGGTTCGTTTGATGCATTTAAAGATAAATTTAGTGCTGCTGCAAAAGGACAATTTGGTTCTGGATGGGCATGGCTTTGTGTTCATGAAGGTGGAAAACTTGACGTATGCGGAACACCTAACCAAGATAACCCATTGATGCCAGAAGTAGGTTGTGGAGGAACTCCTATTTTAGGTCTTGACGTATGGGAACATGCTTATTACCTAAATTACCAAAATAGACGTCCTGATTACGTAGAAGCATTTTTCAATGTAATCAACTGGGAAGAAGTATCTAGAAGATATGCTGAAGGGAAATAATTGATATTAGATATTAGATATTAGATATTAGATATTAGATATTAGATATTAGATATTAGATATTAGATATTAGATATTAGATATTAGATATTAGATATTAGATATTAGATATTAGATAAATTTAAAAATCCCCAAATCAACAAAGTTGATTTGGGGATTTTTTGTGATTTTAAATAAATTTACTTTTTAGAGAATACTGTAGTAGCCTGTAAATCTTTTCCAACTGCGTTGATCAAATAGTTTCCAGATGTCCAGTTATGAATTGGTATTCTAATTTCCGAATCATTCACGTCAATGGCCTCTACCTTTCTGCCAGTCATATCATGAACCAAAATCTGATCAATAATTCTTTGCGATGAAACATTTAGATAATCTGATGAAGGATTAGGGAAAATCTCAAATCTGAAACCTTCTTCTACGACGCTAGCGGTACAATTTAAACTAAAGGATGCAGAAGGATCTATATTTCCTAAGAAGTTTGTATTCATGTAATTTATGTCTGAAACACTAATACAGGCTAAATTATTATTAGTTGCATTAAATGACCACAACCCTTGATTACTTGGGTCATTTGGATCGTTAGGAACAATAAGTGAGTTATTGCCATTGTTTATAGAAAGTTGCGTTAATTGATTATTGTTTACTCTTATAAATGTAAGCGCTGGATTATTATCTAAATTTAAAGTTCTAAGACGGTTAGAAGTAGCAAACAAATAATTAAGTAAAGTATTATTAGAAAAATCGATATTAGAAATTGCGGTATCAATGATGGTAACGCTTTCCAACTGACTTGAATTAGTGAGATCAATACTATTTAATAAAGGATTATCGATTATTTCTATATCTCTTAGATTTAGGTTTGCTGTAACATCAATAGAAGTTAATTGAGCACTATTCAACACCAGCCAACTAAGCCTTTGTTTATTACCTAAGAACAATCCATTCATAGGTATGCCAGATAATCTCAACGTTTCTAATTGATCGTTAACTAGTAAATCTATATTTGACAGTTGTGAGTTTGCAGGATCTGCAGGATTTGCAGAAAAATTTTTAAGTAAAATATTTTGAGAGAGGTCAATATTATTCAAACTTGTGAAAGCTGCAATTAAAGTTTCTAAAAGTGGATTTTGACTCAAATCAATAGTGGAAACGTTTGGTAAGGATTGTATACTCAATAACTTTAAATTTGATAGCATAGTAACATCTAAACTATCAAACTGTCCTCCTGAAACATCAAGAGTTTCTAACATAACATTGTTACTTAAATCAATACTATTCAATCGATTAAAGATCAAATTCAAACTAACTAAATTAGTGTTGTTACTTAGATCAATGGTTTGAAACAAATTAAGACCTGCTTGTAATTGTGTTAATTGCGTCATTTGTTCAACTCCAGTAATGTTTGAAATATTCAAATCACGAATATCTAATGTTGTAATATTTGCTATGCTAGATGTCGTGACAAAATTATCCAAGATGTTATCAAATCCTTGAGTAATTAATTCTTGTTCAAAGTTATCATCTGGTATGAATGTTTGAGTTGCCGTGTTACAATCATTTACAAAGGACTGACCAGAATTTAAAGAATTAGGAAAATTAGATTGCATAAAGGCAACATCTCCTACCAGCATGCAGGCAAGATTAGAATTACCTATGGCCGAAAAACTAATTATACTAGTATTAGTAGAAGTGGATAAATCAATATATTCTAGAGAATTATTATTATTTAAAGTTATAAAACTTAAATTAGGGTTAGCACTTAAATCTAGAAAAAGTTGATCTGTTCCCGTAAATTCAATTGTTTCAAGACTAGGTGGAAACAAATCGGCATACAAATCAGTACAGTTGTTACAAAAGAATTCTTTTAAATTACTTCCTAAAGGTAAATTTAGGACCGATAGACTATTGTTATCCATCCTCAAAACTTCAAGGTTTAAAGGTATTTGCATTGAAGTTAGACTTTGACTATTTCCCAGATTTAAATTAATTAAATTTGATAGAGCACTCAAATCAATTTGTTCTACATCATTATTTGAAATATCCAGCGTAGCTAAACTGGTGAATGCCTCAATTCCTGTAGGATCAATAATACTACTAGCTGAAATGTCTAAAGTGAAAATATTTTCAATTACACTTCTTGTTACTAAATTGTCTTGCACGCTATCATAACCGAGAGAAATCAAAGCTTGTTCAAAATTATCGTCTGGTATAAATGTGTCTGTTGCAGGTATTTTAGTAAGTATAAAACTAGACTGAGTAGATGCACTAGAACAAGCATTCAAAGTATTCTCAGTAAAGCCAATATCGAAACTAGCATCACCATTTGCCACAGAATACAAAGTATTGCCTCCACTAGCAGCAGGGCCAAAAATAATATTCACTCCAGAGCAACTCAAACCAGTATTTATGTCCAGCAACTCAATTTCACCATTAGATAAGTCTAAAGTAAAGGATCTAATAAATTGAGCGCCATTACTAGAAGCTCCAGGTAAAATCTCTACTGTAAAATTTCTGATTTCAGGACTTGCTCCTACAGTTAATTGTATTTCACTAAACTTAAAAGTAGAAGTATTTAATGATGGGCCTAAAGCTGTAGATCCATCAGAAATGATATATCTCCCTACCATAAAATTTGATGGCTGTGCTTCTGACAACATTGATATAACTATCAAAAAAAATAGGAGTAATATTCTTTTCATTTTGAAAAATTTTTGATTTATTAATTTGCTACTAGTAAGCGCGCTCATCATTACCTTCAAAGAAGTTGATATAGGCACGATTTACCACTCGATTACCACCATCGGTTGGGTAATTACCAGTAAAGTACCAGTCTCCTAAGTTTTTAGGACAAGCTTTGTGAAGATCATCTACGGTTTGATAAATTACTTTTACCTCTGCATTTATATCTTCATCAGAGAGTAACTCTCCTATCTTATCTGAAATTTCTTGATCTGTAAAACGATCGTATAGTTCTTTTACATGGTTTACCACGTCTACATCTTCCATTTCAGTTTGTAGTTTGCACTTTTTATAAATGCGCTCTACCGTATCGTAAGTATCACGATCCTTATGCAAGGCTAGAGCCGCTCTAAAAGCTACTAAACCTTCTAATCGTGCCATATCTATTCCATAACAATCTGGATAACGTATTTGTGGCGCACTAGAAACGACTACAATTTTCTTTGGGTTCAATCGGTCCATCATTTTAAGGATGGATTTTTTTAAAGTTGTTCCTCTTACGATAGAATCATCTATAATAACTAAATTATCTTCTGGCTGTACTACTCCATAAGTTACATCATAAACGTGAGCAACAAGATCATCACGAGAAGAATCTTCTGTTATGAAAGTACGTAATTTGGCATCTTTTATGGCGATCTTCTCCGTTCTTAGCTTTCGCGAAAGCGTATCATCCACCTGCTTTGCAGTAAGCTTTCCTTCACCGGCGATGATATAATCTCTCTTTTGCTGGTTAAGAACTGCATGACCTTCTTCTACCATACCGTAGAAAGAAGTTTCGGCGGTATTAGGAATATAGGAAAAAACTGTGTTATCAATCTCGTTATCAATACTTTCTAATATTTTAGGAAATAATAGTTTCCCTAACATTTTGCGTTCCTGATAGATCTCGGCATCACTACCGCGAGAAAAATAAATACGCTCAAAAGAACATGCTTTGCGTTCTAATGGTGCTGTAATCTGATCCAGGCTTACCTCGCCATTTTTCTTTATGATAATCGCTTTTCCAGGATCAAGCTCTTTTACCTCATCAAAAGGCGCATCAAAAGCTGTCTGAATTACTGGTCGCTCGCTTGCCACGACTACTACTTCATCATTTTTATAATAATAAGCAGGGCGTATTCCGGCAGGATCGCGCAATAAAAAAGCATCTCCATGTCCCATGAGTCCGCCCATAGCATAACCACCATCCCAGTCTCTAGCACTTTTACGTAAAATTTTTGCAACGTCTATTTCTTCAGCAATCTTAGGGCTAGCTTCTATTTTAGAAAGTCCTTTTGATTTGAACTTTTTATATAGTTTACGTACCTCTCTGTCTTGAAAATGGCCTACTTTTTCCATAACCGTAACAGTATCTGCCATGTCTTTAGGATGCTGCCCCAATTCTACCAACTTGTTAAAAAGCTTAAAAACATTAGTCATGTTGAAGTTACCAGCCATGATCAAATTACGATGCATCCAGTTGTTTTGACGTAAAAATGGATGTACTGACTCAATACTGTTCTTACCGAAGGTCCCATAACGCACATGCCCCATTAACAATTCTCCTATGTAAGGTATCTGAGCTTTTTGCGCAGCAACATCATCTTTGATCTCTGGATTTTCAAGAAGCTCTGTATTAATACGTTCATTGATTTGCGAGAAGATGTCCTGTATAGGTTGCGCCGCATTACTACGCACTCTGGAGATGTAGCGCTGCCCTGGCTTCACGTCTAGCTTTATACTTGCAAACCCAGCACCATCTTGACCGCGATTGTGTTGCTTTTCCATCATCAAGTACATTTTATTGATACCGTAAAAAGCTGTACCGTACTTTTCCTTATAGTATTCTAATGGTTTAAGAAGACGGATAAGTGCTATACCACACTCGTGTTTTAACTGATCGCTCATGATGGGGATATCTAGGAAATAAAAATAAAAAAGCCCCAAGTAATACTTGAGGCATTTTGATAGTTTTTATTAATTGTTTATTTCAAATTTTGTTAGCGCTTTAAATTGCTCTAAACGCTTTGTTATTTCTTCGTTTGTAATGGTTTGCATGCGCTCAGTTCCAAATTTCTCTACTGCAAAAGATGCAAAATTGGAGCCATAAATAATTGCACGTTTCATATTCTCAAAAGAATAATCGCCACTTGCAGCAAGGAATCCTGCAAAACCACCTGCAAAGGTATCTCCAGCTCCGGTAGGATCAAATACTTCTTCTAATGGTAATGCTGGTGCAAAAAAGATGTCTCCATCATTAAATAACAATGCACCATGTTCTCCTTTTTTAATCACCACATACTTAGGACCCATTTCATGAATCTTCTTTGCTGCGTTTACTAAAGAGTACTCTCCAGACAATTGTCTAGCTTCTTCGTCATTAATAGTGATGACGTCTACTTTTGCGATTACTTTATGCAATAAGTCTAAAGCACTATCCATCCAAAAGTTCATCGTATCAAGAACAATAAGTTTAGCTTTAGGAGTTTGCTCAATAACACCTAATTGTACCGCTGGATGTAGATTTCCTAACATCACAACTTCAGCATCTTTAAATGATTCTGGGACAACAGGATTAAAATCTGCAAGAACGTTAAGTTCAGTCGCAAGAGTATCACGAGTATTCATATCATTATGGTACTTTCCAGACCAGAAAAATGTCTTACCATCTTTTACGATCTCAATACCTTCGATATTCATACCACGATTGGTCATCATATCAAGGTATTCTTGAGGAAAATCACCACCTACAACACTTACTAATCCTACTTCAGTATTGAAATGAGAAGCACTAAGACCTATAAAGGTTGCCGCACCACCTAAAATTTTATCGGTTTTACCAAAAGGAGTTTCAATCGCATCAAATGCTACTGTTCCTACCACAACTAATTTGCTCATGTAAAAAATTTTTGCAAAAATACGGATTTAATGTGTTTTGGAGTGGTGTTTATAATGATAATGAGTTTTAATTTAAGCCTTAAGCGTATCCTAAATCCTATTCAAAAGAAAGGAGCACATTGTAGTTAAAATCAATCACACTATCACGATTTTAATAGGTAATTAAAAAATTTGCGCAAGCAAATTACTAATCGGCAATTTTCGAGTTCGAGTTCGAATTCAAGTTCGATGTATCGCCAGCAACTCCTCCATATACTCACGCGAATTGCTCAATCTAGGAATTTTATGCTGTCCGCCCAGTTTATCTTTTTGCTTTAACCAGTTGTAGAAAACATCAGGTCGTGCATTGTGAATTCTAAGTTCTGTAAGTGTGATGTTATTAGCTCGTTTTGCCTCATAATCACTATTTTCTCTTTGAAGATTGTGGTCTAGCGCTTTCGCGAAAGCGGAAACATCATCAGGCTGTGTCGCAAATTCTATCATCCATTCGTGCGCACCTTTTTCCTTTCCTTCCATAAAAATAGGCGCAACCGTGTAGTCTTTAATAGAACAGGGCACTTCTGCGATGGTTTTTTTAAGCGCAGCCTCAGCATTTTCAATAATTAATTCTTCACCGAATACGTTGATGTGATGTTTAGTACGACCACTTACCTTAATACGATACGGATTTTTTGAAGTAAACCGAACGGTATCTCCTATTTTATAACGCCATAATCCTGCGTTAGTAGTAATTAAAATTGCATAATTCTCTCCTAGTTCTACCTCACTTAAAGGTATAATTTTTTCATTCGGCGTTCCATAATTTTTCATTGAGATAAACTCATAGAAAATTCCATAATCCAGCATTAACAATAGTTCTTTGCTGTTATTAGTGTCTTGAATAGCAAAGAAACCTTCACTTGCATTGTAGGTTTCATAATACTTGATATGATTTGCAGGCAACAGTTTTTTATATTGATCTGTATAAGGATCAAAGCTCACACCACCGTGAAAAAACACTTCCATTTGAGGCCAGACTTCTAGTATATTTTCTTTTCCAGTTGTTTCTAATACATTATTTAACAATACCATCATCCATGAAGGAACTCCTGCAAGACTGGTTACATTTTCCGTAATCGTTTCCTTAACAATAGCAGGCATTTTAGTTTCCCAATTTGCCATTAACGCCACTTCATTTCCAGGAGTAGAACTATAATCTGCCCAAAATGGCATATTATCAATTAAAATACTGCTCAAATCTCCTGCCACCGTTCCAGATTTTTTATCCAGCACATTACTACCTCCCAATCGCAATCCTTTTCCTTTAAAAAGTTTAGAGTCTGGATTATTGTTTAAATACATACATAAAAGATCCTTTGCGGCGGCGTAATGACAATCTTCAAGCGATTGCTGGCTTACTGGTATATATTTACTTCTAGAGTTAGTCGTACCACTACTCATAGCAAACCATTTGATATCGCTAGGCCAGAAGATGTTCCCTTCACCTTTTCTAGATCGCTCGATAGAAGATTGAATTTCTGAATATTCCGAAACTGGAACACGATCTGCAAAATCTCTATAGGATTTTATAGAATCAAAACCATATTTTTTACCTATTTCTGTATGTCGAGCATAATAAATAAGATCTTGTAAAATATTATCCTGCAACTCTTGTGGGTGCTTCATAAAAAGCTCCATATCATGAATGCGTTTCTTAAGAAACCACGATACAACAGAATTGAGTAATGCGTTTGCCATATTTTAAAAATCCTAATTGGTATTTTTACGGTTTCAAAGATACTTCGATAATATTTAAAGTTCCTAAAATGATCTTAACTGGCACGATTAGAAAAATGCAAACCGAACTCAAAGAAACAGTTCAGTATTACCTTGTTTTTCGAGACAATTTTCTTCATGTTAACCAGCTGCTAGATAAAAACATAACTTTGAAACACGTAGCAAATGAATGTCTCAACTGCAGTCTGGATAAGAAAATATGGAGACAAGGCTTTTGCTACGACTGTTTTACTGACATACCACAGGCTGGTGACTGGATCATGAAACCAGAATTGAGTCGCGCGCATCTTGACGAAGAAGATCGCGATCTGGAATATGAAAAGAAAGTCCAGCTCAAACCACATATCGTTTATCTAGCAAATAGCAGCAACATAAAAGTAGGTGTAACTCGCAAAACACAAGTACCTACTCGATGGATCGATCAAGGCGCTCATGAAGCAGTAGCGATTCTAGAAACACCCAACCGCTACCTCGCAGGAATTGCTGAAGTCGCGCTTAAAGACCACGTAGCCGATAAAACCAACTGGCGTAAAATGCTAACTAATGATGTTGTAGATGAGGATTTATTACGCTGCCGCGAAAGCTTGCTCCAATACATTCCTCAAGAAGCTCAAGAATACATTCTCGATAACGAAAAAGAATGGCAAATCAAGTTTCCAGTCTTAGAATACCCTAAAAAAGTTACGAGCGTAAATCTTGCCAAAACACCTCAACACAATGGTAAACTCAAAGGTATCAAAGGACAATACCTCATCTTTGAGGATGGCAAAGTGATGAATTTAAGAAGTCATGAAGGGTTTGTGGTGGAGATGATTGTGATTTAATTTAATAGGCTACAATACTATTAATCTGATGTACTTTTACTCCTTGAATACGGATTAAGTCATTTAAGAACATCGCTTAGGAGAAACGCTCGAGCACATCCAATACCAAGAAATCATTTGGAAAATCTCTGAAAAATCTACACCATTTTCTTTCCCGATTATCACAGACCGCTTACGCGGAAAGTTATTTAGCAAAAAGCTCACCGATAGAATTAAAAAGGTGCAGTTGAAGTGGGAATGAGAAGAAATGTCAAACTTAAAACTATGAAACTTTGATCTACATACTTTATATAAGCTAAGATAATACGCCATATATTAAGGAAAATATTACTTATTTAAAGGAGAATAACAAAGGACTTATTTAAATTATTTCATTTGAAGATTAAAGAAATAAGGATTAGCTTTAAAACACTAAATCACAGTACATATGAAGCGTAAAATATGTTTTTCCTTTTTAATATTTATCACTTTTACTCAGTCGTTAAAAGCTCAAAACCAATCTGATTATGAACGTTATTCTTTTAAAGGAGATACTCTATTTTCTGATGGCAAATATCTGAGTGCAACAAAGGAATATAAAAATGCTTTAATACAATTAACAGATAATCAGTATATAGAAAAAATTGAAACCTTTTACCGAATAGGTCATTCATTTCAAAGAGCAACAGACTTAGATTCTGCAAGCTTCTATTATTTAAAAGGCGATAGTTATTATCATGAGGACCTTCCTAAAATTTTAAAATCAAAATTTCATCATAATAAAGCTTCCATTAATTATGCACTTGGGAAAACAGATTCCGCAATGTATCATAGTATCAAAGCTTTAGACATAGCTAATAAAACTGATAATTTAAGCTATCAATCTCTAACTCATTCTAATCTTGGTGATATTTTTTTGAAAAAAGAAATATTTGAAAAAGCTGAAGAATATTATAACACATCTTTAAAATTAGCAGAGAAATCAAAAGATGAACTCGCCAAGGCAGACGTAATTCAACGTATAGGACAATTAAAGCTTAAAGAAAAGAACTATCAAGAGGCTATTAATTACATGAATAAAGCACTATCAATTTATGAACGAAATAAAAATAAGCTTGGTATTCTTGCTTCGAAAACTTACCTGTCACAAGCCTACTATTTTTCAGGAAACTTTGAACTAGCCACACAAATAAGTTTTCAACTTATACCTTTAATGAATGAAATCGAATTTTCTGGAAACACAAAAAAGCTTATCAACAATGCAAATGAAATGATAAAATTGCCAAGTAGGGATAGCTTAAGTAAAAAAGCACTGGCTAAGGCAAAAAAACTCATGGAAGAAAATATTGCGTTAACTACTGTCCCAGAGGTAAATATTGATCAAAAAAAGGCGATAATTAAATTTTTTGAAGAAGAAGTCAAACAAATCAAAGACACTTCTTTTATCACTTATAAGCAACCGTCTTTGAACAAGAAATTAAATGAAATATCGAAACAAAAAGATAGTTTATATCAGGCAGCGCTCAAGGGACAATTCAAAGAATTAGAAATCAAATACAGAACGCAGGAAAAGGAAAAAGAACTTGCCGAGCAAAAAATTGCTACTCAAGAACAAGAGTTACTCGCCCAACAAGAAAGCTCAAAAAAATGGTTGTTCATATCCTTGTTTCTAATTTCCTCACTATTAATACTATCTGTTATTATTTATTTCTATTTCAGAAATAAAAAACAAAAAATCACTCATCAAATAAATATCCTAAAAGCAAAACAACAGGAACAAGATAATTTGGGGAGGGAATTACATGATCGTTCATCTAAAGATTTAGAAGCAGTAGTGATAGCATTAAATAAAAGTGGAAACAAACAACTAGCAGATCAAGTGGATATCATAAAATCTGAGATAAGAACACTATCTCATGAATTAAGTTACGTTGACTTTACCGAAAGTGAATTTGACGAACAAATTATAACACTTGCTGCTTGCTATGATTCTCACGAAACCAGTATTGAATTAATTGGTCTAAATAAAATTCCGTGGCAGCAAATTGAATCTACTCTAAAACATCACTTGCTTTTAACGATTAGGGAAGCCATTTCAAATGTTTACAACCATGCTAATGCAACAGAACTTATTATAGAATTCCAAAAAAACAGAGATGCTATTCATCTTATTATTTCTGATAATGGCAATGGATTTGACCTTAAAGAAAAACTAGGACAAGGTCTTCGCAATTTAAGAAATAGATTAAAAGATATAGGTGGACATCTAGATATTATATCTAGTGAGGAGAAAGGCACGATTTTAAACATTATTGTTAAACCTTAATCTATGAAACCACACATCTTAATTGTAGAAGATATAGAGGACATTTTTGAAAATCTACAAAACAAATTAAACATCGTATATCCAGATTATAAGATAAGTGTATCTGATAATTGTGACCTCGCACTACATGAAATACAAAGGCATTTATCAAATCAAAAGGTTACTTTACTAATATTAGATCTTTCATTCAATCACATTAAGCCTACTGTGCGCCTTAAAACAGGTAATGATTTACTGAACAAACTAAAAACCCTAAAAATTACGATACCTACCATTATATATAGTGTGTTTAGTGAAATGACACAGGTTTATCCTGTGATGTCAAAATACGAACCTGAAGGCTATGTCGTTAAGTCAAACAATAGCTCCCATGAATTACTATTAGCGATTCAAAAAATATTAGATGGTGACAAATACTATAGTCATAAGATTCACGAAGAACAATTAAAACGTTACCAATACAGTCATAAATTAGACGACGTTGATCTACAAATCATCAAACATCTACCAGAAATTTCAACCATTAACCAGTGGGAAAATAGAATTTTCTTAAAAGAAGTTGCACTTAGTCAGCGCAGTATTTATAAACGATTAATAAGAATAAGAGCAGATTTTCATGTTGATAATGACAAACAACTGGTAATTAAATTGTACAAGCTAGCACTCATTCAGTAAGATTCTAACATTTCCATTATTTACTTCTCTAGGTTCCATTTTTGGAACCTTTCTCTTTTTACACTAAAATAAATTTGTAATAACGAATTATAAGTGACAGTAAAGTGAGATACTGAACATCCACACTTATAATTTACTCACGTTAAAGCTGTACAGCAATAGGATAACATGTTTAACCATCTAAAAAATTTAAAAGATGAAAAAAGTAATGTTAGCTATTGCACTAATAAGTTGTGCCGGTATATTTTCATGCACCCCAGAAGCTATACCAATTGAAAAAAATGAAACCCAAAACACTATAGGTACTGGAGAGAATCATTCTACCGAAGAGGATGACGATTAAAAAAAGTTAATTACTTTTAAGCAATGAAATTTATTTCACTGCATTTTATACTAATCTTATATAGTCTTGTGTGCTACGGTCAGGGAAACCAGCCCAGTGCACAAGCCTATTTTATTAATAGTAAAAATAAAGAACTTTCTATAGAACAGCGTATTAAATTTATAGACTCTGCAATAACTGTAAGCAATGCTGACAGCACCACTTTAAAATACATTTCTTACAAAAGCTCTATCTACTCTAAGCAACGCGATTTTGATAAAGCATTGATTACTGCTAATGAATTATTACAAACAGCAAAAGAGAGAAACAGTCTCTTCTACATTGCAAAAGCTCAATTTAAACTGGGGTTATACTATGCCAAATTAAATCAATTTGAAAAATCATATAATTGGTATTTCAAATCTAGTATGACTTATGAAAAATTAGAAGATTATTTTAATTTTTCAAAATGCCTATTGAGGCTAAGTATGCTACAACATAATAATGGAAACTTTATACAATCTGAAGAGTTAATTACCAAAGCATTAAAGCGATTACCAAAAAACGAAATCAAATTGCGTTTTGATTTTTATTACCAACTAGCCTATAGCTCACTTGAATTAGCAGATAAAAACTCAGTAAACCACTGGGGAAATGAATCTCTAAAAAATGCTCAAACTGCGATAGATAGTAGCCTTGTATATAACTTATATGGACTTTTAGCCCATGAAGATTCTAAATATATCAAAGCTCTAGATTATTACAATAAGGCTTTATCATTCAGAAATATATATAATGAAAGACATCAATTGATGATTCAGAGTAATAAAGCTCTCAGTAATGCCATGCTAGACGATCGATCAAGCATAGATGAATTAAATAGAATAATTAGTGAAAAACAAGAACTTTCATCTGATGTACTCACATATGCCAGCCTGATTCATCTTTCTAAAACATACACACATTTCAAAGAATTAGACAAAGCTGCAGTAGTTTTAAATAAAGCTTATACAATAGCTGAAGATATATCTAGTAAAGAAGCACAACAAGAGAGTCTTGGGCTATTGATAGACATTGATAAAGCTAATAGCTTTCAAATTAGACATTATAAAACTACTACGGAACAACTAGAAAAAAATAGGACTCAACTTACACGCACCTTTGATAAAATTAATTTACAAACTGAGCAAGCCATTAATAACAATCTACAACTCAAAGCAGAAAAGGCTGAGCAGGAAGTATTGCTAGCTCAAGAAAATAAGCGCAAATGGCAACTAGGTGGTGGACTTGGCGCTTCATTGATAGGGCTAGGGATATTTGGATTTTATTACCGAAGAAATAAAAAACAAAAAGAACTTATTGAATCTCTACAAAAAGAACTTCATCACAGAGTAAAAAATAATTTATCAATAATAGATACATTTATAGAAGTAGCTAAAGAGGAATTTGATGATTTAAAGTTCACAGATAAGCTCACTGAATTACAAAATAGAATAGACAGCATAAATGAGGTACACCAGCAATTGTATCAAAAAGAAGATGTAACAAATCTTAATTTGAAAGAATATATCAAAACCCTTTCTGATAATGTTTCTTCATCATTCTCAAACGAGCGCATCATCATAGAAAATGATATTAATGATACTATTGAAATTCAAGCAGATCGCTCTTTTAGCATAGGATTAATCATAAATGAATTCTTGACAAATTCGTTCAAATACGGATTTGAAACAGAAGAAAAAGGTTTAGTTAAAATTAAGGTTCAAGAAGATAAGACCTCTTACCAACTGTATCTATCAGATAACGGTAAAGGTTTACCTGAAGGTTTTGATATTGAACAATTAGAAAGTTTTGGACTTCGCATTATTAAACTATTATCGCAACAGCTTGATGGATCTTTTGAATTAAGAAATGAAAACGGAGTTCATCTAGATGTTACATTCCCTAAATAGATTACCAAATGAAAACACATGTACTTATTGTTGAGGACGAAGCTGCTCTATATGAAAGACTACGTCGAGCACTGGTAAAACAAAATTTTAGTGTAGATCAATACACTAAATCCTATGATGATGCCATAGAACGCATTACAAAAGAGCGACCAGATGTTGTTTTACTAGATATAAATTTAGAAGGAAAAAAAGACGGTATTGACCTAGGTGAAACGTTAAATAAACAGTATCAAATTCCCTTTATCTACGTGACCAGTCTAGATGATGATATCACATTTTCAAAAGGATTACATACCAATCACGAGAATTACTTAGTAAAGACTAAACCTAGACTGAACATCGAGGACATCACTAGGGCTATTAATACCGTAATTCATAAAAATAAGAATGATAGGAATGATTTTAAAAAAGGTATTATCGGTCTTGTGGGCTATCTTGACGAGATTAAGAACATGGGAAAAGACACCATATCACGAGTAAAGATTAACTATGAAGATATTCTTTACTTCTCTACAAAACCATTTAGGAATCAAAATGATGAATTTGAAGCTGTAGAAAAAAACTACTGCTGGTTCATGACTAGAAGTGGCGAGTACTATTTCTTAAGAGAAAGTTTGAGTTCGCTTTCGCGTAAGCTTCCTTATCACTTTATACGTATTAATGAAAGCTATATTATTAACATCAGTAATGAAGTGAACGTCGCACGCATTAACGGATCAAGAATTAAAGTTGAGAAAACGGAGTTTTTCATTAGCGCAACTTATAAGAAAGAGGTGAATAAGAGATTAGAGCATTTCTATGGTTAATATTTTCATTCAAAAAAGGTGAATTTTCATTATTAATTTTTTTAAGACTTAAGTGATTTCATATTTGTGGAAAACAATTTAATCACTATGAAAAATTTATTCTTAACTCTAGTCCTTTTATCATCATATTTTACACTTGCCCAAAATGATATTGTTGCACCAGAACCTGACTTTGAAGGCGAGATTTCTTTTGTAAAAGATGGTAAGGAATTAGTTGAATTAGAGATGGTTACCACATCAATGAAGTCTGGTCAATCAGTTGGAAGAATGTTATCTGGAATAGGTAAAGTAAAAGCAAGAGTAGTCGCAAAAGGAAAAACATCCACTACAGTTATACAAAAGGATGAAATAATCTATTTTATTTACAACCACGGATCTAATAACTTGAGACCAGATAAAGTCGCACAACTTTTAAAGTTTGAACAACGAAAAAAAACTAGAGAATATCTTATCGCTAGTTCAAGTAATGTCTCAGGTCAGACTGAAACTAATGTGGTTGAAGGAATAAAATTCAAAGGATCCAAATATGGTGAGACATCATATCTTATAAAAGTAAGTAACCTTGAACCTGGTGAGTATGCATTCTTTGTAGGAACTGAAGAAACTTATGATGGTAATTTCTTTACTGTAGTAGAATAGGGTTTGTTTTAAGAATAAACTTATTGGCTTCTTCATAATTTAACAAAACATGGTAAACGTTAATCTATCCGTCTTTAAAAAATCTTGCCTAAAAATTCAGCATCAGTTCTAATTTCATCTAACTCTATGAATTTAGAATCATTTATTAATAGTACTCTTCAAAAATAGACTTCAACAAATAAAATCCCATAACAAAGTTTAATCTTAAAAAAAATTTAAAAATGAAAATACATTTAAAAGTTTTATTTGTCGTTTCGGTTGCACTAATCCTAAATAGCTGCAAAAAGCCAGATAAAACAGAATTAAGTTCTAATACTTCTAAGACTATTAAAGAAAAACGAATAATACTAAACGATAACAAAGATGAAGTTGTTGAATACTCTTTGGTATTTAAGAATGCAATTGAAACGGATAATGACTCACGAATAACAAGAAAGATAAATCTAACAAATACAACGGGTGCGATGATTTCTGCCTATTCACTGGACACAAGTGAGTATGAAGTATCCTTCAGGACACTTGAGGACGATGTTTGGTCAGAATGGAGTTACTTTAAGATAAATCATGAAGTCAAAAATCCTAACAGGAAAGTATTTTCTCCGAATTCCTTAACTAATCATGTTAGCAAAATTGAATTTAAATCTAGTAAACCAATATCTAATCCAGTAATCTTTCGTGTTTTCAAATTTTTAAAATAATGTTATGAAAAAAATACTACTAATAATCATCTTTTTGATAATAAATATTTGTGCAGCAAATTGTCCTCAACCTAATTTTTGTAACAGACCATGCTGGGATCCGTCAAATACACATCCAACTCAAAATAACCCCACATTTACAAGTCCAACTCATGTAATTATTCATCACACAGGAGACGCTACGGTCTTCCCTCCTACAACTGACTTTGCTCAAGTTGTAAGGTTTTATTGGGATCTTCATGTTAATACAAATGGATGGTCAGATATAGGTTATAATTGGCTGATAGACAGAAACGGAATTATCTACGAAGGAAGAGGTGACGGTATTTTAGGCGCTCATTTTAGTGGTCAAAACACAGGCACAACTGGAATTGCGCTAATTGGAAATTTTGGATTAGAACAACCTAGCTCCGCTGCCTTAAACTCTTTACAAGACCTTCTAGCCTGGGAATCAGATGATAAAAACATTAGTATTAATGGTTCAAGTTTACATAATGCTTCAGGACTCGTTTTAAATCACATATCTGGACACAGAGATGGAGGTAGCACTGTTTGCCCAGGTAATAATTTATATAATTTACTTCCATCTATAAGAACTAATGTTAGTAACGATCCATGTTTTAATAGTTCTACCAACAACTCTGATCTGGTGATCGAGAACATGTATACAGTTCCATCAAATCCCCAAGTAGGTCAAAGCGTTGATCTATTTGTCGAAATTAAAAACGTAGGGACTGTAACCGCTAACAGTCTATCATGGGATTATGAAATTGACGGACAATTTATCGATGATGATACTCATTCTAGTTTAGCTCCTAATGCAACACATATAGAAAGTGAAAACAACTATACATTTACCTCAGCTGGTTCTTATAACTATTGTGTATTCATTGATGCTGATGTTAACGAGGTAAATACAGCAAATAATAGCTTCTGCATTCAAGTAAACGTTACGGGAACGCAAAATAATGAAGATATTTTCCTAACTAATTTATCCGTCAATCCATTGACCATTTCGCCTGGTAATGACGTCACAGCTCAGGTAACAATGAATTATACAGGAAATCAAAATTTAGCTGCTTTGCCGAATTTTGATTTAGAATATTATCTTTCTACAGATTGTAATCTTGACAATAATGACATTTTATTAGACGATGATGTTTCGTCCATTGCGAGTGATGACCCAGATGATGATGAAAGTGCAGTATTGACTATACCTAGTGGAACTCCTTCTGGAACATATTTCATTTTATTCTATGCCGATTCTGATGAAGAGTTATCAGAAAATGATGAAAATAATAACATTCGATGTATACAGTTAACTGTATCTGGAATGCAAGGTGGTGAGGATATTTTCTTGACTAATTCCTCTGTAAGCTCAAATACTTTAAACGAAGGCCAGTACTTTGAAGCATCTACTGTAATGAATTATAATGGATCACAGTTAGATAGTAATTTACCAAATTTTAAACTAGAGTATATTTTATCCGCCGATTGTTTAGTAAATAATAATGATATTTATTTAGGTGACGATACTTCAACTATAGGTAGCGATGATCCAAATGACCCTGAAAGTATAGATGTTCAAATACCTGTCGGTACACCAGCCGGACAATACAATTTACTTTTTTATGCAGATGCAGACAATGATTTAGTTGAAGGAAATGAAAGCAATAATGTGGACTGTGTAGTTATTACTGTAACTAATAATCCACCTACAGAGGATATTTTCTTAACTAATTTATCGCTCAGTTCAACAACAATGGCTAGCGGAACAGATATAACCGCATTGGCTAGGATTAATTATACAGGAAATACTCTTGACACCTACCTTCCTGCTTTTGATTTAAACATCTACTTATCCAGCGATTGTATAATTGATACTTCTGACGTGCTGTTAGAAGATCCGTCTGCTCAAATAGGAAGCGATGATCCTTTTGCAGATGAAAATGAAACCATTACTATTCCACAAGGTACTCCAGATGGTAATTATTTAATCCTTTTTTACGCAGATGCAGATGATGAGTTATATGAAAGCGATGAATTTAACAACGTACAATGTATTCAAATAACAGTTGACAATACACTAAGTAACGAAGAGATAGAACAAAATAAAATTGTCATCTACCCAAATCCAACAACTGGAATTTTAAAAGTGGAAAGTGGAAATCAACTGAAAAGCTATCAACTTTTCAATTTAGCTGGTCAATTAATTATGCAAGATGATATCTCTAACAGCCAATCACAATCAATTGATATCAGTTCAGTAGTAAAAGGAGTTTACTTAATCAAACTTCTTGGACAAAACGGAGCAATTAATACTTTCAGAATTATAAAAAAATAATTCAAAAATTAATTTCCACTTAAACCACTAAAAAGCGCTGAACCCAATCAGCGCTTTTTTCACACCTTTTCCGTACTTTTGCCAGCTTTAAAACACTAGTGCAATGAGTAATAAATTCAACGAATACAAAGGATTGAACCTTCCAGAAGTAGATGAACGCATCAAAGCTTTTTGGCAAGAGAACGACATTTTTAACAAGTCCATGACGACTCGTGAAGGAAATGAGCCTTTTATTTTCTTTGAAGGACCACCGTCTGCAAACGGATTGCCTGGTATTCACCATGTTATGGGAAGAACGATCAAAGATTTATTCTGTCGTTTTAAAACCCAGCAAGGTTTTCAAGTCAACCGTAAAGCAGGATGGGACACGCACGGTCTTCCTGTGGAATTAGGTGTAGAAAAAGCACTTGGAATTACCAAGGAAGATATTGGCACTAAAATATCTGTAGAAGATTACAATCAAGCGTGTAAAGATGCCGTGTTGAAATATACCGATATCTGGAGCAAGCTTACTGATGACATGGGTTATTGGGTAGATATGGAAGATCCATACATTACCTACAAGCCTAAATACATGGAAAGTGTTTGGTGGTTATTGAAACAAATCTATTCTAAAGATTTGCTTTATAAAGGTTACACCATCCAGCCGTATTCTCCAGCGGCAGGAACCGGTTTGAGCTCACACGAGCTGAACCAACCTGGCTGTTATAAAGATGTGACCGACACTACGGTTACCGCTCAATTTAAAGTAGAAGATCCTTCAAAATTACCTTTTGAAACGAGTGGAGAAGTATTTTTCCTAGCTTGGACCACTACTCCATGGACATTACCATCTAACACGGCACTTACCGTAGGTCCTAAAATCGATTACGTTCTCGTAGAGACTTTTAATCAATACACTGGCGAGCCGATGCAAGTCATTCTTGCTGAGAAATTGGTAAGCTATCAGTTCGGTAAAAAATATGAGGCTTTGGAAGGTGACGCTTTCGCGAAAGCGAAACAAGAATATCAACTAGGCGATAAAAAAATACCTTATCAGGTAATAGGTTCTTGCAAAGGGGCTGATCTTATCAATATAAAATACGAGCAATTATTACAGTATGCTCAACCCTTCGAAAATGCACAAGATGCTTACCGAGTGATTGCTGGAGATTTTGTAACCACTGAAGATGGTACTGGAATCGTACACACGGCACCTACTTTTGGGGCAGATGATGCACTGGTGGCAAAACAAGCCACACCACCTATTCCACCAATGCTGGTGCTGGACGAAAATCAAAATCCAGTGCCACTGGTCAACCTGCAAGGAAAATTTAGAGATGAGTTGCCTGATGTAGGTGGTAAATATGTAAAAAACGAATACTTTGTTGATGGTGAAGCGCCAGAACGCTCTGTAGATGTAGATATCGCCATTGCTTTAAAAGAGCAAAATCGTGCTTTTAAAGTAGAGAAATATGTACACAGTTATCCGCACTGTTGGAGAACTGATAAGCCCGTACTGTACTATCCGCTAGATAGTTGGTTTATAAAAGTGACCGAATTTAAAGATCGCATGCATGAACTCAACAAGTCCATCAACTGGAAACCTAAATCTACTGGAGAAGGAAGATTTGGTAACTGGCTGGCAAATGCAAATGACTGGAACTTATCGCGTTCAAGGTTTTGGGGAATCCCACTTCCTATTTGGAGAAATGAAACTGGAACTGAAGAAATGATCATCGGTTCTATAGAAGAACTCACTGCCGAAATCGAGAAATCGATCACAGCCGGATTCATGACTTCTAATCCTTTTGCTGGATTTAAGGCTGGCGACATGAGTGAAGAAAACTATAATATCGTAGATCTTCATAAAAATGTCGTGGATCAGATTCATCTTGTAGGTAAATCGGGAGAGAAACTTACTCGTGAGGCAGATTTGATAGACGTATGGTTTGACTCAGGTTCTATGCCTTATTCCCAATGGCACTATCCATTTGAAAATAAAGAAGCAGTAGAAAGCGGCCTGCGCAAAGCAGATTTCATCGCCGAAGGTGTGGATCAAACTCGTGGATGGTTCTATACACTTCACGCTATCGCTACCATGATAAGTGATGATGTGGCTTACAAAAACGTAGTTTCTAATGGTCTAGTGCTCGATAAAAATGGGCAAAAAATGTCCAAACGTCTTGGAAATGGTGTAGATCCATTTGAAACCCTAGGGAAATTTGGTGCCGATGCTACGCGATGGTACATGGTAAGCAATGCAAATCCTTGGGATAACCTGCGTTTTGATACAGATGGAATTACTGAGGTGCAGCGCAAGTTTTTTGGTACACTTTATAACACTTACAGTTTCTTTGCTTTGTATGCAAATGTTGATGGGTTTAGCTTTCGCGAAAGCGAGATACCGCTAACAGAAAGACCAGAAATAGACCGTTGGATTCTATCAGAGCTAAACACATTGATCAAGGAAGCAACGGCATTCTATGAAGATTATGAGCCTACTAAAGCAGCTCGTACCATCACCACTTTTGTAACAGAGAACTTAAGTAACTGGTACGTGAGATTGTGTAGAAGACGTTTTTGGAAAGGAAGCTACGAGCAAGATAAAATTGCTGCTTACCAAACCTTATATACTTGCTTAAAAACAGTGGCACAATTAGGAGCGCCTATTGCGCCATTCTTCATGGATCAATTGTACAGGGATTTGACAAGCGTTTGTGAAAATGATGCTATTGAAAGTGTACATTTAGCCTTATTCCCTAAAGTTGATGAGTCTGTAATTGATGCTGCTTTAGAAGAGAAAATGCACAAAGCACAGGTAATATCTAGTCTAACTTTATCGTTACGTAAAAAGGAAAGTATTAAAGTGCGCCAGCCGTTACAGCGCATTATGATCCCAGTTTTGGATGCTGGTGATAAAGCACAAATTGAGGCTATTGCAGATCTTGTAAAAAGTGAAGTAAACGTAAAAGAGATCGAACTTATCGATGACGCTAGCGGAATATTAGTAAAAGAAATCAAGCCTAATTTTAAAGCTTTAGGACCACGTTTTGGTAAAGCTATGGGGCAGATCGCCGGTAAGATCAAAAGTTTTCAACAAGAGGACATTGCTTTGTTAGAAAAAACAGGCGAGAAAAAGATAGATGTAAACGGAAATGAGATTATCTTGACCCTTGAAGATGTAGAAATTACATCATCAGACATAGAAGGATGGTTAGTAGCAAATCAGTCAGGTATTACTGTAGCACTCGATGTAACAATATCTCCAGAGCTTAAGAAGGAAGGGATTTCACGTGAACTTGTGAATCGTATTCAAAACATAAGAAAAGACTCCGGACTCGAGGTAACAGATCGTATTACTATTGAGATCATTTCTCATAATGAGATGGATGATGCTCTCATGGCAAACGAACAATATATCAAAGATGAAACGCTTGCTGATCACTTAAACATAACAAAACATATTGATAACGGTACGATAATTGAATTTGACGATATTGCAACCACTATCAAGATTACTAAAATATAAAACATGAGTACAAACGCAGATGAAAAATTAAGATACAGCGATGCTGACCTGGCTTATTTCAAAGAGTTATTGAATAAAAAAATTAATGAAGCGCAGGAACAATATGAATTAATCAAAAGTGCTTACATGAATAATGCAAGCAATGGAACTGACGATACCGCTCCACAATTTAAAGCTTTTGATGAAGGAAGCGCTGTTATGAGCAAAGAAACCAGCTCACAGCTCGCTATACGTCAAGAAAAGTTTATACGCGATCTTAAAAACGCATTGATAAGAATTGAGAACAAATCTTACGGCGTTTGTAGAGTTACTGGAAAATTAATCAACAAGAAAAGATTAGAACTAGTGCCTCACGCAACATTGAGTATCGAAGCAAAAAACATGCAGTAATCGCAATAGCATCTCCTTTGATGTTATGCTACTTAACCTTTGTATTATGAATAAGCTTATAGACTGTTCTACACTACAAAGGTTTTTTTGTGCTTTTGCAGTTTTTTATTTTCTCGCTTTCGCGAAAGCGGATGCCCAACAACCTTCTTCCATAAAAAATGAAACTCAACTTATGCAAAGTGAGTTTAAGGTGGTAGATATAAATGTTTTTCAATATTTAAAACTGGATATAAAAACTACCAACGAAGAGCGAGTGAGAATAATCACAAGTCAAGATGGAGAATACAAAAACGCGGTTATATTATCTGGGCAAGTGCGCAACGACTCCTTAATTGTGAGAGATCCAATTAACCCTTCTTTCTCTTTTCCTGAAGATAAATTAAGTGCGCATAAGATCATTGATGGGTCTGCCACATTACTAATTCCAGAAAATAAAAAGATAGTAATCAATACCAATGCTGCTGATATTTCTATTACAGGAAATTATGCCGATGTTTATATAAATCAGCTGTCTGGCACCTGTAAAATAGCGCGATTAGAAGGTAATTTACGTTACATATCTGTATATGCTGATCTTTTTGTCCAGCTTAAAAATTACGATATAAGCTGTAGCTCTAGAAACGGAAAAGTGACGTCCTTTGAAAAACCTAGAATTATTAAGTATTTTGCTGTATTAGAAACGGTATCTGGTAACATAAGTAAATTAAAAAAGACTAAGAAGTAGTATTTTTACACTCCTCAAAAACGATTAATGAAATTATCTAAAGCCATTTTTATTATAGTTCTTGTCTTACTTATAGATCAGGCTAGTAAGATTTACATTAAACTTAATTATACATTAACACCTAGCAATAGTGATCCTATTGTAGATTGGGGTAAGTTTCAATTGCTTTTTTATGAAAATGCAGGCGCAGCATGGGGAATGGAAATACCTGGTGATTATGGGAAATTAATTCTCGTGATTTTCAGAATATTTGCGGTTTTTGGTATAGGATACTGGCTAGTAAGCAGCATTAAAAAAAATGGTCATAGAATATTGATCATTTGTATCTCCCTTATTTTTGCTGGCGCCTTAGGAAATATAATTGATTCGGTATTTTACGGTGTGATCTTCTCTGGTAGTTACCATGGTGCTATAGCCACTGCATTTCCAGAATCTGGCGGTTATGCTGGATTGGGTTACGGTCATGTGGTAGATATGTTATATTTTCCTTTATTTGAAGGTAATTGGCCAGAATGGATGCCTGTAGTAGGTGGCGATAGATTTAAGTTCTTTAATGCAATTTTTAATGTAGCAGACAGTGCCATTACAATAGGAGTGATTTTACTTATACTTTTCAGTAAAAAGGCTTTTCCCGAGCCTAAGAAATCTTAATAGGGATCGAAATTGAATAAGCAAATAGATTAATAACTTAAAAAATATTGGACCTAGAGTTCTAGTGCATCATATTTAATTTTATTCCTTAGAAAAGGCTGTAAGAATTGCCTCTTTGTTGATAGGTTTTGTCATGAAGGAATGTACAAAATCTAATTTCTTAACCTTTTTCACCTCTGCTGGATTGATTGTAGAGCTTACAACATTTAGCTTTGTATTCATAGCAGGCATATAAGGCTCAATAACTTCTAGAAATTCCCAACCATCCATTACAGGCATGTTTAGGTCTAATAGTATAACTTCTGGTACTTTAGGATTATCTTTTTTTAATTCTGATTGAAAATAATCAAATGCTAGCTTACCATTTTCAAAAATTAATAACTCTACTGGAATTTTATTTTTAGTAATAAGCATTTGGACAAGACTCACGTATAGCTTATCATCATCAATCACACAGGCGTTCTTAATCAAGTTGTTGTTCATTCTAGAATCTAATTGTAAAGCGACTTCCTTCTCCTAAAGTACTTTTTACAAAAATATCACCTTCTAATGACTCTACTTGGTTTTTTGCCAAAAATAAGCCTACTCCTCTCGCATCTTTATTTGTATGAAAAGTACGGTACATATTGAATATTTTATCGCCGTTTTTAATAAGGTCAATTCCGATACCATTATCTTCAAAAATCAAAAGCTCTTTATTCCCTTTGCGTTTAGAAGTAACATTAATTACGAGAGGTCTGGACGGCTCTCTATACCGAATGGAATTAGACAGTAAGTTGTTCAAAATACTACTTAAAAAGGATGGCACATAATTGATGCGTGGTAACCTAGCAAAATTATAGTTAATAGAACAATCTACTGAACTAACCAACTGTTCATTATCACTTATAACAGATTCAAAAACCTCTCTTATATCGACAATCTCTTTATTTCTATGCTGAGTATTTATAGTCACCACCTCATTAAGGTGCTCTAAAGTTTGATTTAAACTCGAAGAAATCTCTGTTAGGTAGCTTTTAAATACCGTGTTGCCTGAATCGTTTATTTCGTTTGAAAAAGCCTCTAGAGTAAGTTCAAGATTGCTACTGTGCGACCTTAAATTGTGAGAAATGATATGAGCAAAATGTATCAATCGATCATTTTGTGATTCAATTACTTGAGCTTTCTTTTCTAATTCTTTTCCTTGTTTGATAAAACGATCTATGCTTACGAACACACCTCTTATTCCTACTATCTCCTGACTCTCCTCATCCTTGACTAGCTTAGCAGAGATCCTTACCCAAAGTTTATTGCCATTATAATCTTGTAATTCTAAATCACTTTCAAAATTTGCACCGTTAATGAAGTTATAGAATCTATTAATGGTCTCACGAGGATGAACAAATAAGTTTAAAGATGATCTAGCTGTAAGCTTATAATTATCTGGAAGGTTGAGCACCTTTCTACCTATAGCATCCATGTAGCAAAGACCTGTTTGTACGTTATAGCTGTAGGAACCTGTTTGAGTTGTTCTAGCAGTTTCTTGTAAGAAAAAGTCTTTGTCCTGCAGTTGAAGCTGCAAGTTTTCTTTTGGGGTTATTTTCATCGTTTAGGGGAAAACGTTTACATATTAATAGTATTTATAGGGTAAATACTATTGTTTGTGAAAATAATAAATTACTTAGGACATTTAATAATAAAAACTGCAGAACTTTAACTTTTGATTAATTTAAAAAGAAACAACACCTTTTGTATGGATGAGAAAGTCTAATTTAACATCATGCTCATCATGTTCTATTATAAAAGATGTGGGTTCAAAAAAAGAAAGTCCAATTTTAATTACATCAGGTTTGCAATTACTTAAAAACCTATCGTAAAAGCCTTTTCCATAACCTAAACGATTGCCCAATCGATCTGCAGCAAGCAAAGGAACAAATACTACATCTATTTTAGATTCTTTGATCTCAATACTATGTTCATCTGGTTCTGGAATGCCGTACTCGTTTTCTTTAAGGATTGTTTGATCTGTAAGTAAATAATGAAACATGGAACCATCTTCAAAATTTGACTTAGAAACCACTATGTTTTTGTCTTTACCTTGCAATATGTGCAATACAAATTCTGTATTTACTTCATTCTTTTTCCTTATAGGTAAAAAGATATGATAGGTAGACTTATCCCAGATGTCTAATTTTAAAGAATGGTTTGCAATTTGATGACTAAAAGTCTCTATTTCTTCTTCAGTCAGAGTACTTCTCAGTTGTAAAAACTCTTTTCTAAGTACTGCCTTAGGCTTCATTTCTTGAGATATGGAAGATAGCGTCGCCTTGATATACCAGCGGACTATAATTGACATTAAGTACATAACCAGCGTGTGGAGATTTTACCTTGTATCGCAATTCACCATACGGATCTGTAATAGTAGCTATAAATTCGTTTTTTTCGACCTTTTTACCATAAGCAACTTTAGGGTGAAGTAAGCCAGAATATTTTGCTCTTACCCATTTAGAATCAGTAATGATTACAGACTCTTCAGTAATTTGAGGAACTTTTATTTGATCTGGTAACATCTTTAAATGATCTAAAACTCTAATAGCGCCATTTACGGCAGTAGCCACAACATTCTTATCACTTCTGTTAGACATTCCTCCTTCAAATAAAAGGTATGGTTTGCCTAGGTCTGAGCATGTCGCTCTAAAGGTTTTCTTGACATTTTTACCATGCATTAAGAAAGGAGCATTAAAGATTTTTGCAAGGTTCCACGATTCTATTTCTAACTGTGAGATTCTTATGTGAGGTGCATTGAATCGTTGTGCGCCACCAGTATGAAAATCTAAAACTAAATCTACATGCGGAAGTATTTCCTGAGAAATTTGATACGCAAACCTACTAGCCAGCGATCCAGATTTTACACCTGGAAATACTCTATTTAGATCTCTGCCATCAGGAAACTCTCTTGTCCCACTTAAAAAACCAAAAATATTTAAAACTGGAATAGCTATTATCGTTCCTATTTTAGGCTTATTTATTTTTTTAGATATGAGCTGTCTAACTACTTCAATACCATTTATTTCATCCCCATGAATTCCACCGGTAATTAAAACAACTGGACCAGCCTTTTTACTCCTAGAAATAATAACAGGCACCTCAACACTTGTAGACGTGTAGAGTTTAGCCATATTGAAATTGAGCTTATAGTTTTTGCCAGGCTCAATTATCGTATCAAATATTTTCAGCTTTCTAAGCATGAACTCCTTTTTCAATGTATTTGATAATTTCACCTGCGATATTTTTACCAGTTGCAGTTTCAATTCCTTCTAGACCTGGTGAACTGTTTACTTCTAGAACTAGCGGGCCTCGACTACTTTGCAATAAATCTACCCCACAAACTCCTAATCCTAAAGATTTTGCCGCACTCAGCGCAGTATCTTCCTCTCGTTTAGTAAGTACAATATTTTTTGCCGTACCACCACGATGCAGGTTAGATCTAAATTCTCCTTCCTGAGCTTGTCTCTTCATAGCTCCTACCACTTTATTACCTACGACAAAAGCTCTTAAGTCTGCACCACCGGCCTCTTTTATAAACTCTTGAATAATAACTCGCGTTTTCAGCTCATTATTTGCATCAATGATTACATCTGCCGCTTCAATAGTTTCTGCTAGATTAACACCTATACCTTGTGTTCCTTCAAGAACTTTTATTACTACTGGTGGCCCATCAACAAGTTTGCAAATGTCGTCAGTATGCTCTCCAAAATTTGTAAAAACGGTTTTAGGCATGTCTACACCGCTTCTAGATAGCAATTGCAAACTTTGCAATTTATCCCTACTTCTTACTAAGGCTGTAGAACTTACTGTTGTGAAACAACTCATCATTTCAAACTGTCGTACAATTGCAGTACCGTAAAAGGTAATACTGGAACCTATACGAGGGATAATAGCATCTGGAGTGACCAGTCGCTCACCGTGATAATAAACAGTAGGTTTTTGCTTTTCTAATTTTATATCACAATATAAAACATTAATTGCCTGAGCGGTATGCCCAGCTTTTTTTGCTTCCTCAAGAAGTCTTCGTGTACTGTATAAGCTAGTACTGCGCGATAATATATTAATTTTCATTTTGTGATTGTAAATAAGATACGTCTTGTAATTCTGGATCTACGATAAATTTAGAAGAAAGAAATTTGCGCCCTATAAGGACTGGATACTTCATTTTCTCGCGATTGTTTAAAGTTAAGGAGATTTTATATAGCTTGTTAAATAACCTTATATTTCCTTGAACTTCGTAGCGCATATCTACGCTTCCATTACTACTACGCACGCTTGTAATTTTGTATTCTTCAAAGCTTAGGCGTTTACCATGGTACTGTTCATGCTCTTCGTCTAGTAAAGTGGCAAATAAGACACCATCAGTTTCTTCAATATCTTTACAGTGTATACTACTCGTATAAGCACCTGTATCGATTTTAATATCTATGCCTTGAATTTCTAATTTAGGGAAATCTGCACGATCTGTGCGACCTATTAAAGTTTTATGACTTGTCAATTTTTAAATTTAAGATATGCAAAGATGCATCATTCTAGCACCTTGAACATGGTGTAAGTTATAAAATATAAAATGATTCTGGAATCTTGTACCGCTTTCGCGAAAGCGGAAACAAAAACATACTTCCTAACAATATTTCTTATAATTAAGAGTACAAATAAGTAAGCCGTTTCTTCTTTAAGGAAACGGCTCTTTTTTATCAGGTTAAGTTTCATACGACCGGATCGTATGGGAGAACAATTACTTCTTTTTAGAAGCAGAGTTCTTAGCTTTAGGCATTGCTGCTGCTGGCTTAGAAGAAGGCTTACCGAAATTTTTCGCGCCTTTTGCTGGTTTATTTGCCATGGTAAATGACTTTAAAATTATGTAGTAAATGTATTTTAGTTTTTGATCTCGCAATTACATTTTTAGTTAAATTTTCTTGGCATTTTAGTTAAAAATAACATGTGATTTTTCTACTTTTTTAATAATACTCTTTATAGAGTCTGTTTTGATAATTAAAGAATGCGTATATTTAAATCAACTAACAATCAAATGATTATGAAAAATATTCTCCATATTGCCACAGCCGAAATAGGTGTGAAAGAAAAGCCAGGAAAAGGTTCAAATCCACAAATTCTTAAATATGCAAAAGATGCAGGCTTTGATAATTATACTGAAGACGATACGGCCTGGTGTAGTTTATTTATGAATTGGGTAGCAAAAGAAGCATCTTTAGAAAGTACTGATAGTTTACTAGCGCGATCTTGGCTCAATGTAGGCAACACCAGCAACGATCCAGAACCTGGAGATGTAGTCGTATTTTGGCGCAACTCTCCTAACTCCTGGCAAGGCCATGTAGGGATTTATATGGGATTCTCCATAGATGGTGACCGTGTGTATGTTTTAGGAGGAAATCAAGGAAATCAGGTTTCCATAACGGCCTATTCTGCAAATCAAATCTTAGGGTTTAGACGTTTGCGTAAAAAAGAAACAACAACTTTTTCAAAAAAGAATATCAAACGTGGCGATTCAGGAAACGAAGTTGTTATGTTGCAGGATGCGCTTAAACAGATGGGATATGATTGTGGTACATCTGACGGTATTTTTGGACCTAAAACTGAATCTGCTTTAAAGCAATTTCAAAGCACCGATCGCAGTATGGAAATAAATGGTGTATTTGATAAAGCTACGAGAGAGCATTTAACCACACTTATAAATAGATAGTCCTATTATTAAATGGCATTAAATTATTAGAAGCGCTTGATCAAGGTCTTCTAATAGATCGTCTACGTCTTCTATTCCTACACTTAGTCGTATCAAAGCATCTACGATTCCCGCTTTTTCACGATCTTCTTTGGGGATACTTGCATGAGTCATAGTTGCAGGATGACCAGCTAGAGATTCTACACCACCTAGTGACTCCGCTAGAGTGAAGACTTTTAGGTTCTCAATCACCTGAATGGCACTTTCTATGGTACCAAGTTTAGTAGTAAATGAAACCATACCACCATAATCTCTCATTTGAGACTTTGCTATCAAATGATTGGGATGCTCTGTAAATCCAGGCCAGAATACATGATCTACTTTAGGATGCGTTTTTAAAAATTGAGCGACTGCTCTACCATTTTCACAATGACGCTGCATACGCACATGTAGGGTTTTGATACCTCGCAGCACTAGAAAACAATCTTGAGGTCCAGGAACAGCACCGCTTGCATTTTGTATAAAATACAATTTGTTAGCTAGAGATTTATCATTTACTACCAGACAGCCTTGTACAACATCACTGTGGCCGCCTAGATATTTTGTTGCACTGTGCATCACGATATCTGCTCCTAAGTCCAACGGATTCTGCAAATAAGGAGTGGCAAAAGTATTGTCTACAGCGAGAAGTAGGTTGTGATTTTGAGTGATCTTTGCTGCTGCTACAATGTCTATAATATTCATCATGGGGTTAGTAGGTGTTTCTATCCATACTAATTTTGTTTTCTCATTAATGTAATCGTTTATAGCAGCTACATTTTTCATTTCTACAAAATGAAACTTGATTCCGAAATTCTTAAAAATCTTATCAAACAACCTATAGCTACCACCATAAAGATCGCCTGTAGAAATCACCTCATCTCCAGGCTCCAGTAATTTTAAAATAGCATCAATTGCAGCAAGTCCAGAACTAAAGGAAATACCATAGTTACCGTTTTCAATACTCTCACATGCTTTCTCCAGAGCAGCTCTAGTAGGATTGCCACTACGAGCGTACTCAAAGTCTTGATGCGCTCCATGACTCGCCTGTTTAAAAGTAGTCGTTTGGTAAATAGGTGGCATGACTGCGTTGTAAGCGGGATCAATATTCTCTTGACCTCCATGAATGACCTTAGTATTAAATTTCATAGCTCCTTATTGAACTGGTAAAGCTAGTGAGCAAAGAATCACAAAACAAATCTGGTTTTACTAAGCCAATGAAAACTTCAAAATTATTCTCAAATAATACATCCTACAGCTATTTACACACACTTACCACCTAAACAATTCTCTAGCAAACTCAATAAACATTTTTAAGAAATAAATAACAATAAAATAAATAGTAAAATAATGAACAGCAACTATATTTACTATCGATAATTAAAAGTAATACTATGAGAAATTTATTAATGATTTTTGTAGCATCGTTATTTATAACGAGCTGCGCCGTTATAAGACCAGGAGAAGCTGGTGTTAAACAGAGGTTAGGTAAATTAGATAACGAAGTGGTTACACAAGGAACGATCGTTTTCAATCCTTTTACTACTAAAGTGATCAAAGAATCTATCCAAACTAACAACCTCAAATTAGCTTTGAGAATACCTAGTAAAGAAGGTCTAAGTGTAGATTCTGAAATATCGATTCTGTATCGACTTGAAGTAGAGAAGTTACCGACCGTTCTAGAAAACATAGGGCCTAATTATAAAGATGTGATGGCTGCGGTATTCAGGTCTGCCAGTTCAGATGTTTGTGCCCAGTTTTATGCCAAAGACATGCATTCTGGGAAACGAGCAGATATTGAAAAAGCCATTAAAGAAAAAATGGAAACAACGCTTACTCCGCAAGGTATTATCATAGAGGCTGTACTTATGAAAAGTATACAACTACCTCCAGGACTTTCACTTTCTATCGAACAAAAGCTACAAGCAGAGCAAGACGCTATGAGAATGGAGTTTATTCTTCAATCAGAACGACTTGAAGCAGATCGTAAGATTATAGAAGCAACAGGTTCTAGAGATGCACAAAAGATTTTAGCTCAAGGATTAACTCCTGAGATTTTAAAATTGCGCAGCATTGAAGCCTTTATTCAGTTGTCTAAATCTGCCAATAGCAAGGTGATTATCACTGATGGTAAAACACCATTTCTTATCAACGGTGAAAAAAATTAATATAGTTTAGTTTAGTTTGATTGGTCAAAGGGTTCATTTTTAATATGAGCCCTTTTTTTTGCTCCGTTTTTTCTCGACGAAGGTATAAATAAAGGTTTTCAAAGCTGTTTTTTCACCGCTTTCGCGAAAGCGATAAAAACAACCACAGTCTTGCGATCATTTCGTAATTTTGCCTGATGAAAAATACTTTTATTTACTTGGATAGCTGTAACACCTGTCAGCGCATAAAAGGAGAGCTGGAACTTCCTGATTCTTTTGATCTTCAAAATACTAAAGAAAGTCCTGTAACTGAAGAGCAACTAACATTTTTAAAAGATCAAGCTGGTTCTTATGAAGCTCTATTTAATAGACGTGCGCAGTTATATAGAGGACGCAATCTTCACGAAAAAGATTTAAAAGAAGAAGATTATAAAGAATTACTTCTTGATCATTATACATTTATAAAAAGACCTATTCTCGTTCATAATAATGTCGCTTACATAGGCAATTCTAAGAAAGTGGTTGCCGCTGCAAAAGAAGCTCTTACTTAGATGAGTAAAAGATCGATTGCGATAATTTGCGGCTTCTTTGTAGCGCTATTTTACGCCTATAATTTTACCGCCGCAAAAGAAGTAACACCAGAACATATAGGGCCATTTGGACTTACGTGGTATCGAGTTATAGTTACTTGTGCTATATTTTGGGTGATCTCACTTTTTGCAGGAAAAAAAGAAAAAGTTCCTCTCAGAGAATTTCCTTTAATCGCTCTTGCTGCATTTTGTGGTGTAGGATTTAATATGGTCACCTTTATGTGGGGTTTATCACTCACATCTCCCATAAGCGCATCGGTTCTCATGGTGAGCACACCTATAATCGTGCTGGTATTAAGTGCTATTTTCTTGAAAGAACGATTATTTGCAACGCGCATCATAGGAATTCTAGTGGGTTTTTCTGGAGCTGCATTACTCATTTTTCTATCAACAGGAAAAGGTGCAGAAGCTAGTAACCCTTTATTAGGTAATGCACTCATTTTTATAAATGCAGTATCTTATGCGTTCTACATTTTGCTTGCTAAAAAACTTACTGCCAAATACCATGTTTTTACCTTAATGAAGTGGCTGTACTTTTTTGGTGTGCTATTTATCACTCCTTTTGGAATCGTTCAAGGATTAGACTTTGAGTTTGCAAAAGCGAGCACAGAGACTTTATTGAATATAGGTTATGTCATACTGTTTGCTACATTCGGTACGTACATGCTCAATATTATTGCTATTAGGACTTTAAAACCAAGTGTGGTTGCCGTATTTGTTTACTTACAACCTTTACTCGCGACGCTTATCGCAGTAGGTTTAGGAAAAGATATGATTACCTGGCAAAAGGCCGTGGCAGGAATTTTAATTTTTACAGGCGTATTTTTAACTGGATTAAAACGAGATAAAAAGCAATTACCTTATAATAAAGACTAATCTGTAAGTTGTTTATGATTTTCATTTAGGTGCGCTGCCCATAATATAGAATGAACGAGATCATCAAAAACCTTAAACTTTACGGGAATAAAGAGTGATTCAAACTTTGCGTTACGACCTTTTATATGGCTATCTACCACAATTGCATAACCTTTTAACTTAAACGCAAAAGCAGTAAACTTTAACCAGTCCACAGGTTTCACATTATAACTATTCACTCTATTAGAAATGTAAACGATGTCACTTCCTTTTGTGTTGTAAAAACTTTCTACCTCTTGAATTATAGGCTTTGCAAGTTCCCAAGAGAAATCAACTCCTTCCTTGATTTCAGAAACGACAAATCCATCAAAAAAATAAAAGTTACCAAATGAATAGTTCAATTCTTTGAGCGTTTCATTGTAAAGAGAAGAGTTCTTTATTGTTAACATAGCATGCAAACGTAAAGAACTATAACAGTACAACCGAAAAAGACATTGAACTAACAGTTCATTTGGATCAAGTCACTATAAAATCAGATAAAACACTGATTATACATGAATTGTTTAAATTTAATTTAGTCGTCCTGGGGTACCTGACCGTGTGATCTCATGTCCTGCTTAGTCAATATTTTAAAGCCCTTGGACTGTGGGAAGTTCTTGATCTTCTCATGTAAATCTGGATGTAGCGCAGTGATTTTACGCTCTCTTAAATTCATCCATGCACCTGTCATCAAACCGCGAGCAACATTACGACCTTTGTAATCATAGAAGTTATGCCTGAAGCTAAACATGCTTCCATCTTCACTCATGCCAGTCACCTCGCAACTCACCGTAATTGGTTTTCCTTGATGAATTTCTTTAAAATAGTAAATGTTCTCATTAAAAATAACGGGACCAGTTTCATACTGAGCCATTTCTCTCTGTCCGAAGTCATTTTCAATTAAAAAAGCCATGCGCGTGTGACTCATAAAATTTTGATAGGCACTGTTTGCCATGTGTCTGTTGGCATCGAGATCACTCCACCTCACGTCAAATTCTTTCTTGTACATAATAACTATTCAATTTGTGCGCAAAGATATATGAGGCATATCGTTCAAAGAATTACTTGAGATATTTTTAATAAAAAAGTACTGGGTTAATTTTTATCTCGCTTTCGCGAAAGCGAGAAAGAAAACCATCTATTCCTGATTACTAGGTTTTAATTTTCTCATTGCCATCCATAGGTAATATGCCGTGATCACCGTAGAAAGAACATCTGCAATAGGGAAACTAAGCCATACTCCTAACTCTCCATAAAATCTAGGTAAAATAAGAACTAGTGGCAATAAGATAAACCCAGTACGTAGTAAAGTGAGCAATAGTGCAGGAATAGCTTTACCTATCGCTTGATAATAAGCAGAGCCTATTAATTGAATCGCAATAATAGGGACAGCGATAAAGACTAACTTTAAAGCAAAAGCCGTGTCTTCAATTACTTGCAGGTCGTCAGTAAAAACGTCTGCAATTTCTCTGGTAAAAAAGAAAAGACCTAAAAATATAACGACACCTAGACCGCAAGCATATTTGATTGAGGTAAATATCACTTCTCTTACACGGCTCCAGTTTTCTGCTCCATAATTGTAACCAGCAATAGGCAGAAATCCTTGTGTGATCCCTAAAACTGGGAAAAGAGCAAACATCATCATTCTACCTATGATACCAAAAACAGAAACACTGCTCTCGCCACCTAATTCAAAGAGTACATTATTCAATATCAAGTACAGTAAACTTGTAGTCGCTTGTCTTGCAAGAGTAACAAACCCTAACGCACCTATTTCACTAAGTATAATCCATTTAAAAATAAAGTGTCTCCAGCTACAAAGCAACTCACTTTTACCAGAAAGAAAAAACCACGCTACATAAGCTAAACACAGCCCATAACTTATAGTTGTCGCCCACGCAGCACCTTCCATTCCCATGTCCAGCCTATTGATCAAAATATAGTCCAGTAATAAATTCCCAACTGAAGGAATAAGCATGGCAACCATGGCGTGTGTAGGTGCTCCTTCAGCTCTTATCACATTGTTTCCCATCATACAAAGGGCAAGCATAGGTATTCCATAAAGGACGATACGATAATATATCTTGGCAGGTTCAAATATGTCTCCTTTTCCACCAAAGGCAGGAACTAGATCGTTTATAAATACAAGTCCTAAACCTACCATTACTGTTGTAATAAGAATGGTAAGCGATAGCATGTTTCCAAAAGTGGTTTTGGCCTTTTCATGATTATCTGCGCCCAGCGCTCTTGAGATAATACTAGATCCTCCTATACCTATTGCCATTCCTAAGGCAGCAATGAAAAAGGATACTGGTAAAACTACATTGATAGCCGCAATTGCTATAGACCCTATCCAATTACCTACAAAAATCGTGTCAATTAATATATTTAGTGACATCACAAGTATTCCTATAGAAGCCGGAACTGCTTGCTTGATCAGTAATTTAGAAATAGGCTCAATACCTAAGGCAATTGATTTATTTTTAGGAAGTGGAGCGGTTTTCATGAATGGTAAAGGTAGAGCAGATTATGAGACTATAATTTTAATGCGTTCATTTCTTTAAAATGAAAAAGGTCTTCACCCATGGAAGACCTTTTCTTAATATATTTAATAATTAGGCAGTTACTTCACTCATTGCCCATTCATCTATCCATCTAGAAAGTACTTTTACCCAATCTTCACGATCGTTTAAACATGGAATAACGTGAAATTCTTCTCCACCTACTTCGTGAAAAATTTCTTCACCTTCCATAGCGATTTCTTCTAATGTTTCTAGACAATCACTTACAAATGCTGGTGTTGCTATAGCCATTTTCTTAGTACCGCCTAGTCCCATTTTCTCTATGGTGCGATCTGTATATGGAGTCAACCATGGATCAAATCCTAATCGCGATTGAAAAGTAGTAGAATAGGTTCCTTCTTCCATTTCTAGATACTCACCTACTAATCTAGTTACTTCTTTACATTGATGGCTGTAACAAAACTCATGTGCTGGTGATGGTGTAGAACAGCATTTTCCATCCATCTTACAATGAGATTTTGTGATATCACTTTTTCTAATGTGCCTTTTAGGAACTCCATGGTATGAAAACAATAGATGTTCATAATCTTTACCTTCTAGAGATTCTCTAATTGATTCTGACAAGACGCGTATGTAATCAGGATGATTATAAAACGGTGGCATGTGAGTAAAGGACATGTGAGGATATTTTTCCTGACGTATCTCTTCAGCTAGTACTTGAATAGTCTCTGTAGTAGCCATTGCAAACTGTGGATACAAAGGAATTAATAAAACCTCATCAACACCTTTATCATGAAGTTCTTGCATTCCTTCTTCTATCGACATCGATCCATAACGCATCGCAAGAGCGATAGGTACGCTTGTAAAGGCATCAATCTTCTCCTGCAATCTTTCTGAAAGTACGATTAAAGGGCTTCCTTCATCCCACCAGATTTTACCGTAGGCTTCAGCACTTTTCTTTGGTCTTGTGTTTAATACAATTCCCTTAACTAAAATCGCTCTTAATATATAGGGCAAGTCTATCACTCGCTCATCCATTAAGAACTCATCTAGATACTTTTTTACATCTTTAGGATTGGGACTATCTGGAGATCCCAGATTCACCATTAATACGCCTTTTTTCATAGTTTGAGTTAACTATCACAAAAGTCGGTAATAAGATGAAGTTATTACTTAAATTGGATTTAAAATGTAAAATACAGCTATAAACGCGATTTATAATTTACTTGTATGTGTTATCATCCTACCTTAATTCCACCTGCTTTTATCATCCACATCCCATTCTTCATCGTCTTCCGTCTTTTTATCTTGATTAAAATTAAATTTACTCAAGTCTTTTTTTCTATAACGAGTCCAAATAAACAATGGCATGATCACAAAAAATATGAATAGTGTGGCAAGTCCAATTGCTTTGTGACCAGCAGCGGCATCGCCTTGATCAATAGTATAGAAACCATAAGCGATAGTAGCTAACGCTCCCAACAATAACAGTCCTAAAAATTTTAAAAAATCCATACCTTTAGTTTAACTAGCAAAAAACGTTCTACTGTTTTATGCTTTTTTATTCAAGACCACACTACTCGCTTGTGCGGTACACATTACGGTTAAATCTGCAATGTTTACATGTGGTGGTCGTGTAACAGCAAATAAAATAACATCTGCCACGTCTTGAGGCTGGAGCGCTTTGTATCCTTGATACACTTTCTCAGCTCTTTGCGTATCTCCTTTAAATCGTACCTCACTAAAACTAGTCTCGACTAATCCTGGATTTACTGCTCCTACACGTATACCATATGGGTTTAAATCCAGTCGCATCCCGGTAGTAATAGCATCTACAGCGTGTTTAGAACCACAATACACATTTCCATTAGGATAAACTTCCTTACCTGCGGTAGAACCTATATTGATCACATGGCCACTTTTACGTTCTCGCATTTGTGGAATAATCGCATGGCTCACATAAAGCAATCCTTTTACATTAATATCCATCATAGCATCCCAATCTTCAACGCTACCTTTATCGATAGGATCTAATCCATGAGCATTCCCAGCATTATTAATCAAAACATCAATTTCATGAAATGGAGCTTCTTTCAGACTACCTATTTTTTGTTTAACGAGATCTTGATCTCGCACATCAAAATCAAGAGTTTCCACTGGTACAACTTCCGATAGTTCTTGCTTTAGTTCTGCTAATTTTTCTGTGTTCCTACCACAAAGAACTAAGGCAAAATTATTTTGAGAAAGTAATCGCGCTGTTGCTAAACCTATTCCGCTGGTAGCGCCTGTAATCAATGCTGTTTTCATATCCATGCTTTCCACAAAAATAAGTAAAAGCGATTTGTAAAATGTTGGATTTATGTTACGCTTTCGCGAAAGCGGACTCGTTAACAATAGATAACATAAAAACGAGCATCTTTTAAGGATTTAAGGTGTCTTGGCTTTAAATTTGGTAGTTACAGAATCGCCATGAATTTTAACGGCATTTAAACAGTTCAATCCTTGTTGATTGGGCATTTTTGTAGAAGAACTATTTAAGAAAGTATAGGTATGGAGCAGCAAAGCACTCAAATAGATATTGCTAGTATTAATGAAAAGGTAGCGCAAGAAAGTCAGTTTGTAGATTTACTTGTAAATGAAATGAACAAAGTGATCGTAGGACAGCAATACATGGTAGAGCGTCTTCTCATTGGTTTATTAGGAAGAGGACACATATTGCTAGAAGGTGTTCCTGGACTAGCAAAAACACTTGCCATCACGACGCTTTCTAAAGCAGTAAGCGGCTCCTTTTCAAGAATCCAGTTTACACCAGATTTACTTCCTGCCGATGTTGTGGGAACACTTATCTACAACATGAAAGATGGGGAATTCAACATTAAGAAAGGACCTATTTTTGCCAACTTTGTCCTAGCAGATGAGATCAACCGTGCGCCTGCCAAAGTGCAAAGTGCGTTACTAGAAGCCATGCAAGAGAAGCAAGTAACTATAGGTGATGAAACCTTTAAATTACAAAAGCCATTCTTAGTAATGGCAACACAAAACCCTGTAGACCAAGAAGGAACTTACCCATTGCCAGAAGCGCAAATGGACCGTTTTATGTTAAAAACGGTAATCGATTACCCTACGATAGGTGACGAGCAGTTTATTATGCGAGCCAATCTTAAAAAAGAATTTGCTGCGGCAAACCCTGTAGTTTCTGTAGAGCAAATTTTACGTGCACAAGATGCGGTAGAAATTGTCTACATGGATGAGAAGATTGAGAAGTATATTCTAGATATCATTTTTGCAACTCGTTATCCAGAGAAATATAACCTAGCAGACTTAAAACCTTTGATTTCCTTCGGAGCATCGCCTCGTGGATCTATCAATCTTGCCAAAGCAGCAAAATGTTACGCATTTATCAAGCGACGTGGTTATGTAGTTCCTGAAGATGTGCGTGCCGTAGTACTAGATGTATTGCGTCACAGAATAGGTATTACCTATGAAGCCGAAGCAGAGAACTACACGACAGAAGATATCGTAAACAAAATCGTGAACACGATAGAGGTACCGTAAATATTTAACTTAATCAATAAATCAAATGTCAGTTCGAGCGATAGTCGAGAACGTTTTGATATCCAAATTTATCTTGATGCTTAAAAATGTGTTTCTTAGTGTAATGATGATGACCTGCTTTTTGTCCTTCGGACAGCAAAGCAACTTCAGCCTAGAAGCAAATTTCCCGTATACTTTTGGAGATAATTTTGTAGATGAAGGATATAATGGCGTGGCCGACTTAGGCCTTAAATACAGATTTGCAGAATATAACGCACTAGATTTAGGTGCTTCTCTCAATGTAGGTGCTTTTTTAAGAGATGACACTCGATTTGATAATAGCCCAGAAGCAAATGGTAATGCAGTGATTTTTCAGCCAAGGGTTTATGCTTCTTTCAAAGTAGCTGGATATCCACAGTGGCATCCCATGATAGGTTTGGGTTATTCCATATTTGCTTTTCATATAGAAGATCAAAATTTTGCTGGAGCAGATTTTCAAGAAAATAGCTCTGATGACGGAATCAACTTAAACCTCGCTATTGCCTATGATATTTATGACGAATTCTATGTACAACTGCAGTATGATTATGTAAGATTGAGCGCTAGAGACGTACGTAAAACGCCGTACAATCAAAATGTAAATATTTTAAAAGTAGGAATAGGCTATAGATTTTAATTGAAAAGAATATTAACAATCATATTGACGCATTAACAAATCAATAATTTAAACGTGAACACACAAGAACTCCTTAAAAAAGTACGTAAAATCGAGATCAAAACACGTCGTTTGAGCGATGCTGTTTTTGGTGGCGAGTATCATAGTGCTTTTAAAGGACGTGGAATGACGTTTAGTGAAGTGCGCCAGTATCAATTTGGTGATGATGTGCGTAACATAGACTGGAATGTTACCGCTCGCTATTCTGAGCCTTACATAAAAGTATTTGAAGAAGAGCGCGAGTTAACCTTAATGCTGGTGGCTGACATAAGTGGTTCTACTCTTTTTGGGACACAAGAACAACTCAAAAAAGAGATTATTACAGAGTTATGTGCCACGCTGGCATTCAGCGCCATGCAAAACAATGATAAAGTAGGATTGCTATTATTTTCTGATCAGGTAGAACTATTTATTCCGCCTAAAAAAGGGAAATTTCACATCCTTAGAATCATAAGAGAATTACTCGAGTTTAAACCACAAGGAAAAGGTACTGATGTCGCTGGAGCTTTGAAATTCCTTGCAGGTGTTTTAAAGAAAAAAGCCATCGTATTTGTGATGTCAGACTTTATGAGTACCGATTATAAAAAGACCTTGCAGATAGCTGGTCGCAAACACGATGTTACCGGTATAAGAGTCTACGATAAGCGTGAGACCGAAATGCCTAAAATGGGACTGGTTCAATTCTTAGATCAGGAAACTGGTAAATCACAGTTAATCAATACGAGTTCTAAATCTGTACGTACAAAATATGCTGCGTATCATAAAGAATGTGCTGCTTATTTTAAGGACGCTTTTACCAGATCAGATGCTGGTGCGATCGATCTAGAAACTCAAGAAAATTACACTAAAAAACTATTAGGATACTTTAAAGCAAGATGATAAAAAAACTCCTTTACATATCATTTCTATTATGCACTGTTTTATCTCATGCACAAGAGCCTACTGTTAAAGAAGTAGAAACTAAAGTAGATCGAGATCTTATAAAAATAGGTGAAGAGGTACAACTGGGCATAAGTGTCGAGGCTGAGTTAGGTGATCTCATCATTTTTCCAGAGCAACAAACTATGGGAGCGATGGAAGTCATCAATAGTTATCCAGTAGACAGCTTGAAAATAGCCGATAAAATACGACTATTCAAAAAATATGGCATCACACAATTTGACTCTGGTGATTACTGGGTGCCACGTCTGGAAATCCTTAAAAACGCAAGAAGATTACAGTCCGACTCCATTCTAGTAAGCGTGCGAGAAGTAGTTGTGGATACTACTAAACAAGGTATGTTCCCGATTAAAGATTCGGTAGAAATTGAAGATCGTTCAAGAGGTTCTTACGCTTGGATGTGGTGGTTATTGCTTTTAATTCCTGTGGCGATTGCTGTTGTTTTGCTTTCGCGAAAGCGGGAACAAAAAACCTATGAAGAAACTTTACAGCCATATGAATGGACGCAATACCGCTTGCAAAAATTAGACGACAGCGGTTATCTAGAGAACCGTAACTGGAAAGAATATTATACAGAGTTAACCTACATTATTAGAAGGTATATTGATTCTAAAGTTTATGGTCACACCTTAGAAAGCACGACAGGTCAATTGATCAAAGAATTGAAAATTACCATGACTGAAAAAGGCATGCATATTACCGATAAAACACAATCTAGACTAGAGGAAATACTTCAAAAAGCAGATTTAGTAAAATTTGCGAGCGCAAGTGGTGATGCGATAAGCGCCAAAGAAGACAGAAATAGAACTAGAGAAATTATTGATAATATTCATAGAGTACTGCCGCCACCTACCGAGGAGGAATTAATGCAAGATGCGAAATACCGCAGACAGCAAGAAATAAAAAAGCGTACTCAAAAAATTGCTTTGGGAATAGGCGCTGGAGTCGTTGCCCTATTTATAGGTATAGGAATATGGAGCTATGTTGCAGGGTTTGAAAATGTAAAAGATCAAGTTCTAGGTAATGAGTTAAGAGAGTTTACAGAGCAAACCTGGTTAACTAGTGAATATGGAATGCCACCTGTACAACTCAACTCGCCAGATATACTTGTGCGTCAGGACACGACCGTTTTAAGTGATCAATTCTCTGTAATTGCAGCAAGCGTGGATCAGTTCTCTTCGGGCGATCTCACTGATGATTTTTATATAGGAGTAATCACATTTACACTTAAAGAAGAACCTACTGACGAGCAAAAACAATTATCACCAGAAATGGTTCATAACAATATGATTAAGGTTTTTGAAGAAATGGGTGCTAGCGATATCCTTATGTTAGACAATGAAATAGAAATGAATGGTCTCAAGGGTGTTTCTCTAGAAGGAACTTATAATCTAGATGGAGAGATTTACGAATACGAAGTTCTAAAAATGCTTAATCGTATAGGAATTGACCAAATCATTATCAGTAATAAAAAAGATGATGAGGAAGATCCAGAACGTGAATTTGGAAGAATACTAAGAGAAAAAGTGAGGAGTTCGATTGTATTTCCATCCTTCGAAGATGGTAAAAAGAAACAAAAGTAATGATGGACTGGTTCACAAATATAGAGTTTGCTTCTCCAGAAATGTTTTGGTTGTTTCTGGGGTTACCACTGGTAATTGCTTTTTACGTTTGGACATTTAATAGACAAAATGCCGCTGTAAAAGTTTCTTCTAGCAAAGGATTTCAATCCAGTAATTCCATTTTTGGGAAATTAAGGCCTTTACTTTTTGTATTAAGGTTGCTTGCTTTATCATTGATTATTGTTGCTCTAGCAAGACCTCAAACTACTGATGTTACCACAAAAACTAAAACGACTAATGGAATAGACATCGTTCTTGCAGTAGATGTAAGTGCCAGTATGCTTGCCAGAGATCTTAAACCAGATCGTCTAGAAGCGACTAAAGAAGTTGCCGCAGATTTTATCAATGGAAGACCTAACGACCGTATAGGAGTCGTGGTTTATGCAGGAGAAAGTTATACCAAAACACCTATCACAACAGATAAAACTATTTCTTTAAAAGCGATTAAAGACATCAAGTTTGACGGTGTTCTTGAAAACGGAACAGCCATAGGAATGGGACTTGCAACAGCAGTAAACCGCTTGAAAGAAAGTGAAGCATTGAGTAAAGTCATTATTTTAATGACTGATGGAGTAAATAACAGCGGTTTTCTAGATCCTAAAATCGCTAGCGAGCTGGCAATAGAATTTGACATCAAAGTATATACTATAGGAATAGGAACTAATGGTAATGCGCCATCTCCTTTTAGAGCAAGAGCTGATGGGACCTTTGAAATGAGAATGGCTCCAGTAGAGATCGATGAAGAATTGATGAAACAAATCGCCGCAGACACTGGTGGAAAATATTTTAGAGCCACAAACAACCAGAAGTTAAAAGAAATCTATGCCGAAATTGATAAACTAGAAAAAACAGAAATTGAACAATTTGAATTCTATAATGTAGAAGAGAAATATCGTGATCTGGTGTTACTAGCGCTTATTCTCATAGGTTTAGAACTATTACTGAGATATACAGTGTTTAAAACGGTTGCCTGATGAACTCGAATTAGAACTCGAAAATGAAAATGAAAATGAAAGTTCCTTCCCTTGAGGGAAGGCTAGGTTGGGTGTTTGCGATGAAGAAACGATGAAATTTGGAGCTGTCAATCAATCTTGGAACACAAAATAGAAAGAAACAGCTGCCTCCATTTACAATTGGAGATAGCAGAAATTAAAATAAAACAACTAAGTACTACATGTACCTACTAGAAGAAAAAATATATTTCTGGCTTTTGTGCCTTATTCCAGTTTTGGTAGTTCTTTTTATAGGACTCTCCTACTGGCGTTACCGCGCACAAAAAAAGTATGCTAATAAAGAAATGCTGGATCATTTGATTCCTAATCGATCTTGGTTCAAGCCTATATTAAAGTTGGTAACCGTTTGCGTAGGCATTATTTTTCTAGTTCTAGCATTAGTAAATTTAAAAGCAGGTGAAAAGATTGAAACTGTAAATCGTGAAGGTGTAGATATTGTGTTTGCAGTAGACGTTTCAAAATCCATGCTGGCGGAAGATATTGCGCCTAACCGTCTAGAGAAATCACAACGATTAGTGACAGAAATTATTAATAATCTAGCAAGTGATCGTATAGGTTTAATTGCCTACGCGGGTAGCGCAGTACCACAACTTCCTATTACCACTGATTACGGTAGCGCAAGATTATTTCTTCAATCCTTGAATACCGACTTGGTTTCTAGCCAAGGAACTGCTATAAATGAAGCCATACAGTTAGCAGAAAGTTATTATAGTGAAGATACGGAAGCTGCAAAAATCTTAGTCATTATAAGTGATGGAGAAGACCATGAAGGAGAAAGTGTTGCCGTTGCAGAAGCCGCTGCAGAGAAAGGAATTCGTATTATTACCATAGGAGTAGGTACTGAAAAAGGTGCTACTATTCCTATCAAGCGAGATGGTATAATAAGAGAATTTAAAAAAGATCGAGATGGAAAAACCGTCATGACTAAGTTGAATCCAGAGACTTTAAAAGAAATTGCAGAGGCTGGTAATGGCGCATACATCGATGGCACAGTTACTGCAACTGTTATAGAACAGCTCAAAGAAGAGCTAGCAGGAATCGATAAAGTAGCCTTTGACTCTCAACAATATGCCGATTTTGAATCACAATTCCAGTGGTTTCTAGGTTTCGGACTATTCTTTTTATTCTTAGACCTATTTTACCTAGAAAGAAAAACAGGCTGGCTGCAAAAGTTAAATCTATTTAATGAGTAAGATGATGAAGAAAAGTTTTTTATTAGTACTGATGGTATTGGGAAGTTACGCTTTCGCGAAAGCGCAACAAGAACCAACTACAAATCAAGAATACGAGAACGCCATTGCAAAGGCTCAAGAATATGCTGAGGAAGGAAATTTTAATCTTGCTGAGGCAGCTTACAAAAAAGCAAAAGCTGTAAATCCTAAAAGTACAGATGCTTCCTATAATCTTGGAAACTTGTATTATGAGAACACAAAAAAGTACAACGCCTCAAATAATTACATCGCAGCAGCAGAAGCTGCAACAACTAAGCAAGAAAAACATAGAATCTATCACAACCAAGGCAACTTATTACTTGAAAATAAAGAATATAAAAAAGCAGTAGAAGCTTATAAAAATGCCTTGAGAAACGACCCTACTGACGAAGAAACTCGTTACAATCTAGCCCTAGCTAAAAAAGAAGAAGAAAAACAAGGCGGTGGCGGTGGTGGTGGCGGCGATGATAAAGACAAGAAAGACGACAGCAAGAGCGAGGACGAAGAGAATAAGGAAGGTGAACAAGATGAGAAGTCCGACGGCAAGGACAAAGGTAAAGACAACGAGAAAGAAGGTGATGATAAGAAAGGTGACGGAGAAGGCGATAAAGATAAAGACGGAAAGCCACAAGATGGAAAGGACGGCAAAGGCGATCCTAAAGAACAAGACCAAAAAGCACCTCAACAACGCGTAGAAGGTAAAATGACACCGCAACAAATCAGTCAGATTCTTGAAGCTATGAATAATGAAGAGCAAAAGATAAGAGACAAAGTAAATGCTAAAAAGGCAAAAGGTGCTGCCAAAAAATCTGAAAAAGACTGGTAATGAAACAACTTATTTACATTTTCTTTTTTCTAATAAGCAGTTTAGGAGTTGCTCAAGTGAGCTTCACTGCCACTTCGAACAAAAACAGAATTGACGTTAAAGACACTTTGCGATTGGAATTTAAAATTAATCAATATGGCCACGATTTTAAACCTCCAAATCTTGAAAAGTTTCAAATAATAAATGGTCCTAATAAATTATTTTCACAAAAATGGATAAATGGTGAAGAGAAAGTAGGTTTTACATATGAATACTACGTTAAGCCTATTTCAAAAGGAAGAATCGTAATTGAAAGTGCAACAATTAAGTATCTTGAAGAAATATATGAAACTAAAAGTATTAAAATTAGAGTTTCAGACGTAACAGATCTTTACCCTACTGATTTTGCTAGCAGGCTAGAAACTATTAAACTAGTCGCCGATGTTACTAGTACAAACGTTTACCTTAATGAACCTATTGTTTTAGAGTATAAAATGTACATACATGATAGTTTAAGTATTTATAAAGATAACATAATTAGTGAGCCGAAGTTTCCTGATTTTATTGTGGAGAAACTTACTTTTGACAAGAAAATTAAAGATGATACATGCAATGAAAAAAAATGTAGAAGTTTAATTATTGGTAGAGTTGTGATATATCCCAAAAAAGAAGGAGAATTAATAATCGAGCCATTAAAATTTGATCTTGGCATAAATTTTAAATTGACAAAAATTGATTCTTTAAAAATGTCGGAATATGGTTATGTTCAAAAAATTGTGTCATCTGATTCGATTACCATTGTTGTTAATTCAATTCCAGTAAATGGTAAACCAGATGGATTTTATAACGCTATAGGTAATTTTAATCTAGAGTCGGAGATAAGCAAATCAACAGTTGGCTTAAATGATGAATTTGTAGTTAACATTAAATTAAAAGGCACAGGAAATTTAAACCAAATATTATTGCCAGAGTTACCTATACCGAGTGGTTTAAAATTGATCCGTAAAGAAAGTAATAATGAAGTTATGAAAAATCACATTTTTGATAAGTATATCATTAGTTCCAGTATAAAAGGTGAGTTTGAAATACCTTCTATCAAATTTTCATATTTTGATCCAGTACAAAAGAAATATTTTAATCTAGCTACTGAAAAAAAAGTAATTTTAGTTGATTGATGCATTTTAATTAGAAAACAACTAGAACAAATCTAAACTTACAGGATGAAAGGTTTTATCTTTTTTTGCTTATTAATTATATCAAGTTGGAATGCAATCGCTCAAGTGGACTTTACCGCTACTGCGAGTCGTACTAGAATTGCGGTAAATGAAAGACTACGTATAGAGTTTAAAATGAATGTTGATGGCGATAATTTCACGCCTCCTAACTTTGTAGGTTTTCAAGTGGTTGCTGGACCTAGTCAGGCTGTTTCTCAAAATTGGGTTAATGGTCAGAGCAGCATGACTAAATCATACACCTATATTCTTAAACCTACTAAAACTGGTAAAGTTACTATTGCACAAGCGGTCATGACCTATGATGGTAATGAATACAAAACAATACCGCAAGTCATTAATGTAACTGGCGCCGTAGAACAACCTAAAGATGTAGATGATAACTCCATAAGAGTAGATGATAGTATTCATCTAGTGGCAGAAGTATCAAATTCTAATCCTTATTTAAATGAGGCAATAAGAGTTGTCTATAAAATATATGTGGCAAATCAAACAGGTGTTACTGGCTGGAACGAGCTGGATAGTCCTAAATATCGAGACTTCTGGTCTCAAAATATTGATAATAGAAATCAGCAAGTAAAAAACGGAACTTACAATGGTGAGCCTTACCGTTATCTGGTTTTGAGAGAAGCAATACTATATCCGCAGAAGACTGGTAAATTAGAAATTGAGCCGTTAACGCTGGATGTGCAAGTTCAAATTCCTACTAATAAAAGAGACTTTTTTGGTAGGCCTTACATGACTACTACGAGCAAAACGGTAAGCGCAGGAAAACGAGAAATAGTCGTAAAGAATTTACCAGCTGTAGGAAGACCAGCAAGTTTTACAGGAGCTGTAGGCGATTTTGATTTTAAAGTAGAAACTGATCGTGCACAATTAGATGCTGGTGAAAGCTTAACGGCCAGCATAACAGCATCAGGATCTGGGAATTTAAAACTTATGGAATTACCTAAACTTAAAGCACCTCAAAGCCTAGAAGTTTATAATCCAGAACGCAACAATAAGGTAAGCACAAACATCAACGGAATGAGAGGTAGTATTACAGATAGTTATACTATAGTGCCACAATTTGGCGGTAAGTATGTCATTCCTCCAGTAGAATTCTCCTATTTTGATCCTAAGAAAGAACAATACGTCACAAAAAACAGTGGTGAAATGTTACTCATGGTAGAAGGTGACGCACCTACAACTGCAAATGCTACTACTACCACTAGCACAAACAATGGAGATAGAAACATCATCCAGAACAATGCACAATTTGCATTTATAAAAACGAGCACCCAATTAATTGATCAAGAAAAAACCTATTTCTTTAACTCCACAACCTATTGGTCCATCCTCGGCGGATCATTTTTATTGTTACCACTAGTATTGCTCTTTAGAAAGCAACAAGAAAAACGCAGTGCAGACGTGATAGGAAATCGTGTAAGAACCGCAAACAAACTAAGTAAAAAATACCTCAGCACAGCAAAGAAAAATATAGGAAATCACGAGCTGTTTTATGTTTCTCTAGAAAAGTCTTTGCACAATTACTTAAGATCAAAACTTCGTATTCAAACGGCAGACATGTCTAAAGATAAAGTAGAACTCCTATTAGCTGAGCGCGGCGCGCAAGATGAAACTAGAAAAGATTTTGTGGAACTGCTTGCGAGTTGTGAATTTGCTCGTTATACACCATCTTCTAACGCGACAATGAAAGAAGATTATGAAAAAGCTGGACGAGTGCTTAACGATATAGATAAACAATTAAAGAAGTAAGATGAAGAAGGTATTTACCATATTAATTGTACTCTTTGTTTATTTAAGTAACGCACAAGAGTCTTTTGAGGCAGCCGCTTTCGCGAAAGCGAATCAAGCATACACATCAGAAAATTATGATCTAGCCATTGCAGGATACGAGCAAATTCTTAAAACGGGAAAACACAGTGCAGAGGTTTATTTCAATTTAGGAAACGCCTATTACAAAATCAACGCGATAGGTCCTGCTATCTATAACTTTGAAAAAGCCCTGCAATTAGATCCTGAGAATACTGATGTACTCAATAATCTCAAATTTGCAAACCAAATGAAAATTGACGCCATCGAGGATAATGAAGTAGCAAATCTGGAGTCTAACTTACTCGATATTATTCAAAACTTAAGCGTTGATGAGTGGGCTTATTTTAGCATTCTCATTGTTTTATTTACTATTCTAATGGGAATTCTATATTTCTATGCGCAAACTGCTGGAAAGAAACGCTTGTTTTTTATACTTAGTATTTTAGGTGTTTTAATGGCTATTACAAGCATTACTGCTGCTTTTTATGCTAAAAATAGTATGAACGATCAGCAATATGCTATCATTTTTACAGAAGAGTTCACGACAAAGGAAGAACCCAAAGAAACTGCTACGTCTAGTTTTACGCTTCATGAAGGTACCAAAGTTGAGGTCATGGAAGAATTTAATAGTTGGGCACTTATCCAACTTACTAACGGTAATAAGGCCTGGATTCCTTTAGATAAGATTAAAAAGTTATAGTTCTATTGTTTAATCGCTCAAGGCGAAAGCAAATGATCAACTGACTACATTCTTTTTGATCACGCATACATTTAATGAGAATCAATTGTCGCAAAACTGCAGATGCTATTTCATAATTGATTTTGCATTAAATAATCATCATTCAAAGACAGTATCATTACCAGATTCTTAATAAGTACGGTCTAAAAATGGTATATTTGAAATTCAAATCAACTTTATGGATCAGACCAAAAAAATTGCCGTAATAGGTGGTGGAAGCTGGGCGACAGCCATTGTAAAAATGCTAACTGAAAACCTTGATACGGTCTACTGGTATATGCGCAGTGATTATGCTATAGAACATATAAAAAGAAACGATCACAACCCTAGTTACCTTAGCTCTGTAGAGTTTAAACCTCAACAATTACATCTATCTAGCGATATTAATGAGATAGTTAACCTAGCAGATCTTTGCATATTTGCGATACCTAGTGCTTTTGTCTACACTGAATTAAAAGAACTAACGGTTGACTTAAAAGATAAAATCATCTTTAGTGCCATTAAAGGAATTGTTCCAGAAACAGGTAAGATCGTTGGAGAGCATTTTCATGATGAATATGATCTTGATTTTAACAATATAGGAGTTCTCACTGGACCTTGTCATGCCGAAGAAGTTGCTTTAGAGAGATTATCTTATTTAACTATCGCTTGTGCTGACGAGGAAAAAGCAAAATTTCTAGCCGATAGAGTAAGTAGTGATTACATCAATTGTAAAATAAGTGACGACATCATCGGGACAGAATATGCTGCAATGTTGAAAAACATTTACGCAATTGCCGCAGGTATTGCTCACGGTTTAGGATACGGAGATAACTTCCAAAGTGTGTTAATGAGCAACGCGATAAGAGAAATGAAGCGTTTCATTAAAAAAGTACACAAAATGAAGCGTAATATTAATGACAGCGCTTACTTAGGAGATTTACTAGTAACTGGTTATTCCGGCTTCTCACGTAATAGAATGTTTGGTAACATGTTAGGTAAAGGATACACCGTAAGAAGTGCCCAGATGGAAATGAGCATGGTTGCTGAAGGTTACTACGCCACAAAAAGCGCTTTTAAAATTAATGAAGAAAAAGGAGCTAAAACTCCTATTTTAGATGCGGTTTATAGCATCTTATACGATAATAAAAATCCTAAAAAGGTATTTAAAAAACTAGCTGAAAAGCTGGACTAAAACTTAAAAATAGATATGTCAAATATTGCAAGCAGCTTCGGGATGGATCAGGCTTTAAAACAACTAGGTATCAAAGATGTAAATCACGGTACTTCAACAGGTAATCACCATTTTGGTAGTGGAGAAGAAATTGCTTCTTACTCACCAGTAGATGGTCAACTAATAGGTAAAGTAACAACCACTACCCAAGCAGACTATGATCAGGTAATGGAAAAAGCTCAAGCAGCTTTTATAGAATGGAGAACTATGCCTGCTCCACAGCGAGGAGAAATCGTAAGACAATTTGGTAACAAATTAAGAGACCTTAAAGAGCCTCTCGGGAAACTCGTTTCTTATGAGATGGGTAAGTCCTACCAAGAAGGTTTAGGAGAAGTCCAAGAAATGATTGACATCTGTGATTTTGCAGTAGGTTTATCTAGACAGCTTAACGGACAGGTAATTCCATCTGAACGTCCAGGACATGTCATGAGAGAACAATGGCACCCTATAGGAGTTGTTGGGATTATATCAGCATTTAATTTCCCTGTGGCTGTTTGGGCTTGGAATACAGCGTTGGCTTGGATTTGTGGAGATGTATGTGTATGGAAAGGATCTGAAAAAGCACCTTTATGTACTGTTGCATGTCAAAACATTATAGCAGCAATTTTAAAAGAAAATAATTTACCAGAAGGTATTTCAAGTATCATTAATGGAGACTACAAAGTAGGTGAAATGATGACTACAGACTCTAGAATTCCATTAGTATCTGCTACAGGATCTACTAGAATGGGAAGAATAGTAGGTGCAACAGTTGCACAACGTTTTGGAAAATCATTACTAGAGTTAGGAGGAAATAACGCGATTATTATTACACCTACTGCAGACTTAAAAGTGGTTGTTCCTGGTGCTGTTTTTGGTGCTGTAGGAACTTGTGGACAGCGCTGTACATCAACTAGAAGATTGATTATACACGAATCTGTTTATGATAAGGTACGTGATGCCATTGTAGGTGCTTATGGTCAGTTGACTATAGGAAATCCACTAGATGAAAAAAATCATATAGGTCCATTAATAGATAAAGATTCAGTAAACACCTATCTAGCAGCTATTGAAAAAGCAAAAGCTGAAGGTGGAAATGTACTTGTGGATGGCGGTGTTCTTGACGGTGAAGGATATGAAAGCGGTTGCTACGTAAAACCAGCTATTATTGAGGCAGAGAATCATTTTGAAATCGTACAGCACGAAACTTTCGCACCTATTTTATATTTAATGAAATACTCTGGCGATGTAGAAAATGCTATCGAAAAACAAAATGGCGTAGCACAAGGGTTGTCAAGTGCAATTATGACTAATGAGATGAAGGAAGCGGAGAAATTTTTATCATTTGCAGGATCAGATTGTGGGATTGCAAATGTAAATATAGGAACTAGTGGTGCTGAGATAGGTGGTGCTTTCGGTGGTGAAAAGGAAACCGGTGGTGGACGTGAGTCTGGATCTGATGCTTGGAAAGTATATATGAGAAGACAAACGAACACCGTAAACTACTCTGACGAATTACCACTTGCACAAGGAATTAAGTTTGATTTGTAAAAAAGGTTTGATGAAATCTATTTACATATTAATTCTCTGTAATCTGTTTACATTTAGTGCTCTTTCACAAGAGCATGTAATTTCATCTGGAACGAGTACCACCTCAACTTCTGGTAGCATATCATTCTCTGTAGGTATTATTTCTTACAAGGAAGCTACTGGAAGTGGAGGAAGCTCTTCTTCTGGATCTCAAATAGCATTTGAGGTATTATCTATACTTTCTTTAACTGATGAGGCAAAAATTACACTTTATCCAAATCCTTCCAATGGAGTTGTTCAGGTTGAAGCTTCAAACTTGGAAAACTTAACCTATGAATTGATCGATTTGTCAGGTAGATTTATTCAAAAAGGATCTATTGACTCTTTAGGCAGTACTATAGATCTTACTGGATTTGATTCTAGTATTTATATGATCCTAGTACGTCAAAAAGAAAAACACCTCAAAACCTTTAAAGTCATCAAACAGTAAATCATGAAAAAACTATTAATAATCTGTGCAGCTATACTATGCTTTCAATCAGTTACTGCTCAAGCTCCAGAATTGATGAGTTATCAAGCTGTCATTAGAAATGCTAGTGACGCTATTCTACAGAATACCCAAGTAGGTGTGAGAATTAGTATTTTGCAAGGTTCAGTAACAGGGACATCCGTTTATACAGAAACTCATACAGCTACAACTAATAATAACGGATTAGTTACCTTAGAAATAGGAAACGGCGCAACAACCGATGATTTTTCTACCGTAGATTGGGCAACTGGTACTTATTATATAAAATCAGATACCGATCCAAATGGTGGTACCAACTACTCCATAAGCGGCACGAGTCAGTTATTAAGCGTCCCATATGCGTTATATGCAAAAAATTCGGGAAGTTCTTCGAGTGGATCTAGCAGTAGTAGTTCTAACGGTGAGAAAGGAAACATAGGAGTTCTTGCATCTAACAATGCTTATGCTTACGATGCCGAAACAGAAACATGGTTTACTAGAAGTATCAACTCTACGGCAATTTCTTTAATAGAATCGCAAGGAAATATAGGTGTACTTGCGTCTAACAATGCGTTTGCATGGAATGACGATACAAATACCTGGTATACGAGGTCTATTAATTCTACCTCTATCGATATCAAAGGTGCTAATGGAAACTTTGGTGTTTTAAGCTCTAATAATGCTTTTGCTTTTAATAAAGAGACCAATACTTGGTACAGCCAATCTATTAATTCTACTGCGATTTCAATAATTGTGACAAAAGATGGAAATGTAGGAGTATTAAGTTCCAATAACGCTTATGCATGGAATAAGGAAACAAATACTTGGTACAGTCGCTCTATTAATGGTACAGCAGTTTCTATAATTGATTCTAATGGTAATATAGGAGTTTTAGCATCTAATAATGCTTATGCATGGAATAAAGAAACAAACACATGGACCTCTAGAGGTATCAATAGTACTGCTATAGATATCATAGGAAATTCTCAATAGAAATTAAGAATAATTAAAGAATACCATGAAACCGCTTTAGAAATAAGGCGGTTTTTTATTGATCCTCTTAATATCACTAGATTGGGTATTAATACCCATTGTTTCCATTTGTTATTTTGTTTAACTTCAAAACATATTAATGAATTTACCTTTATACAAATGATCTTGACAGAACCACAGAACCACAGAACCACAGAACCACAGAACCACAGAACCACAGAACCACAGCAATTTAATTGGTCAAAGTCCTATCTAATAATACTTTTTGCAGGTATTTTTATTTTTAACAGTTGTGAAAGAGACGTAATAGCTACCCATTCACATTCGGTAACAGAAGATCAAGAAAAATTTACTGAAGTTACTTTTAATAAATTTAAGTCTGAAATATCTGAAAATAATTTAAAGGATTTAGCTATTAGCAAGCAATCTAATACAAGTCAACTAGCTAATTATCAAATGGTAAATAAGACTACAACTACTGATTATGTTACCAACATAGATTCTACTAAAGTTGTTATGGCCACAGTAAATGATGTAACCTCATTTACATTTGCTACTCAAACTATTAATTCTAGTGAAATAATAAATTACGTTGTGGCACAGGATGAAGACTTTAGAATAGTAGAATTTTATTTGACTTATAAGAGCGATGGAAAAGGTTATATGATTGATCCAGCTACAGGTAACGATATTCTAGGCGGTTCTCTATGGTGTCCTTTAACTAACACAATAGAGGTTTGTGCAGACTGTGGTGCTACCACATGTGATTTTGATGTTTATGGTTCTGTCATTTTAGAAACTTCTACTATTTATGAATTATGTGCCAGTGGCGCAACTGGTGGATACAATCCTCCACCTGGCGATGGAACAGCTAACGGCGATGGAGAAGGAAGTGGTGGCGCGGCAAGTGGTACAGAGTTAGACGAGGATATTATTACACTACCAGTAGTAGAAGAATTAGCACCAGTTTCTACAAACACTCAGGCACTTTTCAATTCTTTGAATGATACTACATCTAGTAATTATAATCTTGATTTATATCATTTTATCCAGAATCCACAACAAAATCAGTTAAGGGACAACATTAATATTTATCTTAGATCAGAATACAATTCACAAGAGGCTCAAGGATTTTCCATTCAGGCTATCATTGCGAGTAAAGAAGGTGGTGAGGTAGATTTTGAAAACAAATCCATTTATGGTGAAACTGTTCCTGATTGTTTGAAGGATATAATAAACAGTTTCAAGCCTTCTCAAAATGGATATACATTAGACTTTACAAATCTCGATCAATCACTACTAGATGCTTTAAATCTACCAGGAGACATTTTGTCCTCATTTGATAATGATGAAGGATATGCCGTTAAAATCGTGGTTGAACCAAATCTAGTAAATGATGATGGTGATCCATTAAATGCAACTACTGGCCAAGCTTCTTTAGGTAATATGTCAATAATAACTTTTAATGCTAACTATCTAAATCGCGCAACTGACCTTGCAATAGCTAGAACCGCGATTCATGAATTAGTACATGCCTATTTACAGTATATAATTCAGCATGTACCCAATAGTGAATTAGGTGAATCATTAGACGTTTTAATTTTGCAATCAAATTTAGGTGTTTTAAATGGTGATCCTCAACATGTTTTAATGGCGGAGCAATTTGTTAATGCGATGGCATTATCTTTGGGTAATGATGATGGGTTTCAGCATGCTGCTATTGAATATCAAAGACTAGCATGGTCTGGTGGGATGTTTGCTAGTAATGCTTATGCTCAATTAGATCCATTAGAACAACCTAAAATAATTTCAAGAAACTTTGTTGAAGAGGGAATATCTATGCCCAATACTGATTTTCCTTTATTAGGAACTAAAACCTGTTTGTAATGAAGTATATTATCTTATTCTTTATGGTTATGAATTTAAATTCATGTCAAAGTCAAAAAATAAGTCCTTATGAAGAAAGGGTTTATGATTTTTTAAATGAAGTTTATAAATCAGAAAATAGAGATCTAAAAACAAGTGAAGTAGGATACATAGATAGCTTTAATCACCTTGATAAATCTACAGAAGATTTAAATGATGATTTATTAAAAACATTATTAAATAGAGCTACAAGTTATAACCAGCTTAAAATTCCAGATAGTGTATTAAATTATAAAAATTGGAAGGTTTTAAAATGTCTTACAACAACCGAAAAATTTGATCAAAATAAAATATTAACATCCAAACTTCGTTTTGTTGATTCAAAAACAAACCATGATGATATTAAAATAATATACATCAAGGGAATTTTATTCTACGGAAATTATGTAATTATAATAACTAATCATGGAGGAACAATTCCAATTGCTAGATTATACAAGAAAGAAGGACAAAACTATCAATTTATCACAATTACTAGTTATCCACCACTAGGAGATGAGTGATTGAAGTGTTATAGAGCAGTATATTAAGGCGGTGGCATTACCTTTAGCTAATCATGATGATTTTACAACTACAGATCTTGGAGATGGTACTCATGGGATATCTCGCTTAACTCGTCAATTTTCAACTGATCAATAATGAAAAATTAACTTCTAATATTATTTCTAGTTATCAGTTTTACAGCTTGTAGCTTTTTTAATAATCAATCAGTGTTTTTCAATGTAAAAAACTCAAGTTCTCAGCCTATTGAGGAAATTATAATTACTAATGGCATGGACTCATTGAGATTAGATAAGCTAGAAGCGTATACCAATAAAAGGGTAGATTTGAAATGGGTCAAAATGAATTCTAATTAATAAAGTCATGATCAAACCATTTTATATATTATTCGCTTTGTTACTCATAGGCTGCGCAGACAAAAAATCTAGCCCTACTCAAATCTTAGAAAACTTTACAATCGATAATTTTATTGATCAAAAACCCATATCACAAGTCTTAATAGAATATACAACACTAACTGAAGATGATTTATCAACAAGCGATACAGATATTTTATTCGAGTATTGTAATTATGTCAATCAAAGTCATCATGAAGATTTAAAAAAATATGATGATAATTTTGAAATAATTCCTTACAACAGCAAATCTGCTACAATTAAAGTCTCTTTAAAGGAAAATGAAAAAGGTTATTTCTTAAATGTTAATGGTGAACCGTTGACTTTCTATGTATTAAATACTGATAACAAAATAGTTTCTTATTACCTAGACCCATTTGAAACCAAAGGCAATTCAAAACCTGCAAAGCCAGCTTATTTAAAGGATATTTTAAAACTAAAGAAAGAGAATTAAAACTTTGTGCTCTCATTTAAAAGATAAAAACACTTCTTTGAGGAGAAAACATTATCAAACCGCTTTAGTAATAAGGCGGTTTTTTTGTATAAATAATTATTACACTCATTCAAAGGTGCGGACTTAAGTCCGCACCTTTGAATATATATTTATTTCTCCAAAATCAACTCCAGTACCTTTAAATAATCCTCTTGATTGTTTACAAAATCAAGGTCCGTGACATCGATGACTTTTACCTTCAACTCTTGTTGTGATCTTATAAAATCAGCATAGCCTTGCTGTATTTGAGAGAGGTAACTGGCCTCAATATTCTTCTCATAATCGCGACCACGTTTTTTGATGTTTTCTAACAATCGGTCTTCGGTCTGGTAGAGGTAGACGTATAAATCTGGCTTGACCAGTTCTTTATACATCATATTAAACAGTCGCTTGTATAAAGAAAACTCTTCCTTATTTAAGGTGATTTCACTAAATATCAATGATTTGATCACATAATAATCGGCAACGGTAAATTCTTTAAAAAGATCTTGCTGCGCGACATCATCACTTAGCTGCTGGTAACGATCGGCAAGAAAAGACATTTCTAGCGGGAAAGAATACCGCTCTTTATCTTCATAGAAAAGCGGCAAAAAAGGATTGTCTGCAAAACGTTCCAGCACTTGTTTGGCATTAAAATCTTCAGATAATTTATGAGTGAGACTCGTCTTACCACTTCCTATATTTCCCTCAACAGCAATAAAATTGAGGTTTTGGATGGGATACCGCTTTCGCGAAAGCGGAATTTCAAAATCCATCATTCTCTCTAACGGCTCTAAGTTGCTAGAAAGTTCTACCATGCTTTTACCTAAAACTGGATGAACAATTTTATAAGCAATATCTACGAGTGGTTGCATCACAAAATTGCGTTCCTGCATTCTAGGATGCGGAATTTGTAGGTGACTTGTGTCAATAATTTCATCATTAAATAAAACGATATCTAAATCAATCACTCGATCTTCATACGTGTCACCTGTGCGAGGTTTACGACCCATTTCTCGCTCAATTTCTTGAAGAACCGTGATCGTTTCCTGTGCAGTTTTATGACTATGTATCAGAATACAAGTGTTTAAGAAATCACCACCTGTAAATCCAGCAGCAGGAACTTCATAAACACCAGCAGTTTTAATCACAAGACCTAGTCGCTGCTCGATATGACGAGATGCGTCTAGTAAATGCTGCTTTCTATCGCCCAGATTACTACCTAAAGCAATGAATATCTTATGGTTATGATTTAATGAGATGCTCTTAATTTTTGCAGCAAATTAAGGAATAATGACCAACTCTTAAACTACTTTTACTACTTATTATGAAGACACTTACAGGTTCTAAATTACGTCTAGCAAATCGCATTTATTTAGTGCTTGCAGCATTATTTATATGCTCGCTGGTAGTTTCTAACTTAATTTTCCAGAAGTTTTTTTACTGGAACCCTTTTGGATGGTTCAACTTTGAAATTTCAGTAGGTTTGTTACCTTATCCTATTACTTTTTTAGTTACCGATTTAGTAAGTGAGATTTACGGCCGTCGTAAGGCAAATGATCTCGTACTTGCAGGAATCTTTGCATCGGTATTTAGTCTCGGAATTGTAGCCGTGGCAAATGTTACTCCAGCCATAGACGCCAGTCCTATTCAGGATGCGTTGTTTACTAAGGTTTTTGGCGCAACAACCATTGCCGTTATTGCTAGTATGAGTGCTTACTTATTTGCACAGTTTATAGACATACAGATTTATCATTTTTGGAAAAGACTGACTAATGGTAAGATGCTCTGGTTGCGCAACAACTTCAGTACTATATTTTCACAGTTTGTTGATACTTTATGTGTTTTATTATTGTTATGTTTCAACAACATCATACCGTGGGAAAATTTTAAATCGCTATTAATAGCAGGGTTTTTGTTTAAGATGCTCGTGGCTTTGATAGATACACCATTACTTTATGCAGGCGTTTATCTCTTCAGGCGCCTGTTTGGATTAGAAGTAGGAGAAGAAATTGAAATAGATTAGAAAAATACAATGAAAAAAATATTCAAGATATTAGGAATTACCGTGCTGGCTGTTATCATTTTGATCGTGGCGGCACCTTTTTTCTTTAAAGATCAAATTGCACAGATCATTAAAGATAAACTCAACGCCTCGATGGATGCCCAAATAGATTTTGCTGAGGTGGATTTAAGCCTTTTTAGAGCCTTTCCAGATGCACGATTGAGTATCGATGGCGTTTCGATAATTAATAAAGAGCCCTTTGCTGGCGATACACTTTTTTACGGGAAAGAGGTAAAACTGGATTTACCCATTGGCGATCTTTTTAACGATGCTAGTGAGCCTATTCATGTCAACGAACTTATCGTTAACAGTGCGGTAGCTAGATTTACGGTAAATGAAAAAGGTGATTCCAGTTGGGATATTGCAAAGGAGTCCGCTTCCGCGAAAGCGAGTCCAGAACAAACCCCTGAAACTAGCACTGGCTTCTCCTTCGATTTGAAACACTACGAGATCAATGATTCTGAACTTACTTATAAAGATAAGAGCACTGAAATTACTTTTGCCCTATCAGAAATAAATCACTCTGGTAACGGAGATTTTTCTTTAGGAGAAAGTACACTAGAAACTTACACAGAAGCACTAGTCTTCTATACCATGGATGATATCAATTACTTATCTGGACAGCAGGTAAAACTGGATGCAGCAATTCTCATGGATCTTGAAAATCAAAAATATACGTTTCAAGAAAACAAGGCTTTTGTAAATGATCTGGAATTGAAGTTAGATGGTTTTGTACAGTTAGAAGAAACCTACACGATGGTAGATCTTACCTTTGACACACCATCGTCAGATTTCAAAAATTTCTTTACCGTTATTCCTGAGACGTATCGCAAGAATCTAGAAGGCATCACAACTACTGGAGATTTTACAGTAAACGGAATGATCAAAGGAGAAGTAGATGATACTCGCATTCCTAAAATGGATATAAAAATAAGTTCTAAAAATGCTTCTTTCAAATATCCTGATTTACCTAAAACGGTAACTAATATCAATATCGATGCACAACTTAAAAATGATACTGGTAATGTAGATGACACTTATTTTAATGTGGCTCAAACTTCATTTAACATCGGTAGTGATAGACTAAGTGGTAATGCGATGATCACAAATCTAACTTCCAACATGAATGTGGATTTAAATGCCAAAGGAAATTTAGATTTTCAAAACCTCGCACAAGCCTTTCCACTACCAGAAGGAATGAAACTCGATGGGAAATTAGCTTTAGACATTGCTACTAAATTTGATATGGAAAGTATCGAAAAAGAGAGGTACGAACGTATCAATGCCAAAGGAACAGCTAGTTTAACAGAGTTTCAATATGAAGGTGATGCGCTTACAAAGCCATTAGTTATTAATAGTGCCAAAATAGACATGAATACTTCTAGAATTAAACTAGCAGACTTTGATGCAAAAACTGGAAATACAGATTTGAAAGCCAGCGGTACGATAAATAACTTAATAGGGTTCTTGCTTCAAGACCAAGACCTTAAAGGAACTTTTAATGTAAGATCAAACACATTAGATGCAGCAGACTTTATGACTGCTACAGAGATTGCACCTGCTCAAAAGGCAAATGAAACAACACAAAAATCTACTGGCGCAACTACTGAAGAAGCTATCAAAATTCCAGCTTTCCTAGATGCCAATTTAGATTTTCAAGCAACTAATGTTTTGTACGATGGATTACAACTTAAAAATGTAAGTGGTGTCGCGCTTGTAAGGGACGAGACTTTAACCCTTAATAATATTACAACAGATATTTTTAATGGTAACATAGGCGTGAACGGTTCTGTTTCTACAAAAGGTGCTACGCCAGTATTCAATATGGCGCTAGACATGAAAAATCTAGACATTGCACAGTCTTTTGAAGGTTTTGACATGTTCAGCTCGTTTGTACCAATTTTAAAAACATTGCAAGGTAAAATAAACACAGATATTACACTTTCTGGCTCACTAGACAATGATCTATCACCTATTTTGAGCACTCTGGCTGGTGACGCTATCGCACAATTACTTACTAAGGATGTAAACGCTACAAATAATCCCTTATTAGGTAAACTAGACGAGAAATTAAACTTCATAGACCTTGATAAATTTGATGTTTCTGATATCACCACACGTCTCAACTTTAAAGATGGAGCCGTTCAAGTAGCACCATTTGACTTTAACATCAAAGGAATTAAAGCAACTGCTAGCGGAAAACACAGCCTTACCAATGAAATGGATTATACACTAGCGCTTGATGTTCCTGCTAAATATCTAGGGAAAGAAGGAGCCAGCTTACTTTCTAAACTTACCTCAGAAGAAGTGGACAAAATCAATGTTCCTTTACCTATAAAGTTTTCTGGATCTTTTTTGAGTCCTAAAATTGATTTAAACCTTGATCTTGCGGTTAAGAATTTAACTAACCAAATTATAGAGATTCAAAAAGCAAAATTAAAAGACAAAGGAGAAGATGCCTTGAATAATGCGGTAAACGATATTATAAAAGGCGACAATCCTTTAGGTGGTATCAAAGACATCATTAAAGGAAATGGTAATTCAAAAGATTCTACTATTGCAAAACCTAAAGATACCACTGGTATTAAAAGTCCTAAGGACAAAGTAGAAGACGCGGTTAAAGACGGTGCTGGTAATCTGATTAAAGATCTTTTTGGCAGGAAAAAGAAAAAGACAGATACTACTAAGACAAAGTAGGTTTTTTTACAATACTCACGCAACTTATTTATAATTGGTGCATCTTTATATTGTAAACTTATGATTTAATCATTTTATGAAACTAATACTTTCAACTCTCCTAATTATGCTCATGGCTATTATTGTAGATGCTCAAGTGAACTATTTAGTTTTGGAGAACGCTGAACTCAACGAAACGCACATTTTAGAAGATAACCAGAATGTTAGAGTAGTCACTGAAGATGGCAAAAGGTATAATGGAAGAATGCTCATAATTGATGAAAAGACCATTAAAATAAAAGGTGATTTGATACCATTAGAGCATATTTGGAAAATTAAAAAACACAGCAGGTTGGTTTCGGTCCTTTTTGGAATAGTGATAGTATACGTTTCGTTGGTGACAATAGGAGCAGGAATTCTTATAGCTACCTATGGAGGTGAAGTTGCGTTAGGCACAGGAGTCGGTTTAATTGGAGGATTTGGAATGTATGGAGGTATAAATGGCGTCAACTTATCCAAAGCCTATAAATCAGATCGTGGATGGACTTTTAGTGTTGGCACAGCTGCAGCAGTTCCTGTTTTAGGTGGTTAAGCTTGTTTGTTTAGTTGTACATTTCATCTTCTTGCCGTTTTAGCTTTACACCTTTTCACTCAAATATTTCCAGTACCTTTTAGGAACATGTTGCAAATGCAACTTCATGTTTTTACGAGACTTGATATTGGTACTTTTGAAGTATTGATTCCATAAATCTTTGTAGTTGTTCTCGCTTTCGCGAAAGCTACCAGAAACTACTACTTCTTCACCTTTTTCAGAAACTGTAGTGTTTAAAATGCCTCGCTGGCTTTTAGGTTTATCAAATTCAATTTGCACTTCTTGAACTGAGTTGAGATCATAACTAATTCCAAAATCACGTTTGAGATCATAAATCACCCATTTCTGGTCGGCATAGCGGTTTTTAAAATGATTAGCTATAAGTGGCAATACATTAAAATCAGGTTCCACATTTGCATAATAGATTTCTTCATCGATCATATGAAATCTCACGAAAGCCTCCATACGGTGTTTCTCACGACCTACCATTTTTGCTGCCTGTGTAATCTTTAAAACAGTTGTATTTCCATAATCACCACTTGGTGCTTTTTGATTTTCGAAGGTGATTTTTAAGTATTCGTAGATGGTATTCTCTATTCCGATGATCTCACTCAAAAACGCTCTGTAAATTTGTCTAGAATCATTCTTACTACATAATGAGGTAAATCGTTTCCATACACGTTCTGCCTTTTCTGCATCGGTAATAACATCCATCGTACCACCAAAAAGATCTTTCTGTTCCTGCGATGCTTTTGCGATAATAGGCAGTTTTACTTTATGATCGTAAATAATGAAAATAGCAGTCATTAATCCATTAAAACTACCATCGTATAACAGAGTAAGTGTCATGAAAAGAGGCTTAATTGATTACTAAAGTTCTTATGGTATTTGCTGGTAGAATTGATCATGATCAGGTCCTTAATTTTTGAACTAGTCAGATCTCGAGATTCAAACTCTCTAGAATCGCACGTAATAAAATATTTAGATCGATTCATAGAAATACCTATGGCTTTTAAATGTTCCCAATTCAGTTTTCTATAACGTCTAGCACTTAAAATCTTTCCTACAGACTTCATTCCTATCCCAGGTACGCGAGCCAGCATGCGCTTATCGGCCCGATTAATATCTATAGGAAATTGATCTAGATTGCGCAGCGCCCATGAAAGTTTTGGGTCTATATCCATATCTAGATTTTGATGCGTATCATTAAGAATCTCTCTCACGTCAAAACCATAAAAACGCAGCAACCAGTCCGTTTGATACAGTCTATTTTCTCGCATCATAGGTACTTCTGTTCCTATGGCTGGCAAACGTGAATCCTCTGCCACAGGAATATAACCAGAATAATACACGCGCTTCATAGAAAACTTGTTGTAAAAAAAGTTTGCACTATACATAATATCACGATCACTTTCTCCGGTAGCGCCAACGATCATTTGGGTACTTTGACCTGCCGGTGCATAAATAGGCGTGCTTTTAATCAGCTTCTTTTCTGACTTATAAATCTGAATCGACTTTTGCACTGCTTTCATAGGCTGGATAAAGTCTTTGTGATCTTTATCTGGCGCGAGTAGTTTTAATCCAGCTTTTGTAGGAATCTCGATATTCACTGATAAACGGTCTGCATAGAGTCCAGCTTCTTGCATTAATTCATCGCTTGCTCCAGGAATAGATTTCAAGTGGATATATCCATTAAAATTCTCTTCTTCACGTAGTTTTTTGGCTACTCGTATCAAACGTTCCATAGTGGCGTCTGGACTTTTAAAAATTCCAGAACTAAGAAACAAGCCTTCTATATAATTACGCCTATAAAAATTAATCGTCAGGTCTACTACCTCTTGAACTGTAAATGCCGCACGTTTGATATCGTTAGACTTCCTAGTCACACAATACGCACAGTCAAAGATGCAAACGTTAGTCAGCAAGATTTTAAGCAGTGACACACAACGACCATCTTCTGTATAAGAATGACATATTCCCATACCGCTAGAGTCGCCTAGACCTTTATTCTTATTCGTTCTTTTACTACCACTGCTGCTACAACTTACATCATATTTTGCAGCATCAGCCAGTATTTCTAATTTCTCTTTTATTCTCTCGTAGTTCATATTCATCATCCGCGCAGGCGGATGTCTCATTAAATTAAGCACCTACACCAGATGCAAATCACTTTCCTTGTCATGCCGCTGCATAGTGGCATCGGCTAGTTTTATCTTAGAGCTTATTAACCTGGCTTACTCGATTTTCTTCCTCCACCAGGTTGATGAATCGCTCCAGTTTCAAGCGATAATTCTGGGTTGCGTCTACCATTTCCATTTCCCATACGCCGATCTCGCAAACTGGCTTGTTTATCGAGTCGCTGCATCGTTTGTGGATTCTCCTCTGCATAGCGAGGATCTTGAATGTAATCTGCTTTTTTCATGTCTTGTACCTCTATTGAATAGAAATCAAATTCTTCTACTACCTTTCCATAAATCATGTAAATACCGCTTCCGCGAAAAGTAATTTTTGCAGCCACCGGTGGAAACATAACCGTATCAAAAAACTCACCTCGATGGTCTAGAAATGTGCCGAATTGCATGCGCTTTCCTTTGGCGGTATTGGTAGTTTTGATATTCACCACATAACCATAAATCAAAATCATCTTATTATTATAATCCATCATTTCTTTACGACCTAGCTGGTTCTTAGGCGGCTCTGTCAATAAATCAAAATGAGAACATAATGGAAAGCCTAATAATTCAAATTGCTCAAAAGCCAGTTCTTCCTTTGTTGTAGCGAGTTTTGGGATTTCTACATGTCTGTGATTTGGTACAAAAAGTTTGCTTTGCAATACTTTTTTAGGTGTTTTATCCAGCTTATAATGCGCTTGCCACAACAGCTCATACCGATCGGTATTTGTGAATCTGAAGGCGTCAATTCGTATCAAAATAGAAAGCTGCTCGATACTAATAAGTACACGATTAATAAAATCTTCTAATGATAAAAACCACCCATTTCTATCACGCTCTTCTACAATCCTGAGAATGGTACGACGCTCTAATTCTTTTAAATAACTCAGTGCGATATAAATAGTTTTACCCTTTATAATGCAGGCAAGATCACTGTTATTAATACATGGCGCTTCTATAATACCACCACACATTCTAGCCTCATGAACATATAATTCTGGTTTATAAAAACCACCGCCATTGTTAAGTGTTGCGGTCATGTATTCTAGCGGGAAATATCGTTTTAAATACAAACTCTGGTAACTTTCTACGGCGTAGGATGCAGAGTGACCTTTCGCGAAAGCGTAACCAGCAAAACTTTTGATCTGGTTCCATATTTCTCTAGATTCTGCTGGGTCATAACCTTCTTTTAAACAGTTATTAAAATAATTATCCTCTACTTTTTGAAACTCTTCTCGAGAACGGTACTTACCACTCATCCCACGACGCAATACATCTGCCTCGCCAAGATCCAGTTTTGCATAATTATGAGCGACCTTGATCACATCTTCTTGATACACCATGATACCATAGGTTTCTGGCATAATACTTTGCATGATAGGATGTGCCTCTTTGCGCTTTTCTGGATAGCGCGTGCGTAGAATAAACTCGCGCATCATCCCACTTTGTGCGACACCAGGACGTATTACCGAGCTGGCAGCAACCAGGCCTATATAGTCGTCTGTTGCAAGTTTACTAAGCAACATTCTCATAGCTGGCGACTCGATATAAAAACAACCGATGCACTTTGCTTGTGAGATCATTTTATTGATGCTCTCATCTTTCATGAACTTTTTCACGTCGTTATGAACGTCCATAATCTGTGCATCTGGTTGATTGTGTTTTACAATCTCTATCGCATCACGTATTTTTCCTAGACCACGCTGCGCGAGAATGTCAAATTTGTGAATTCCAGCGTCCTCAGCAATATGCATGTCAAATTGTACCGTACGGTAACCTTTAGGCGGCAAACTGGTAGCACTGTAGCAATGAATAGGCTTATCGGTAATGAGAATCCCGCCAGCGTGAATACTGGTATAATTAGGCATTCCATGAATGAGGTTGCTGTATTTAAGTACCAGATCATGCATTTGATCTTTTTCATGCGCTCGCAACTGACCGCTGGTGAGTTTATCAATTTCTTCTTTAGGAAGTCCAAACACCTTTCCTAACTCACGCATCACAGCACGCACTTGAAACGTATTGTAAGTAGCGAGTAACGCTACATTATCAAATCGGTCAAATATAAACCTAGTAATATCTTCCCGATCATCCCAAGAGAAATCAATATCAAAATCTGGCGGACTCGTTCTATAATCATTGATAAACCGCTCAAAATATAAATCCAGATCAATAGGATCTACTTCTGTAATACGCAGTAGATAAGCAAGAATACTATTTGCTCCACTACCACGACCTACATAAAAATAACCTTGCTCACGAGCGTAAGCACAAATTTGCCAATTGATCAAAAAGTAAGCAACAAATCCTTTTTTCTGGACGATTCCTAACTCCTTTTCTATACGCGCATAGACGTCTTTTTTATCCTCAACTTCTGCATAGCGATGCTCGACTCCTTCATAGGCAAGTCTTTTAAGCTCTTTAAAATCGGCAGCCTCATCTGTAGTAAATACACGCTGATTTTCATTGAGTTGTGCATTCTCAAAATTAAAATTAATCGAACATTGCTCAAGTAATTTATTAGTATTCTCAATAATATGAGGATAGGCTTCAAAAGCTTTTTCTAATTGATCCACTGGAATCATTTGATGCTCCATTTTACCTTGTTGCTCTTCTGGCAACTGACTTAAAAGAATATTGAGATCGATACAACGCAACAAACGGTGTGCATTAAAATCACGCTTGTTTCTAAAAGTGGTAGTCTGAAGAACGACTAGTTTACCCTCCATTTTTACATACTCGGTAAAAGGAAGCTTGCGCAAACTTGTTAGAGAAATTCCTATGTATTCGCTTTCGCGAAAGCGAGATACCTCCAACTCTTTAATACGTTCTAATGGATAGATCACAAATGCGTTCTCAAATGCAGGCGCACGATCTGGTAATGGTATTTTATTTTCTAAGTAGTGCGATAAAAACTCATTCAGCTCTTGAAAACCTTTGTTGTTTTTTGCAATTCCTACATACAATTGTTGATGCTCATTTCTGAAATCTATACCTATGACGCCATGTAGCTTATGCTTTGTGCAAAGTCTTATAAAGTTGAGACAAGCGCTGGTATTATTAATATCGGTAAGTACGATGGTGTTCAACCCATTTTGTTGCGCTAGCAAAAGCAGCTCCTTCTCATCATAAGTGCCGTAGCGCAAAGAATAATATGTATGATTGTTTAAATACAAATGTGTTTGTGAGTTTGTGAGTTTGTGAGTTTGTGAGTTTGTGAGTTTGTGAGTTTGTGAGTTTGTGAGTTTGTGAGTTTGTGAGTTTGTGAGTTTGTGAGTTTGTGAGTTTGTGAGTTTGTGAGTTTGTGAGTTTGTGAGTTTGTGAGTTTGTGAGTTTTCCAATTTATTGTTGCGGACTTTGTCCGCAACAATAAATTGTCATTTGACATGCTGTTTCCATTCGCTATTTTTTAAATTTTACCTCATACCTCATGCCTAAAATCACTGTTTGCGATGCGCTAGCACGACAGGTGGCAAACCGTTAAAAGGATTATGCATTCTACCTATGGTTTTTGCTTCCATTCCGGCTGCTCTAACGACGGTTCTATCTCCATACTTCTCTCTTATTTTATCTAATGCATTATATAAATTTATGGCTTGCTCGCTATCGTCAAAAAGGTTGATCTGGTAATTACCACTAACAATATGTGAAAACCTGATTCCTATCAATCGTATCAATAATCTGCGTTGAAAAAGTTTGTCAAATAACTCCAGAATACGCGGAATCAAAATATGATCTGCACTGCAGTAAGGAATGCGCATTTGCTTGCTGTAGGTATTAAAATCTGAGTAACGTATTTTTACATTAATACATGCAGTAAGTTTATCACCACGTCTCAATTGATACGCAAGATTTTCAGTCATTGCAATGAGAATAGACTTTAACTTTTTTATATCTATGGTGTCTTTATCAAAAGTTCGCTCAGTAGATATAGACTTGCGTTCATTAAAAGCCACGACAGGACGATTATCTACACCTTGCGCACGCTGCCATATCAAAGAGCCGTTTTTACCTAAAACGTTTATCATCATTTCTTGCGGCATTTCTTGAACGGTATGAATTTTTTTAATTCCTAGATGCCTTAAAGTTTGATAGGTCTTATCACCTACTTGCGGAATCTTCTTGATAGAAAGTGGTGCGAGAAAACTTTTTTCAGTCCCATAATCGATAAGTAATTGATTATTAGGCTTTGCCTCGCCAGTAGCAATTTTAGAAACTACTTTATTAATAGAAAGGCCGAAGGAAATAGGAAGTCCTGTTTCTTTGATAATCTTGTTGCGCATCTCTGTAGCAAACTTATAGCAGCCATAAAAGCGGTCCATTCCTGTAAGATCTGCATAGAACTCGTCGATACTAGATTTTTCAAATAATGGAGTTTGCTCTTTAATGATCTCAGTTACCTCATCAGAATGTTTTGAATAGGTTCCTGCGTTTCCACGTATTACAACCGCTTCTGGACATAACTGACGGGCCAATTTCATAGACATGCCGCTATGCACACCATAACCACGCGTCTCATAACTACAAGCCGCTACGACACCACGGTCACTAGTTCCACCTACAAGAAGTGGTCTAGCTTTAAGTCGTGAGTCGATCTTCCTTTCTACAGAAACGTAGAAAGTATCGAGGTCCAGGTGCATGATGTGTTTATCGTTCATAATATTTTCCTGTGTAGGCAGGAATCTGTTTTATAGAATTAAAATCCTTTTAATTTTATCTGTCATTCCGCTGTAGAGCAGAATCGGTTTGTTTTATCTCGATCTTAATTACAATCTCGATAGATGTTGTATTTTTTATTTCAAATCGTTTTTGACACTTCGATAAACTCAGCGCATCGCTATCGCTCAAACTAACACTGGTTTGTCATTCCGCTGCAGAGCGGAATCGGTCTGTTATTTCTCGAGATCATGTAGATTCTTGATCAATTATGGTTTATGACTAAAACCTGTGAGGTTGCCCACAAGCTTTTTACTCTACTTCCTAACTTTTACAATGGGCGAAACCTCACAGGTTAAAACTGCCGCTTTCAAACCCATCTTCATCGGGCTGAGATTGACAATTTGTATTTTAATGATCTGTAATACTATTTTAAAACAAGTGGTCAAAAAACCTCACAAGATTATTCTTGTGAGGTTTAAGGCTAACTCGCTTTATATTTTATGTATTCCTAAGAGTTAATCTGCCATGTTTTTGATGACTAGATCGTTTACTGTAGGTTCCATAAAGCTTACAAAGCCTTCTTTTTCAATTTCGTTTTTAAAGTGTATGCCGTTTTGCTGTAATACTTCATGAAGTGTGTGATATACTTTATGAATCAGATCTTCGGTTTCGGCCACTTTATCTGACCATGATTTTACTTTATGAACCACTTTCATAGTAGCTTTTTTACTGTTTTGACGAGTGATTACCAGCTGTTCTACTCGTTGTGCTAGTTCTGTTTTAATAAGTTCTATGTTCATATCTTGATACATTTTAAAATAAAACAAATTGATCTCCTTCTACCAGACGCTCTTCTCTAATCACATATTCATCTTCCTCGGCAAACTTGAGTCTTTCATAAAGACAGCGATCATAATCTTTGAATAGTTTATCACCAGTAGGTTTTAAAAGCTCTAATCCGTTTGCCTCTGGCTTTTTGATTTTTTGAGAGATAGGATACGCATTGAATCCTTTAGAGTCAAAAGGCTGCATCATTCTAGTGAGCTCTTGTACAGAAATATCTGGATTGAGCCATTTTTCTTCATCTGCTCTACTCAATACTACAGGTGCTCTGTGGTGTTCAATTCTTTCTGTCAATCTATTTGCGGCACTAGTAATAATAGCTACTGTATGATGTAATTCTCCTGTTAATGGATGCTGCCAGGTATCGTGAATTCCAGCAAGAGCAAAAGGACCACGATCACGATTAGGATAAACGAGGTAAGGCTTGTTGAGCTTTTCTTGCTTTGGACCTTCTATAAAGGCGTCTACAAGAACAAGACAACGTTGCGATTTAATCGCATGACGAAACATAGGTTTATTAAAAATACCCATTGCTCCTTTATATGTAGTACTATTTTCTGGATTCAAACTTCCTTCACTACGTGCATTAATCATATACGTCTGTTTGTGTGCCCAGTGAGGTGTATAACCCAAAATAAACATTTGTATATGATTAGGTTGTGCACTCGTGATGACTGGTATTTTATTACCAGCACTGATATTCACGTTTTCTTGAAGTACGGCACCTTTCGCGAAAGCGGCATTAAAACGCTTTTCTAACTCTACCGCTGGTGTAATTATCGTTGCTCTTCCACACATAATTATTAGTTTTATGGAATATTTCCAAGAACTATTCCGTTTCACATGTCAAATATATGGAAATATTCCAATATTATGGAAATATTCCAGTGTTAAAATTGGAATTATTCCTAAAACCTTTATATTTGTTTTATGGCACAAGAGATTTCAACAGAGGCAAAGCGGTTCAAACAGGTACGAGAGGACTTGGGAAAAACACAAAGTGAGTTTGCAGACTTGCTCGATGCAGGTAGCACAACGGCAGATATTGAACGAGGTAAAAAGAAAATTACCGGCAAGATCGTGACGGAATTATTGCGACAGTTTAATGTGAATCCTTTATGGTTGTACGGGAATAGTTATAATAAGTATCTAGAAACAAGTACCAGTACAGCGCCTAAAATTATTACCATGGACACTAATGATCGTGAAAATATGATCATGGTTCCTATAAAAGCCAGCGCTGGATATGCGAGCAATGTACAAGATACCGATTGGTATAACGAGTTGCCCGCCTTTAATATACCGTTGCCACAATATAAAGAAGGTAGTTACAGAGCTTTTCAAGTAAAAGGTGATAGTATGTTACCTGTCTTGCAGCCTCAAGAATGGGTTATGGGAAAAGCTGTAGAAAGTGTGCGCATGGCAAATGATAATCGCATTCATGTTGTAGTTACTGCAGAGAGTGTTCTCGTTAAAAAATTACGCAAATCAGAATCTCCAGAAGCGATAAATTTAATTTCGCTCAATCGAGAGTATCCTGTAATTGAGCAGCCAGTTGTCGAAATCAAAGAATTGTGGGAAGTGAATTCTAAATTAAGCTTTGACCTTGATGTTCATGAAGGAGAAGAAGCAATGATTTCTCTTAAGCAAGGATTAGATAGTTTACGTCAGGAAATCCAGAGCATAAAAAAAGGAACTTCTTAAGAGGTTCCTTTTTTTTATAAGTACTGGTAACGATCAATCAGGGTCGTTTTCTGTTGGGTTTGTATCATAAGTAGATTCATTGCTGTTATCGTTGGGTACATCATCACGCAACTCTTGCACTTCTACTTCTTTTTCTTCATCTCTACAGCTCATTAAAACAGGAGATACTAAGAATAAAGCTATCGCTATATAAAATACTTTTTTCATCTTATAAAGTTTATGGTTAGACCTAAAGATAAAGACTCCTAGCGATTTGAAACCTTAGATTTATCTTAATTTTTATTAAAAAAGTTAATTATTTTTCCGCTTTCGCGAAAGCGGAATATCTTAGAACAAAACACCATACATGAGCTTCTATAAACTTTATGATTTCTTAAGAGACTTGCAAAAAAACAACAACAAAGAATGGATGGACGAGAACCGAAAGCGTTATCATGAAGTGCGCGATTGGTACATCGACTGGTTGAATCAGCTGGATATTGAATTAGGAAAAGTTGATCCAGATTATATATCTACTGATGGTAGAAAAGCGATCAATCGGATCAATAATAATTTGATGTTTCATCCAGAGAAGCCGATTTATAAGGATCATTTTGGCGCTGGAATGGATCTCAACGAAAATGGTAAACAAGGCGATTTTTATATTCATTTAGGAACAGAAGAATCCTTCATCGCTGGCGGATTCTACAAACCTAAAAAGGAATTACTCGACTCTATACGCGATGCGATCGATTACAATGGAGAGGAATATAAAAAGATCCTCAATAAAAAATCCTTTAAAGAAACCTTTGACGTAATCGATGATGGCGATTCCTTAAAAACGGCTCCTAAGGGCTATTCTCAAGATCACAAACATATAGAGTTGTTGCGCATGAAAACATTTGCCGTGCAACATGATGTAACGCAAAAAGAAGTAACACAAGAAGATTTTATGCAACGTTGTGTAGATGTTTATAAAGAAATGATTCCTTTCAGAGCTTATTTAAATAAAGCGGTTACGGTATAGATTAATCCCTATAATAAACCTTAAATTCTGCGCCCATTCCATAATCGTTATTTCCTGATCGTACTAGTTTGCTATTAGGATTGTAGCTCAAATCAAATAATTGCCAAGTCTTATTATTGAAGAAAATACGTCGTACCCAAGTGTTTTTACCTTCTATTTCTGCAGTAAATGGTAGTAAAGGTCGGTAAGTGGTAGATACTTTCTCCACGCCAGATCTGGTTTTTATTTCTCGGTATTTTTTGGCTTTGATCAACTTTCCCTGAGGATCTGTATAACCGAGAACTTGTATGGAAGCAAAGATTCCATTTTGTGGAATGTTGATTTTAAGTTCTTCTATATCTAGTTCATAGGTTTCTTCACTCGTTTGATCAATAATAAATGTTTTTGAAGGATAGAGCGATCTGCGTTCTGGACTGCCATCTTCTTGTACATCATAAAATGAAACTCTAAACATAGTAGAAAACTTACGTAGTTTTCCCTTTCTGCTTTTCTGACTTTCTTCGAGAACTACAGGTAATTTCAATTGTGTAATTTGTGTAGGTTCACCATCGTAACGATCAAATCTTACAGCTATCTCACTTTCTACCGTTGGTAGCCAGCAATCAAAATAATTATCGTGACCTATTTCTTTTTTCTTTCTGTTTTTATATTTCCCTGTGAGTTCAGCAGTTAAAATAACGGTATCTAATTCGTCTGCTTCTTGAGATAGAAATACTTCTGGCTTCAAATCAGAAACCGCAACGCCTAAATCTGCATAACCGATGCTGGAAAAAAATAAAGAATCTACATCTTGATACAATTTCTTTGAAAACCGAAAACTTCCTTCATCGTCTGCAAAAGTTCCTTTACCGTTACCAAAACTTATAGTCGCAAAGGCAATTGCTTCTTTAGTTTCTGTATCTTTTATGGTAATGTCTTGACTTTTTCCTAATTGAACATTAAAAAGTAGTAGACTAATCCAGAATAAGTTCTTCATTAATTGATTTTAAATATGTTACAATCTCGCGTGTTGCGCCGGTATTGCTATTGATCCAGTGACCACAAATCATTCCAGTTTTATCTCTAAAGTGATCATCTTCAAATAATTTGTTTGTGATGGATTCAAATTCAGCAGGATTTTTCACTGAAAATAATCCACCAAGATCTTCTAGCTTACTGGCTTCAGGAAATTTTGAGTAATTCTTGCCTATAATAACAGGAACGCCGTAAGTTGCTGCTTCTAAAATATTGTGCAAGCCTTTTGTTCCCATTGCGCCACCTACATAAGCAAAATCTGCATAGCTGTAGGCTTTAGTTAATAGACCTATTGTGTCGATGACTAAAGTTGATTTTTTTGTAAAAGCTGTTGAAGTGTTTTCTTTTAAATCACTCCATTTTACCATCTCATACTGAAGTGATTTAGAAAGGCTCTCAATAGCTTGATCGTGCACTTCATGTGGAGCAATAATGACCTTATACTTGTTTGTTTTGTCATTTTCTTTCAACCAGTTTTTCATGATAGAAATATCTTCTGCCCAGGAACTTCCTATTACAAGACATTTTTTTTCGTTTACAAATTCGTCTAATAAACTCACCGAATTATCTCTTTCTATGAGTTGACTGGCACGATCAAATCTGGTATCGCCACTGACGCTTGCATTAGTAAAACCTAATTTTTTAAGATTGGTTAATGAAGATTCATTTTGAAGAAAAAAGTGGTCAAAAGACTCTAGCGCTTGCACCATCCACTTGCCATACCATTTGTTAAAAGACATTTTATCTCTAAAAACACCGCTCACTAGAATGGTTTTACAATCTATTTCCTTGAGCGCATTAAGATAATTAGGCCAGAACTCGTACTTCACCATAATAGCTAGCGAAGGTTCTACCGTTGCTATAAATTTATTGACATTACTTACGGCATCTATCGGTAGATAGCAAACTACATCTGCTAGAGGAGTATTTTTTTTGTTTTCATAACCGCTAGGTGAGAAAAAAGTAAGTACCACTTGATATTCATCCCGATTAATTTTTTCTAGAACTGGCACTACTTGTTCAAACTCGCCCAGACTTGCTGCGTGCACCCATATTTTAGGCATGGAAGATTTCACTTTCTGGTCCAGAATATCCCAAGTACGTTCTCGACCTTGTGCTCCGAGTTTCAGCTTTTTATTAAAAGCTCCAGCTAGTGGTAGGCACGCTTTCGCGAAAGCGATAAAAACATCATACAACTTCTCCAAATCAATCTATTTTGATCAAAAATACTATAAATATAAAGGTTATGGGATTCCTATCAATAATGCTTATTTTTACACGTATACAAGGCATTCTAGCCGAGTAGAAAACAATTCAAGCAAATGCGTAAAATACAGATGGTTGACCTTCAAGGTCAGTACGAAGGAATAAAGGATCGAGTAAATACTGGTCTTCAAGAAGTAATAGAATCGGCAGCTTTTATAAATGGACCTGAAGTTCATGCTTTTCAAAAAGAGCTGGAAGATTATCTAGGTGTAAAACATGTGATCCCATGTGCCAATGGAACTGATGCGCTTCAAATCGCAATGATGGGACTAGGTTTACAACCTTGTGACGAAGTCATTACTGCCGACTTTACTTTTGCCGCAACCGTGGAAGTGATTGCGCTTTTGAATTTGACACCAGTTCTTGTAGATGTAAATCCTTATAACTTCAACATAGATACTGAAGCTATTAAAAAGGCGATTACACCTAAAACTAAGGCGATTGTACCGGTTCATTTATTTGGCCAGACGGCAAATATGGACGAGATCATGGCCATTGCTAAAGAGCATGATCTTTATGTGATAGAAGACAATGCACAAGGAATAGGTTCTAATTATATGCATAGCGACGGTTCTAAGTCTAAAACTGGAACGATAGGAAACGTAGGAACCACTTCTTTTTTTCCTTCTAAGAATTTAGGAGCTTATGGAGATGGTGGCGCGATTTTTACAAATGACGATGAGCTGGCACATATTATACGTGGTGTGGTAAATCACGGTATGTACGAGCGTTACCACCACGATGTAGTAGGTGTCAATTCTAGACTGGACGCTATGCAAGCCGTAGTGTTGAGAGCAAAATTACCTCATCTTAACGACTATAATAATGCACGTAGAGATGCAGCGCGCAAATACACCGCTGCTTTTGCACAGGAGGAAAAGATCATCACACCTATAGTTTGTGACAATTGTGACTGTCACGTATTTCATCAATATACGTTAGTGATTAAAGATGCAGATCGTGACGGACTGGTAAAACACTTGCAAACAAATAACATTCCTTGTGGTGTGTATTACCCAATACCACTACACAAACAAAAGGCCTATCTAGACGATCGCTATAAAGAAGAGAACTTTGCTGTGACTAATCAGCTGGTAAAAGAATGTATTTCTTTACCTATGCATACCGAGCTCGATGACGAGCAAATTAAATTTATTACCGATTGTGTCAAGGAGTTTTTGAATAGTTAAGCTATGAGCAATCGCCATTTGACGGTTATTATTATAAGAATTGCAGGGATTTTTCTTTTTACAAAGATTTTTGATCATTTTGCTGTTTACTTCTTCTCCATTTTTTCAGCATCTATGATGAATTTATTTAGGGAAACGATAAATAACCCAATTGAAAGGATTTACGCTTCAAATATATTTCTATTAATAATAAATATTTTTGTATCTCTATTTTTGATCCTAAAGGCAGAATGGGTAGCTGGAAAACTAGTTAGAAATGAGCAGTCTATATCAATTGGTATCAATGCAAAATCGCTTACAAAAGTGATTCTTTTAACTACGAGTGTCATATGGTTAGCGCGAGCTATTTATCTTTTCCCTCATGCGGTAAATTATTTTATATCTATTTATGAAAGATATACTGATATTAAAAACGCTCAGCCCTATGATTTCGAGATAATGTCTTATATATTAAAAATTTCATTAGGGTTATTTCTAATCTTGAGAATCGATAGAATCACGAATTGGATTGCAAAAAAAGGCAACTTGTAAGTAGGTCTCATAATTGATAATACAACCACTATGAAAGCAAATTTGAATATTCTTTTAGTAGTGGTTTTTTTGTGTTCCGCTTTTGTACCGCAACAAGTGCGGCATAAACTTCCCGTTGGGAAAGCGCAATTAAAACCAAACACCTGCTATTTTATAAATGCTGAAAATGGCTTAAATCTTAGAGAAGGACCAAGTGTGAATCATAAGATTATTGATAAATTCACCTATGGTGCTCAAGTGAAGGTTATTGAAAATGTTCCATCTGTTGGGAAGACTTTTGTAATGGATGATGGTAAAAAAGTATACGGAAGTTGGGTGCGTGTAGAACCTACTTTTAATTATAATTACTATAGTAAAACAAAACTATATCTTTTTGATGCGTATTTGAGCAAGCACCTGACTACAATTCCATCGCAAAGTCTTCATAATTTTGTAGAGCTTTATGATAGCGCCGCTCATGATGATTATACACCTAAGACTGGTGTTTCTTCAAGAAGAGAAATGGATCGTGGTTGTGATGTACGTTATGAATACAATCCAGCAGCAAAGGAAGCACTCAAAGATATTATTCAGTTTGAGGTAGTGAATAAAGAAGATTATATCCATCAAAAAATTATAGGTAATTATGAGATTGACACTACATGGCAGCCCAAAAAATTTAAGTTAGAAAACGAATACCGACCTGTAGAATGGGAACAATATTATTTACCTCTCAATAAAGGTAAGGATTCTGTTTTGATAAAAGACCATTTAGGAGAATGGGCTTCAAAAACAGAATATTTCGGTCAGATAGATGAGTTAGACAGTTATTTGATTTCTGGTTTTGTAGAAGATGCAGAGGTCATTCTGGTAAATCGTACTACAGGCAAAAAGTCTGTTTTATCAAGTGGATTTCCTTCTATTTCTCCTAATGGCGAATACTTGATTGCCGAATATCATAATGGTTTTGATAATACTACCTATTTCAGTTTAGGAGAATTTGATGAAGAAGCAATGCCACAAGGTTATTTCATCAGTTTTTCCAGTTGGATTACTGCTGGCGATTTCTTTTGGATTGCAGAGAATGAATTCATTATGGGCGTTTTACCTATGGATAGTATCTTTAGAAACCCTGCCTCCAGTAGTATGTCTAAAGCTATATACTTGAAAGGAACGATTCAGTTTTAAATTGTTTCTTCTATTTTGTCAAGTGGTTTGGAATATCTCTGCTGCCGTGGAGGATTCTAGTGATTATGATGAGATCATCATTTTGTATATGGTAGAATATCATATGCGATTGATACGGAAAAGCATATAGGTTTTTTGCAATATGCTTTCGTAATGTTCCCATATTATGATGCCGTTCGATAGATTTGAAAACGTCCTCCATCTCCATTAAATATAGAATAGTTCTTTCCAGCCCAAATTCTTGAATGGAAAATTCATAGATTTCATTAATATCCCACTGGGCAACTTCTGAAACAATGTAACCCATTTACGCACTAGCTTTTTCAGATAGTTTGCGCTCTAAAAATTCTTTCATTGAAAATTCCGTGGCAGGCGCATCAATCCCCTTTTGAATTTCAGCTTTTAACCAAGCTAATTTTCTATCATATTCTTCAGAATGTGCACGCAACGCTTCCCTCACTACCTCACTAGCATTTTTATAATCGCCAGATTTTACTAAGTCTTTGATGTATTTTTCTTGCTTTTCTGTAAAGGAAATGTTCATAATACGTTCATTTATGTCCAAATATAACATAAATGGACATTTTTAAAATTATTGAATGTGATAAAACTGTCTTAACTTGTGAGTTCAAATTATAATTATGAAACTGCAATTTACATTATTACTTGTTTTAAGTCTCGCTTTCGCGAAAGCGCAAACCACATACATACACGCAGGTCACCTTCTAGATACCGAAAAAGGAAAATGGATGGAACAAATGACCGTTACCATTGAGAACGGAGAAGTTCAAAGTGTAGAAAATGGATATAGAACTATTCCATCTGATGCAGATTATTATGACCTAAAAGATAAATGGGTCATGCCAGGTTTTACGGATATGCACGTTCACATGGAAACAGAATACAATCCGCATGCTTATGTGCAAAAATATGTGGATGATCCAGCAGATGTTGCTTATGATTCTGTAAAATATGCTGAGATCACATTGCTATCTGGTTTTACCACCGTTAGAGATTTGGGCGGTAGCGGAATTAATATTTCGCTACGCGATGCTATTAACAAAGGAAAAGTACCTGGCCCAAGAATTTTCACAGCTGGAAAGTCCATCGCAACAACCGGCGGTCATGCCGATCCTACAAATGGTTCTAATCAAAAATTAATGGGCGATCCAGGACCAAGAGAAGGCGTGGCAAATAGCCCAGCAGAAGGAAGAGAAGCCGTAAGACATCGTTATAAAAATGGTGCAGACTGTATTAAAATCACCGCGACTGGTGGCGTACTGAGTGTTGCAAAAAATGGGAGCAATCCGCAATTTACTGTTGCAGAGATTAAAGCGATTACAGAAACAGCAAATGATTATGGTTTTCATGTGGCAGCACATGCTCATGGAGATGAAGGAATGTACCGTGCTGTAGAAGGTGGCGTTAATACCATTGAACATGGTACTTATATGAGTGAACGTACTATGGAATTAATGATAAAGAAAAATTGCTATCTCGTTCCTACGATCACCGCAGGAAAAGAAGTAGCACAAAAAGCCGAAGTTGAAGGGTTTTACCCAGAAATTGTAGTTCCTAAAGCGAGAACTGTAGGACCGCAAATCCAAGGAACATTTGCAAGAGCTTATAAAAAAGGAGTACCTATTGTTTTTGGAACTGACGCAGGTGTTTTTGCTCACGGGCAGAATGCAAAAGAATTTGGTTTTATGAACGAAGCTGGAATGCCAGTTATGGAAACCTTGCAAAGTGCCACCATCACACCAGCAAAAATCTTAAAACTAGAAAATAAAATAGGTCAAGTAAAAAAAGGCTTTTATGCAGATATTATTGCTGTATCAGAGAATCCAGAAAAGAATGTGACTGTTCTAGAAAAAATGGATTTTGTTATGAAGGATGGAGTGGTTTATAAGAGGTGATATCTCAGCCTTAAAAGGTCAGTTTCTTCACGGTAAATCTTAACGAATCATTTATTAGAAATCTATCGTTTAGAAGCAGAGTTTTAATAAACGAAAGACTAAAAACTTCCACCCTTTAGGGTTGGGGAAAGAAGTTTTGGAGTTAATATTTACAATTTTTATTAGCTAAGGAAGTTTTAAAAACCACAAAAGCCGAAACCTTTACCCCAACCCTAAAGGGTGAGGTTTCTATATCTTCAATAATATGAAAAAAGAAGAAATCGATTATCTGAAAATTGAAGGGATGTTTGCTGGAGCAACTGCTGAAGTTAGAAAATTTGCGATACAACTACGAGCAAATACTACCGAGTCTGAAAATAAACTATGGGATTATTTAAAGACAAAACCAAATGGTTTAAAATTCAGGAGGCAGCATCCTTTTAACTTATATATACTTGATTTTTATTGTCATAAATTAAGGTTAGCAATAGAAATTGACGGCGGCTATCACTTTACAAGACTACAACAAGAAAAGGATAGAGATAGAACTCTAGAAATTTCAAAGTATAAAGTTGACGTAATCCGATTCACAGATATTGAAGTTATAGATGATTATCCAAATGTCATCGATAAGATCGACTCCGTTATAAAGGAAAGGCTGAAAACTTCCAACCTTTAAGGTTGGTGAAAGAGTTTTTGGGATTGACATTTGCAATTTTTACTTGTTTAGAAAGTTTTGGAATCTAAAAAAACCGAACCTTTTTCCCCAACCGTAAAGAGTGAGTTTTCCGCAAAAAATCATATTATAAACAAAAAGAGCTGTTTTCGAATGAAAACAGCTCTTTTTTTTATGAATTACCTTATCTATATGGCGATGCGATTTACTAGAGCTTATAGCTTAAAATTACTTTTTTAACAACAGTATTTTTACCGTTGCTTACATTCAATAGATAGAGACCGTTTGTTAAGCTAGATAGATTATCTATAGTAACTACACCATTTGAAATGCTGTCAAACTCTCTAGCAATTACTTTTTGACCTAAAGTATTAAATAGTGTTACTTCTACCTTTCCTTCAGTAACTATTCCTAAATAGATATTAAGTAAATCACCATTTACAGGATTAGGGAATATGCTAACTGCGTCGTTAAATGAAAGTTCTTCATTTCCTAAAGTACTCATCTGGAATTCTATCTGGAATCTAGAAGGATTAATACTTTGTGCATTATTCAAATCTACTGTAAAATTATATGCGGTAGAACTATTTTGTACAAGCTCTGTGATGTTTCCTGTAAGATTATCTTTTAAATAAACAGTAAACCCTGGCAATACGTCTAAGGTTGCGTTAATAGTATAGGCTGTGGTTAAGTAATTAGTGACACTCAATCCTATTACTTCATTTACTGTAGGTAATGTTCTACTATCAACTGATAGCAACTCACCTGTAGTCTTTGCAATTGACATGTTCACATTTAATCCATCAAGCTTTACCGCATCATTGACATCAATATTTAAATTGTGAGAGTTATCGAAGTCTATATAAAGACCATCACTCTCTGATAGGCCATTATTAAAACGGCTGGTTTGATATAATTTCAGTCGTAGAGCCTGTGTCAATGGTGTGGTGTTAAAAACTCCTCCGTTGTTATTTCCAGACACTTTATTTGCCTCATTTATAGTAACTGATGAAGATCCCGCAGCGTCTGCCAAGAAAACTGCTTGTCCTGCATCAAGTACATTAGTTGCAACACCTGCAGTTCCCATTCCCGTAGTCATATTGATTGTAGAATATCCGCCTCTTGTTCCTAGGTTAGGATCCCAGTAATACATAAATGAAGTAGTTCCTGTTGCTGTGCCTACCATAGAGACTTTAGACTGGAATGGATTTGCAAGAGCAAAGAATTGACCTGCGGCAATTCCAGGTGTAACTGTCATGGATCCTGTTCTTAAAGTACCTGTTGCTCTTAATGTAGTTGCAGTATGAGTAGCGTTATTGATTGATAGGTCCGTAGTTCTATCTCCGCGCACAAACAAACGATAGTAGTCTCCTGTATTTAATACTTGAGTATGTGTGTTATTTATGCTTGTCCATGATTGATTTGCTGCATCCCAAGTAAACATGCTGTTATTACCAGAAAGAGTTTCATCAAGACCAGTAGTAGTATTTACAGTTCCAACAGTTCCTGATATTTGAACGCCAAATCCTGTAGCATTACTTCCAGATTCTTGCCAGCTATCAAATACCGTAGGTCCAGAAACTGTAGACCCTATAAACCTATACGCTCTGTTACCAGCAGGAATATAACGTTGAACATTAACATTTCCAGTAATAGATCCAGGATCTACTTGATCAACTCGTGCTGTTCCTAAAGCATTTGATGCTAATGTTATATTACCGTTTGCGTTTAGAGAACCTCCAGAGATAACGTCTAGTTGTTTAGAAACAATTTGTGTCCCATTAACTATAGCAACGCCACTTGCTCCTACGGTTAGATTAGTCATAGATCCAGTTCCTGTTACAACAGCTGTGGCGCTGTTTAAAATAACTTGACTTGATCCAGAAATTGCGCCGTTATTAACTACATTTCCAGTAACCATAATATTACCATTATCTGCTTCAATAGAAGCGCCAGACTCAATCGTTAAATTTGCTACGCTTATACCACTTGATAATGACGCCATACTACCAGATTGTACGATCATATTATCTGAAGATGTAATTGCTCCTTCTGGTGTATTGTTCCACACAGAGCCATTCCAAACGTATGTTACGTTATCACTTAAAATAGTTTGCCAACTACCTCTTCCATAAGTCGCAGCTCTAAGGATTCCAGTTGTAGGTGTAGGATAATAAATTTCTAAATCAGTCACTGCACATTTTGGTAAATCCGTTAAATACGGCACGGCTGAAGTCATTAAATTATCAACTGCATAAACTCCTATATCAGCCCCTATATATACTTCGTCATTAACACTATTTTTTCGATAGACGATTGTATTCATAGGAATATTAGGCAATCCATTGGAAACATTTACCCAAGTAGTACCACCATCTGTCGTTTTATACACTTTTTCTCCTGCAGCATATCCTGAAAATACCACCCAGACTTTTGATGCATCGGTATTTGAAACCGCCAAGTTTTTTAATTTAGCAGATGCGACTGGTAATCCACTTGTTATATTCGACCATGTTGATCCAGAATTTGTTGATTTTGAAATAACATTATCTTTAATAACATAAATGGTACTTGTATTGCTTGGAGCTATTTCAAATCTTAAAATGTTTTTATCTATTGGTGTTGGTGCTGTTGTTCCAGTTTTTGAAGCTGTTGGATTTGCAGTAAACCAATCGTTTGAAACATATAAATCCTTTCCGCTTCCAATATAAATCTTGTCTATATCTACAGGATCTTGTTTAATAGGTGTAAACCAATCTCCACTAGGTAAAGCAGGCGTAAAGGTTAAATTACTAGTGGTTGTTCCACCATCAGTGGATATAAAGAAAGATCCATTTACTGTAGATGATATTAAAACATTATCATTAGAGCGATCAACAAAACCATCTTCACCATCACCACCGCTTAACACAGACCAAGACCCTGAATTATATTTTAATGAACCGATATCTTGCAATCCAGCAAAGAAAAAGTTCGGACTTAATGAAGACAAAGCGATATTTGTTTGTTGACTAACTGCAATGTTATTCGTCATATCAGTCCAAGTTACACCATCATCAGTCGTTTTTGATACGCCACCATCACAAGTCGTAAAAAAGGTAGTATTACTGCCTGGCATATATGCGATATATTGAATGTCAGCATGAATATAAGGCTCTGGTTCTGAATTTTGTCCAGGATATGCTGGATTTGCTCCTAACCAATAGGTAATACGTGTCCAATTTACTCCTCCATCTGTAGATTGCCATTGATTAATACCACCAATGGTTACTTTGTCTTCATTTACTGGAGAAACTGCGATTGCAAGATCATGAAATGCTTGTCCACCTACTGAAGCAGCAGTTGGGTTAGCACTTGAATGTAAGATGTTTGGTGTTGAAGCTGTGGATTGTTTTACGAAAGTATCTCCACTATCAGTAGAGCGATAAAAGCCTTCAAATCCTTGATCACTACTTTTACCTATAATAGCATACACATAACTATTATCCGCAGCTGTTACCGCCATTTCAATTCGCTCAACATCAGCAGCATTAGGTAAGTCTACTGAAGTATTAGCTACCCAATTAATACCACCATCGGTAGACTTATAAATTTGACTACCTGCAGCATAAGCAATTGTAGAACTTCCTGGCTTGTATTTTACATCAGATAAAGGGTCAAATATAGTTTGCGTTTCAAAGCTATCCCAACCATCTATTGTTCTAAAAATACCTCCATCGGTAGAGATCATCATAACTAAAGGGTTGTTAGGGTCCATAACTATTTTAGATATTCTGTAATTATCAGATACCGTCCATACTAATCCTGTCGTGTTCCAATTAGCTCCGCCATCTGTAGATTTCAGAACACCAATACTTCGTCTATCGCTTTCTCTATCGCCAGTTGCTAAATACATTAAATTAGGATTAGTAGGATGAATTACTAAACCTGAGCAACCTATAATTGACAAGTAATCTGTATTTGTTGTCCAAGATGTACCGCCATTAGTTGATTTCCATAAACCGCCGTCAGGAGCACCTACGTACATTGTTGTTGATGGACTAATGGGATCAAAGGTTATAAAATTTATTCGTCCAGAACCAGCATCATAACCTGAAGCTACAGAACCTTGATTTAAAGTTGTCCAGCTAGATGTAGCCGCAATAGTTTTCATCTGGTTATTGGCATTATTAGCAAACTCGCTATTGTAACGTTGTTGCCATGCAATAAAATTAGGATAGGTGTTAGAAGGTAAAGACAAATCTCCAGAAGGGTACACTTTATCTTCTATTTGATTCTCCCAACGTTTAAATATTTTATAGCCTTGACCTTTTTCTGGAGTCTTGTTTGACCAATAATTATTAAATTCAGTTTGAAGCTCATAAAAGGATTTTTCGCTAGCTGCCATCTTCGACCAGCTTTTATCGTTTTGAGAGAACATCAACATGGAGAGTAACAATGCTAATGCAGTTATATACTTATGTTTCATAGCTTTATTTTAAAAAAATTGAGGCTACAAATGTAAATAAGTATTAAGAAAGCATTAACAAAAAGACTACGCAAGTACTACTCATAAATAAATTTACTCTTACTTAGAAATTATTTATAATGTTGATTTTCAAGAAAATGATTCTTTTAAATAATCACTTAACTTCATATTCTTCTGTTTTAGATTAAGTTTTGAACTGATTCTATACCTTTTACTTTCCACAGCTCTGACAGAAGAATTTGTAAATGAACTGATTTCTTTATTGGTAAAATCCATAAACAAATAGTAGCATATAATTTTTTCTGATGAATTTAGTTTTGGATGTTTTGTGGAAAGTTGATTGAAAAAGTCTACGTTAAGATCATTTATTAAATTTAAATGATCTTCTCCACTCGAAAATAGCGTTGAAGAGTTTAATTGAATCTTTTTGTACAACTCTTTGACTCTGTTTTGTTGCTCCTTTAATTCAGAAATAGCTGCAATATTTTTTATTTCTATTTTTATTTCTGAAAGATAACCTTCGATCCCTTTTACCTTTGCTTTTAATTTCTCGTGATTATCTTTTAAATAGGCAAATTCATCTTTGTTTTTTTTGAAGTTTCGAATTATTTGTTTAGTTTTTTTATTCTTAATTAGATAAAAACCTAAACCTATAAGTAAAACTGCAGAAAGCGATATGGCCCATGTTTTAGTTAATTCTTTTTTTCTTTTTTCAACATTTAGTTCATTTTCAGATTGCAGTAACACATCTCCGATAAGTAAACTAGCATCCATTGTTTTTCTCAACACATTATCTTCTAAGAAGCGCAAAGAATCTATGTAATTGTTTTTGGATTGGTAATTCTTTTCGTAATCAAAATAGTCTGCGTAAAGATTAAAATAGTTTCTTTTATCTTCATCAGTCATAGCGTCTTTAACCCTTTTTGATTTATTAAGATAAAAAAGGGTGGAGTCCATCGCTTTATCATTGAAATGAAATTCCGCAAAGTCTCCATAAAGAGTCGCTAAATGTGAATTATACAATGCAGGTGTTATACTAGTATCAGCCTTCAAGTTTTTAAGGTTGTTGAAATAAACGTGAGCTTCTGTAAGATTGTCTAATTCAAGATAATTAGATGTTATTAAAAACAAGCCGTACAATTGATAATAACCATCGTCTTTGAAACTTTTATAATGTTCTAAATTATCGAGTAATATGTTATTACTATTGATAAAGTTTCCCTTGTTCAATTCATCTAAAGCTTCCATTTGAGTAACTTCCGCTAGTCCTTGTCTATTATCAGCCAAAGTATAATAGTCATGAGCTTTATCTAAAAAGTGATATGCACTAGAATCTTTTTTTCTAATGTAGGCGCTGTAAAATAATTCTAAAGAAGCCCAACCAGCTAGGTCGTAATTATTCTCTAGCTCAGCATATTTTAATGTCAAAATACTATTTTGATATTGTTTAGCGTCTTCCTCATTTTTTGAATTGATCAATACTTTTAACTCATAATAACAAGCTATATGTCCTTTTATGCTTTCACTTAAAGGTTTAGGGATAGAATCTAAATATTGTTGAGCAATGAAGTGATTAGAATCAATTGTATTACTCGCTGAGTCTAAAAACTTTTCACCATGAGAAGTCTGCGCATTAATAGTAATAACACCCACTAAGTTTAAAAAAAATAATACAATGACTTGATATAGTTTCACTAATTGCAAGGTATACTTGAAAGACGTTAAAAATATAAAACGGATAGTTATAAGCCTAATTTATCACCATACAAGATTATAAAAGTCTTATTTAGTAATGTCAATAACCTTAAAGCAAATTACTACTAGAATTTTAAAACAATACCAATAAACTTACAACGCACTGTGATTCTTAAAACCTTTCTCTTCAAGATATTTCACGTATTCATGTGTATTTACTGTAGCTTTTAAATCATGTAAAAGATTGTACAGCCCAAAAAACGTCCGGTTAATATACAAAAAGTGTTTACTACCACGATTACCATTCATTTTGCGCAATTCTTTGTCGTTGCTGTATTTTTCACTAAGTGAAGAAATTTCATCCCAAAAACCTGGGTCTGAAAAGTCAAATGTCTTCTCTTGAAAAGGCTTTGTGAATAAACTTAGCATTTCATGAAACAACGCGCTGAAATAGGTAATTTCTTTTTCGCTATCGTCATCTCTAAGAATTTCTAATAAGAATAATTTCTCTTTGAAAGTTGCTGGATCATTAATATTTTCTGGAATCGCAAGCTCAAAATACGGCTGGTAAAATTCGTCAACAATTTCTTTTATACAACCAAAGTCAATGGCTATTAATTCATGATCTTTTGAAATCAAGAAATTTCCAGGGTGAGGATCTGCATGAACGGCTTTAAGACCGTGCATTTGAAACATGTAGAAGTCCCAAAGTGTTTGTCCTAATTTATTTCCAGTTTCTGCAGAGAAATCTGTTTTTGCAAACTCGCTTAGATGCTGCCCAGTCATCCAGTCCATGGTAATAATACGCTTGCTGGATAGCTCTGGATAGTATTTAGGGAATTTAAGGTTAGGGATATGTGAACAAGCTTCTGTAATTTCTACACTTTGTTTTACCTCAAGCGTATAATCTGTTTCTTCAGTTAATTTATCTTCAACTTCAGAAAAATATCTTTTGGAATCATCACCTTTAAGATTGAACATTTTAATGGCTATAGGTTTTACCATCGCAAGATCGCTACCTATTGATTCTGCCACACCAGGATATTGAATTTTTACAGCTAGTTCCTTTCCATCTTTAGTGGCTCTGTGCACTTGACCTATGCTCGCCGCATTTACTGAGTCTTTCGAGAATGTATCATAGATTTCTTCTGGAAAAGCTCCTTGATATTTTTTGAATGTCTTCCTTACTAGTGGTGCTGAAAGTGGCGGCACACTAAATTGCGCCAAGCTAAATTTCTCTACATAAGCGCCAGGCAACAAGCTCTTATCCATAGAAAGCATTTGCGCTACTTTAAGTGCGCTACCTTTTAAACTCTTTAGTCCATCATAAATATCAGTCGCATTATCTTCATCGAGTGAAGAGCGGTCCATTGACGGATTTACTGCCTTTTTAGAATAATATTTTAGATAATTCGCACCTATTTTAGCTCCAGTTTTCACTAGTTCTGTGGTGCGTCCTATTTTACTGGTAGGTATTTTGTCTAGTGTTTTCATAGCTTGATAGTAATCTCGCTTTTGCGAAAGCGGAAATACAATAACTCTATTATTTCAGCCTATTTTAGTTTAAATTTAAACTTAGATTTAAGTTTAATTACGCCATACGTTCTTTCCACAAGAACTTTCCAAAATCAAATACAGCGTCCAAAGGAGTATTATCAAATACATCAAAGATGGTATTCACCGATTTCTCAATAGCCATATCGGTTTTTTCAAATCCTGCACTGTCATCTTCCATCCAGAATTTTATTAAGAACAACATTTGTACCCAAGCGCCTTCGCTATAAATCGTTTCAGAACGTTCTAGCAAAATATTAGACTTGTCTTCATTGCGTTGCATGATTAAATCTTTAGCAAAATTCTTTACGTGTTTACGCAAGCCTTTTAATTGCTCCATTTTAGACATCATGTGCTGATTTTCTTTCAATGTGTAGAGCACATAACTTCTATTAAGCGTCAATAATTCAAAAAATGTATAGAAGAAGGTGAGCATTTTCTCACGGTTTGAGAAATGAGCATAATCCTCGTTTTTATGAGCGACATCCATTGTCATCGTGAAAAATGTGTTCCAAATATCTTTGCGCAAACCATCAAAACTACCGAAGAACTGGTAAAACTCTTGCTCTGACATGTTATTGTCTTTGGCAAATTTGTAAACAGATTTAGGAGTCTTCTCGTGTTCAAGAACATAATCCATATAAGCCGTAAGGATATCGTGCTTTGTAATTTCTTTCTTAGCTGTTTCCTTTTTAGTTGTCTTTTTTGCTGGTGTTTTTTTAGTCGTTGCCATAACCTTAATAATTTAATGTAAAGATACGATCTGTTTAACTTATTGCGACATATGTTTAAACAAAAGTATGTTAAGGTTTAGTCGTTATTTTTAAGGGAAACTTAATAGTGACATCATCAATTCTATACTATTTATTTAAGCAATTGGACACTCAAACCAATAAAATTATGCTGGTGATAGAATTAAGGATGTTTTATATTTGTTAGCACAACTTAATCACCAGCTCCTGATGTTCTTCACATCTATTCTTAATAAAGCACACTTTACTGATCAACTTAATATTATGCTGGTTGTAGTAGCTGCTATACTGGCTTACCTTTTTCCATTAGAGCTTTTTATTTTATCCTATACTTTACTAGGTCCATTACATTACGTAACTGAAATTAATTGGCTTCATGAAAAAAGTTACTTTTTTACTAAGAAAAAGACCATCTGGTTAACAATAGGTGTGACTGCATCTCTAATACTATTTGTTCCTAAATTATTTCTTTATTATGAGAATAGTGATACCACTTTAAGCGCTATCATGATTTTTATCAATGAATGGTCCAACAGTGTTATTTTTATAACGCTTATGCTAGCAGTAGCCTATCAATTTGTTTCTTCAAGGATCTCTTGGGCAATCATTGTTATTTTTAGTATAATAGGAGCTATTTACTTAAAAAATGTAGAGCATTACAAATTACTAGTAGGTGTATTTGTACCTACTATCATCCACGTCTATTTATTTACAATGATTTTCATGTTGTACGGAGCTAAAAAATCAAAAAGTATTTACGGTTATATTTCTGTAGCTCTAGTCATATTAATTCCTGCAATAATTATAAACTTAGAATTAACTCGAGGCGCTTACCTTTTTAGCGATACATGGAAGGAATTGTATCTAGAAAATGATTTTCATGTTTTGCCGGTAATTCTCTCTAAATTTTTGGGTATGACCGATGGAACAGAGTTCTATTTTTATGAATCGATCTGGCTCAAATTCATGATGTTTATTTCATTTATTTATTGCTACCATTATCTCAACTGGTTTTCTAAAACGACCGTAATTAAATGGCATAATTTGCTCAATAAGAAAAAGATAATTGCGATTGCGGTAATGTGGATTACGGTAATCTTGCTCTACTGGTTTGATTTTGGCCTAGGGTTATTAGTCTCCTTATTCCTAGGTTTTATACACGTTATCCTAGAGTTTCCTTTAAATATGTTCAGTCTCAAAAAGCTTTTCTACTAGACATATCAATAGATTATTTCAAAATCAAGCAGAGTTATGGTTTTATTTTTTAGCGATTACAAAAAAATCTAGCAGACCAGCGCTGGACTGTATATGATCTATTTTATAATCCTCGGTTTTTGAAACATACTTTTCCTTTTTTGAAATACGTATACGATTGTATCTATTTGCCCACTCGTAACCAAAATGCTGTATAAATTTAGGAAGCTTTAAATATTGTTTTATTAGAAAGGTATTTTTAATCTTATTACTCATCTTTAAGCTTCGTAAATGATAATTATAAGATGCCTCATTAGCAAAAACACCTTTGAATTGTATGTTTTTAAAAACGCCTTTAAACAGAGACTGAAGATCGTCTTGATTGTACTCTCTATAATGCCATGGATTAACACCTGAAGACTCCTCTTTGTTAGGAGTCGTTAGAAATAATGCTCCATTATCATTCAGCAAATCAAACAGGTGCTTAATAAGCTCAAAATCTCGTTCAATATGTTCCAAAAACTGAAAACATAAAATTGTATCGTACTTTACTGAAGTGCTTAGTTTTTGATCTGGTAAGAAAGCTTTCACCTGCTTTATCGCATCAAAATTATTTAGGGATTTATTTTTGTTAAAAAGATGTAAGTTTTTATCTACAACGGTGAGACTACTTGTTTGATCTATATAAAATTTTATTCCATCTCCAGAGCCAACTCCGATTTCAAGCGTGCTACCTAAGTGATAATCTTGTAACGCTACATAAGCTGCAAGACACCTATTAAGTATGGGTTGATCAGTTTTATGTTGACTAGACGCTACTTCTGTACTAAATATCATTTAAAATGGAGTTTTTCCACTCGAGATAATCTGTATTAACTTTTTGAATTTTACTTAGATTATTTTGAATATAAGTTGGGTTAATCTTGTTGTAATTTACTAACATTTGATCAAGTAAATTCACTTTTGATTCTGCCGCTTCAAGGGTGAGTTGTCTATTCATCGGGCTTTTTTTTTCGATCATCCATTCTACTAGCATAATATTTTGTTCAATACTATTTTCCATTAATTCAAAAGCACTCTTGTTTTCTTTTAATTCATATAATCTTGCTGCGATATTAAATGCATTACCATCTTTAGGCAAGTCAAACTTATCATAAAAAAGATCTACATTTTTAGAGAGTTGATTAGCTAAATCAATTTGTTCATTTTTAATTAATTGGTTAGTTAAGTAATTTGCTTTTTTAATATAGAAATCAAGCAAAATGTTCATTTCTTGAGAATTCATACCATGGACATCAGAGGCTTTGAAGGAAAGTAAATTCAGAGCTCTATCTTTTAAATCAACTTTATTATCATCAACTAATAAGTATGGTGATGACATTCCTTGCTCTACAAATATCTTATTATCAATTGCCCAATTGGACTGAAGAAAAAGTTTTTGCTTATCGTTTAGTAAGGAAAGAATAGCAGTTCTTAATAATTCTGAATCTTCATCTACCATGGGCACCACCTCTTTGATGATATTTGTTTCAATTGCCTTTGAAAAAGCAGGGTCTCTTAACGATAAACTATTTAAACTCACTTTTGAAATAATATAATTATAGAGTTGGTTCCTGTAACTATCTAAATGCAAAAGCTCTATATTGATCCATACAACGGATCTATCACTATCTGCAAGCTGATACCAGTAGGGAAAGGTTAAGTTATCTCCATTTGCTAGAACAACACTATTTTCAGGAATACTATCTAAAATCCAGGTAGAAAATGCTTCATTAAAATCTTCGTTACTTTTATTCTGAACTTTAAAATTTTGTAAAACAAAAAGTAAAGTTAGCACTACAGTACTTATGAGAAATACCTTTTTAATTTTGGGAAAAAAATTGCAAAAGCATAAAACTCCTAGCATCGCATAAAATCCACAAATTATGAAGGAAAAAAAACTGATATAATCTCTTTCCCTTACTCTCAAACTACCTGGAGCTGGATTCAAATAAAGTATGATGGCTAATCCAGTTAAGAGAAAGGTAACTCCTAATATAATACCTAAATCCACATTTTTGAAAGAATAAATAATTCCCAAAAAAATGAATAGTAATGGAATACCTAAATAATCTACACTACCTATCTTATAATAACCCTTTAATGGGTTTGAATTGTATAAATAAGAACTTACAGAGTGATTGATATGCGTTCCAGAGTTTTTATGAATATTAGACCTTCCCAAAAAGTTGGTCCCTAGATATCTTAAATACAAGGAGTAAACTTGATAACTCCATGTAAAATGGTGTCCATCATGGCTATTTCTTATGGAGGCGTCATCCCACTTAGGGTATTGAGTTACATCATAATATTTAGTACTATGCATACGTGGAAACCAAATTTCATTACCATTTGTTTTCTCCTTTCCAGTAGCGATGTCTATCTTTTCATTATACTTTTTTCCCAATAAAAAGGGTGTTTTTTGTAAACCAAATTGATTTGCATTTATATGATTTACTAGCGACTCTGTATCAGATATATGATAACCACCTACTTCTGGTGGGCTATTGAGAAATGGCACATACCATAGATAAGAAAACAATGATGCGATAAGAATAGTTGTGGCAATAGCCTTTTTATAATACCATAACACTGCAACTATTAAAATTAATAATATTCCAAGTAGAGGAAACGATAAGTTTTGAGAAATCGCAACATAGTCTTGCAAAAATAAAGCAATGACAACTGCAAATTTTAAAAACAAAGAATGCAAGAAAAGTGTTATTGCTAATAATAAAACGCTCATTAATAAAGACACAAATCTGTTGCTCAGTAAAGCATGGTACTTAGCTTTTCTTATTATAACATAGAAAACTGGAAGCAATATCAATAAATTCAATTTGTGAACTCCTAAACTGAGGAATATTAAAATGCTGACCGATTTAATAAAAAAAGCAGTTGAAATTCTATCAGAATAAAATTGAATAATCATGTAGAGTAGGAGACTGAAAAACATACCGCTCATACTATAAACCTCTACTTCATAAGATAATTCCCAAACTGTCAAATTCAAACCACCAATGCCTACTGCAATAAAACCGTATAACCATGTCTCTTTTAGCACCGCCTTTTTCATGTATGACTCGTGAAGTAACAACGCTGTTTTAAACAAATAAACACTCATTACACACGAGCATAAAATAGAGAGCAAGACAGCTGATTGGTATGGGGTTACAAAGAAAAACACACCTTGAAATATGTTCAAAATTATTATATAAAATGGAGCTCCTGGCGCATGAGTTAATTGAAAATTAGCTCCTGCAAATGCAAACTCCGGACTGTCCCATATTCCCATACTCCACCTTGCAGAAGAAAGTAAAATAATAGCAACTATAGAAAACACCCATAAAGATTTATTCTCTACAAATCTCTTCAGCAAATGTTGATTCATCATTTAATGTTTTTTTAGTTGCATTATCAAAAATAACTATAATGACTCTAGTGCATAATACACATCAATAAATTTCTCAAAGTTTTGATTCTATTACAATCCGACATGATTTTTATTTGAGGTAATTGTTAGCATTCATTTTTTGAAGATTTTTTTCCTCGCTTTCGGGAAAGCGAGATCAACACAAACATCTATTAATCAGTTAAAAGCAATAAAAATTGACGGAAAACACTCATAATTAATTGGCTTACAGTATTTTAATAATTGTAGTCTTTGAAAGATTTGTTTATATTTGATTTTAAATAACCAATCATCATGAGACAAATTACCTTTTTAACCGTCTTTTTTTTACTTCTTTTTACAAGTATAACCTCTTTATCTGCACAAACACTTAACGAATCTTCTGGTACTGGAGCACATATAAATATTACTAGTGGGGATTATAATACAGCCTTTGGAGATAGTGCTGGCTTCTCTTTAACGTCTGGTTCTCAAACAACTTTTTTGGGATATCAAGCTGGTCGGTCAAACACCACAAGTGAATTTATTGCTATAGGTTATCAGGCAGGATATAGCAACACCACAGGTTTTGACAACTTATTTATAGGCTGGCAAGCTGGTTTTTCTAATCTTACAGGAGGTGATAACATCTTTATAGGGTCTGAATCTGGAGAGTTCAACACAACTGGTTATGATAATACTTTCGTAGGTGAAGAGTCTGGATCCCGAAATACCACTGGATATGAAAACGTATTTATAGGTGAGGACGCAGGTTTTTCTAATACCACTGGTTATAGAAATGTTTTTGTAGGTAATGAGGCAGGATTCGACTCAGATACAGGTTTTAGAAACACAGGTGTAGGTGACGAGGCTCTAAGCGATGTAGACAATGGTCAAAGAAACTCAGCTTTTGGTGAGTCTGCTGGGATTGATATAGGTGATGGAAATTTTAATACCATGTTAGGCTCTAGTGCCGGTGTAGCAACAGAATGGGCTGATGCGAATACTTTTGTAGGAGCTTCAGCTGGATGGGATAATAATAGAACTAATTCCACTTCTAATGCTAATAAGAATACTTATGTAGGAGCTGGTACAGGTAGCAGCAATCGTGAAGGAGAAGAGAATGTAGGTATGGGAGCCTTTGCCAGTTTCGGCAGCTCAGGATATTCTGGATTTGAGGCCTTGAATAGCCTATTTGCAGAGGATAATGATTTAATTACTGGAAATAGAACAAATACCAGTCGTACTACATTTATAGGAGCAAATGCAGACGCCGGCAATAATGATGTTACTCTGGTAGGTTACAGTACTCGAGTAGATGGACAGTATGGTGTTGCAATGGGTACAAATACAGATGTTTTAAGTACAGGCTCTATAGGATTAGGATATAATACAACTATCGCTTCTGGTTCTAACAACTCTGTAGGAATCGGTCGTGAGGTAGATATAGACAATCAAGAAACTGTGGCGATAGGTTCTAATACTGTTGCTCAAGCAAATGGTGGTATTGCCATAGGACATCAGGCAACGGTAGATATCACAGGAAATCCGACAGTTTTTACTGGAAATAATATGGCGATAGGGTATGAAGCCTCTGCAACTAATCATAATAGTATCGCCATTGGAGCAACATCTAGTGCTAGCGGTGAGAACGCCATGGCTATAGGGCAAGCGGCTACTGCTCCTAATGATAATACTTTAGTTTTAGGAGGAGCAACTAATCCAGTCTCTGTAGGTATAGGAACAGACACACCTAGCGCATTTGCATCAATGGAACTATCTGGAAATAATAAAGGACTTTTAGTAAACAGATTAACAGATACTGAGATCACCGCATTAGAATCAAATCTAACAGCTGCACAAAAAGGTCTTGTATTATATGACTCAAATAATGATGTGTTCCAAGTTTGGGATGGTACACAATGGCTGTCTGCTATAAATACAGATGATCAAGAGCTTTCTTTAAATGGAAGTAATCTAGGCATCACTAATAGCAGTAATACGGTAGATCTTTCTACCATTAATACAGATAATCAAGCTTTAAGTCTTAATAATAACATGCTGAGTATTACTAATGATAGTAATCCGGTAGATCTATCACCACTTACTGCTGACTTAGAAACGAGAGTCGCGGCTCTTGAAAATGCAACAGGATCAGCTTCTTCAGGAGATATGACGCCGCTATTATTCAATTACCAGTCTGTTATTAGAGATACAGACGGTAACCCTATTAAAAATGATGCAGTAGATGTACGCATTGCTGTGAGAGAAGATGGAGTTACTGGAACGGTTGTGTACAATGAAGAGCATAGTTTGACCAGTTCAGAATATGGAGTTTTGAGTCTTCAAGTAGGTGGAGGAACTTTGTTAAATGGTGATTTTTCTACTATCAATTGGGGAGAACATGAGTATTACCTAGAAATCTCTCTTGACACTGCTCAAACAGGAACTTTTACTACTTTGAGTACGACACAATTATTAAGTGTCCCTTATGCATTACACGCTAGAAGTGCAGATTTCATTACAGGAACTACCGGATCTACTGGATCGAGAGCTGCAAAATCTAGCGCTGATCTAAAAATAGAAAGCCTAGAAAATAAATTAAAAATGCTTGAAGCTAAAATGCAGAAAATTCTAGAAATTAAAAACTAAACTGCTTTGATGGTAAGTTTGATTGGCAATATTGCAACGTCCCTCATCTTAATCAAAGAACTTACCTCTAATCAAATTTTAATAGCACTACCTTGGTGATAAACCTTTAAGTAAAAATCTATTCTATAAACTTTATTTGAAAACACCTTTTAACTATTTTGAATTATGAAACAAATTACGCTTTCCAACCTATTATTAACCTTCAGCTTATTAAGCTTTTCATTTATAAGCGCTCAGACTTTAAATGAATCTACTGGTACTGGATCTCTTGTAAATATTACAACAGGAGATTTTAATACGGCATATGGAGACAGTACTGGCTCTTTTGCTACATCAACCAGTAGACTAGTCCTTATAGGCTACCAAGCAGGACGTTCTATAACTACAACAGGTTCATCTGGCAATATTGCTATAGGTTATCAAGCCGGTTATAGTATGACTACCGGATTTGACAATGTTATCATTGGTGAAGAGGCAGGAAGATCTTTAACTAGAGGAGGAGATAACGTTTTCATAGGTACTGAATCTGGAGAGTTTAATACAACAGGTTATGATAATACCTTCGTAGGTGAAGAGTCTGGCACTAACAACACCACTGGATATGAAAATGTGTTTATAGGAGAAGATGCAGGTCAAGGTAATACTACAGGTTATAAAAATGTTTTTGTAGGCAATGAAGCAGGATGGTCATCAGATACAGGTTATAGAAATACAGGTGTAGGTGAAGAGGCCTTAGGCGATGTTGATGAAGGGAGCTATAACAGTGCCTTTGGCGAGTCTGCCGGAGTTGATATAGGTGAAGGTACTTTTAACACCATGTTAGGTGCTGGGTCTGGTGCTGCTACTGAGCATGCTGACTATAACACATTTGTTGGAGCCGCCGCTGGATGGGACAATAATAGAACTAATTCTACATCTAATGCAAATAGAAATACCTATGTAGGTGCAGCAGCAGGTTCTAGCAATCGAGAAGGTGAGGATAATGTAGGTATGGGAGCTTTTGCGAGTTTTGGTAGCTCAGGAATTTCTTTCTCTAATTCTGACATATTTGATTCAGGGAGTATAAGAACTGGCTCGCGTACTGTTACAAATCGCACTACATTTATAGGCGCAAATGCAGATGCTGGTAACAACGATGTTACTTTAATAGGTTACAGCACTAGAGTAGATGGCCAATATGGTATAGCGGTAGGTACAAATACAGATGTTTTGAGTACAGGTTCCATAGGTTTAGGGTATAATACGACTATAGCTTCTGGTTCTAACAACTCTGTAGGAATAGGTCGTGAGGTAGACATAGATAATCAGGAGGCTATTGCCGTAGGTTCTAATGCTGTTGCTCAAGCAAATGGTGGTATTGCAATAGGACATCAAGCTACGGTAGATGGCACAGGAAACACTACAGTTTTTACAGGAAACAATATGGCGATAGGATACGAAGCCTCAGCAACTAATAATAATAGTATAGCCATTGGAGCAATGACAACTGCCAGCGGTGAGAATGCAATGGCCATAGGTCAAGGAGCAACAGCTCCTAATGATAATACAATGGTTTTAGGTGGAGTCACAAATCCATTCTCTGTAGGAATCGGGACAGATACTCCAGACACACTGGCATCACTTGACTTAGGAGATACTAATAAAGGAATTCTTTTCAACAGATTGACTGATGCACAAATAACTACTTTGGAGACTTCTTTAACAACTGCACATAAAGGTCTTGCTCTTTATGATACGACTAATAATGTTTTTCAAGTATGGGAAGGTACCGCATGGCAGTCTGCAGCAAATACAGATAATCAAGAACTTGCATTAAATGGAAGCAATCTAGGCATCACAAACAGTATGAATACAGTAGACCTATCTCCTTTAACTGCAGATTTAGAAACAAGAGTCGCGGCCCTAGAAAATGCTACAGGATCGGCTTCTTCTGGAGATATGACGCCTCTATTATTTAACTATCAGTCGGTAATTAGAGATACTGATGGTAACCCTATAAAAAATGACGCGGTAGATGTGCGCATAGCGGTACGAGAAGATGGTGTAGCTGGAACTGTTGTGTATAATGAAGAGCATAGTTTAACGAGTTCAGAATATGGAGTTTTAAGTCTTCAAGTAGGTGGAGGAACACTTATTTCTGGAGATATGGCAACCATTACGTGGGGAGAACATGAGTATTATCTAGAAGTTTCTATTGATACTGCTCAAACAGGAACCTTCACGACACTAAGTACGACACAACTATTAAGTGTTCCTTATGCATTACATGCTAGAAGTGCAGACTTTATAACAGGATCTACAGGAACTACTGGCTCGAGAGCTGCAAAGTCTAGCCAAAACACAGAAATACAAGAACTTAAAAATCAAGTAAAGCAACTTCAAGCTCAGATGCAATTACTGATTGATAAGAAAAAATAAAAACAGAATTATGAGAAATCTAATTTTAATTTGTTGTCTCGCTTTCGCGAAAGCGGGATTTTCACAAACAACTTTATCACATCAAGTCATTGGTTCTTTAGGGAATACAGAGACAGTAGGAAATATTGTTATAGAACAAAGCTTAGGAGACTTAGTCATAGTTTCAAGTAATACTGGTGATGATATCGCTTCTGGTTTTCAACAAGGAAGAAAGTACATCGATTATATATATGAATCAAGCAACTGGAGACCTTATGCACCAGAATCTAACGCTACTTTTATAGATAATTTCTTTATTAAAAGTGATGGTGCAGTTTTAGGCAGTGCCATAGATATAAAAGACGTAACAATAGAAGGCGCATATACCATAGATTTAGGAAGCTTTGACCTATCCTTTAAAGGAGATTTATCAAGCCAAAATAGCTTGGTAACAAATGGTAATCTTGCTTTTGTAGGAGATAATGGAGAATCAAATCGATTATATACTACTGGAATAAATGTAGAAAATTTTGTGAAAGACGGTAGTGATTCTTTCACTTTAGATGAGGCAATGACCCTTACAAATCTTTTTACACTTAAGGATGGAGTTCTGGATACTGCAAATGGAAATTTAATTTTTTTAAGCACCTCTACAAATACAGCAGAAATTTCACCAAATGAAGGCGGCTCAATGCTTGGAGAGTCAGTTATACAAAGATATATCCCTGCTAAAAGAGCTTATAGATTTCTTGCAAGTAGTGTAAATACTAGCGGTAGTATTTTTGAAAATTGGCAAGAAAACGGTTCTAATAACAGTGGATTAGGGACTCACATTTCTGGTTCTATGAGCGGTGCAGATGGTTTTGACGCTACGCAATCTGGAAACTCAAGTATGTTCACCTATGATAATTTAAATCAAGGCTGGAATGCTGTTGCCAATACTGATGTTCGAGGACTCGACATAGGCGAAGCCTATAGAATCATGATAAGAGGTGACCGTACTGTAGATTTAACAAATAATGCTACCACTCCTACTCCAACTGTACTAAGAGCACAAGGCGCTATGAATACAGGAACTTATCAAGATGATCAACTTTCACTGACAGCTGGAGGATTCAATTTTATAGCAAATCCTTTTCAAGCGACGGTTAATATAAACACAGTTCTACAAGGGTCTATTAACATCAATCTTAATAGATACTATGTATGGGATCCTACAATTAATATGAGAGGAGCTTATGTTACCGTTTTGCTACCTACAGGAGGCAATATCGCTGGATCTGCTGCAAATGAGTATTTACAACCGTCTCAATCGGCTTTTGTAACAACACTTAATAATACAACAGTTGCCACTCCTACAGAGATTATTTACAATCAAGATGATATTGTAAATGGAAATCAAACTACTGTTTTCTCTATCCCAACAAATGATTTTGAAATTATAGGTAGATTGAATAAAGTTGTGCCAGGACAACCATTGCAGTTTCTAGATGCATGGGGAATATTTATGGGAAGCCAGTATACTAATGCTGTAGATCCTATGGACGCTCCTTCTTTAGGAAATCCAGATGAGACCATAAGCATTGTTAATGGCCCAGATTATTTAAATATTGAGTTTAGAAATGTCCCTAATAATTTGGATATCATTCCTCTAAATCACACTAACTATAGACATTCATCTTATAATTATCAGTTTGAAATAGATGCAATTCCAGCTGGTACAAATGTTTATCTTCAGGATAATCATTTAAATACAAGTAGTCAATTAAATGAAGGTTTAAACGATTATCAATTTACAGTAGATTCTAGTGTAGTAGGATCTATTCAAGAAGATCGCTTTCACCTATTCTTTACAAATACCACCTTAAGTGAAGATCCTGTTGAGGTACTTGCTGGTTTTGAACTATATCCTAATCCAGTGAAAGATATTATTCATATAAGATGGAATAACAACGGCTCTCAAGAAGAAGAATTATCCTATAGATTGATTAACACGCTGGGACAAATAATTAGAACAGGAACACTTGACTTCACAGGCAACGCAGCTAATATTCAAGATTTAGGAAATCTAGCTAGTGGAAGTTATTTTGTAGAATTGAGTCTTAATGATGCAACAAAGACAGTTCAAATCATCAAAGAATAAGTTGATAGTTACATTGCGTAAATTAAAAATCCCTTTCTAAAATTTTTGGGAAGGGATTTTTAATTCTGAACAGTAACTTATGCAGCTATGATTGTGACTGAATGCCCAAACATTATTACAAAAATATTTTGATAGCAATCGGTGAATATACGTGGAGTCAGAATCGGTTTATAGGCGCAGCTGATACTGTAATCATGACTGTATATTCAGACGATCCTTCATTTACTCTAGAAGGTATTTATACTATAACAGATAATCAAATAGTTGCTGGGCAAGTAGAAATGTATTTTGCAATTAACTATGATATTGAAAATGACACATTAGATCAAGAAGAAGAAATTGAATCAGGAACATTAAGCATAACTAAAAACTCAAATGGAACTTATGTTTTTAATATTGATAACGGTATTGTAGATATAGTCGGTAATGATTTTACCCTAGATTATCAAGGTACGTTAACCTTATTAACACCATAAAAAAATCCCTTTCTAAAAGATTAGAAAGGGATTTTCAAGATTAACGTGAATCGTGAACTACGGTCTGTTTGTTGCCACTGGCTCTTTACTCACCCAAGTGTTAACTGCTACAATAGCATTTTCACGATAATCTACCTCAGTAAGTTGGTCGTTATTCCAGAAAAACCATTTACCTGCTTTTCTATTGTTTTTATACTCTGCCTTAGCAGTTTTTTGACCTTCAGCACTATAGCTGATCCACTCACCGTGTCTCTCGTTGTTTAAAAATGTTCCTACTTGGGCAACAGCTCCATTTTCATGATAATAAGTCGCTTTTACTAAGCCATCTTCCATCTTTTCAAAAGTAGGTTTTACCTCTTGTGCCATTCCTATGACACCTAACATCATCACTGTAATAATTAATAATTTCTTCATCATCGTATTCTTTAATATTACTCAAAGTTAACTTTAAAATTACTTTTACACAACACTTAGGTAACATTAATTTTACATTAAAATTATATTTATTTGTTTTTCAGTGATTTATAAAATTTATTTTTATGCTCGATTAACTAATTTTTACTCGTTTAAACATAAATCTTTGCCTTTTACTTATGTGTTTATCAATGAAATCGGTTTATTTTTGCAAGCTTATTAGAAGGATTCATTATGTATAGATCACACGATTGTGGTAGCCTGCGTGCTAGCGATATAAATAAAGAAGTAACACTTGCCGGCTGGGTGCAAAAAAGCCGCGATAAAGGATTTATCGTTTGGGTAGATTTAAGAGACCGATATGGAATCACTCAATTGCTTTTTGATGAAGAACGCACAGACAAAGCGCTTATTGAAAAGGCACAAAATCTAGGTCGTGAGTTTGTTATCCAGATAAAAGGAACTGTCATCGAGCGTGAGTCTAAGAACAATAATATTCCTACTGGAGAAATAGAGATTTTAGTGAAAGACCTTGAAATCTTAAGCGAGTCTAAAACGCCTCCTTTCACTATAGAAGATAATACTGATGGTGGAGAAGAGCTGCGCATGAAATACCGTTACCTAGACATACGCCGTAATCCAGTGCGTGAGAACTTGATCTTCCGTTCTAAAGTAGCAATGGAAGTGCGCAATTTTCTAGCTGGAAAAGACTTTGTCGAGGTAGAAACACCTGTTTTAATTAAGTCCACACCAGAAGGTGCTCGTGATTTTGTTGTACCATCTCGCATGAATGAAGGGCAGTTTTATGCTTTGCCACAATCGCCACAAACTTTTAAGCAATTGCTTATGGTAGGTGGAATGGACAAGTATTTCCAAATTGTAAAATGCTTTAGAGATGAAGACCTGCGTGCAGATCGCCAGCCAGAGTTCACACAAATAGACTGCGAGATGTCATTTGTAGAGCAGGAAGATGTTCTTAATATTTTTGAAGAAATGACGCGTCACTTATTAAAAAAGGTGAAAAACGTGGACATAGCAGATTTTCCTCGCATGACCTATCAAGAAGCGATGGAAAAGTATGGAAATGATAAACCAGACATTCGTTTTGGGATGGAGTTTGCTGATATTTCCGCTTTCGCGAAAGCGGGAGAATTCAAGATCTTCAACGAGGCAGAACTGGTAGTAGCACTTGCGATTCCAGGCGGCGAGAGCATGACGCGTAAAGAAATTGATAAATTAATTGATTGGGTAAGACGTCCACAAGTAGGTGCTACCGGAATGGTCTATGCAAAATGCAACCTAGACGGAACCTATAAATCAAGCGTTGATAAATTCTATTCACAAGAAGATCTTGCTAAATGGGCAGAAGCTACTGGAGCAGAGCCTGGTGATTTAATTTGTGTCATGTCAGGTCCAGCAGATAAAACTAGAGCACAATTAAGTGCGTTGCGTATGGAAATGGCAGAGCGTCTAGGATTGCGCAATCCTAATGAGTTTGCTCCTCTATGGGTAGTAGATTTTCCTTTACTAGAATGGGATGAAGATACAGAGCGTTACCACGCGATGCACCATCCGTTTACTTCTCCAAAGCCAGAAGATATTGAGAAACTAAAAACAGATCCAGGCAATGTAAGAGCCAATGCTTACGATCTTGTGATGAATGGTAATGAAATAGGCGGTGGATCTGTTCGTATTTTTGATAAGGAGCTACAAGCTTTAATGTTTGATCATTTAGGTTTTACTCCAGAAGAGGCAAGAGCACAATTCGGTTTCTTGATGGACGCTTTTGAATATGGCGCGCCACCACATGCAGGACTTGCTTTTGGTTTTGATAGATTAGTTTCTATCTTAGGAGGTCAGGAAACAATACGTGACTTTATCGCTTTCCCTAAAAATAATAGTGGTCGTGATGTTATGATCGATGCTCCTAGCGCCATTGACAACGAGCAATTGAAAGAATTGAACTTAAAAGTGACGGTTTAACCTATAGAAAAGGTAAAAGTCAGTTTTAGTCTTCTTTTTAAAAATATTATTCAATGAAAAAATTAGTTGCAATTCTATTTTTAGTTTTACTGGTTGCTTGCCAGCAGCAGGTAGATCCTACTTTAGAAAATGCCAACTCCATTTTTGACAGTAAAGATTTTACGATTGAAATTGTTTTAAATGAAGAAGAGACAGAATCCATGAGTTTTATAGATGATATTATCGTTTATAAAGCTGATGGTAATACTACGAGAAAAACCATCTCGTTTGACCAGGCGCTATTGATTAATGATTTTATCCAGAATCAATTTACGCAACACGATCAATCAAACTCAGAAGTTCCATCCATAGCTATTTATAATACTGCTAAGAAGGTAACTTTTAAAATCCCCAACTATAAGCCAGAATATCTAGAGCTTATTAAAAAACTAAAATTGTAATATGTTTCCATTTAAAAGAAATAGAAGATTGAGAACTAGTGCATCTATTAGATCACTTGTACAACAAACCTTAATTTCACCTAGTGATTTTATCGTGCCTCTATTTGTAGTAGAAGGAAAAGGTGTAAAAGAAGAAATAGCTTCTATGCCCGATTATTACCGTTACAGCCTAGATCTTTTAAAGAAAGAAGTTCAGTTGCTTTGGGATATGGGATTAAAAAGTGTCTTACTTTTTGTCAAAGTACCAGATGAATTAAAAGACAATAAAGGAACAGAAGCATTGAATAATGACGGATTAATGCAACGTGCCATTAAAACCGTGAAAGAAGTAGCACCAGAAATGTACGTAATGACTGATGTTGCTCTAGATCCTTATTCTAGTTATGGCCATGATGGAATAGTCGAAAATCAAAAGATCCTTAACGATCCTACTTGCGAGGTTCTAGCTCAAATGAGTATTTCTCACGCACAAGCCGGAGCCGATATGGTTGCGCCTAGCGATATGATGGATGGTCGTATTCTTTATATAAGAGAAGCCTTAGAAGAAGAAGGATTTACAGATAAAGGAATCATGAGTTACTCGGCAAAATATGCTAGTGCTTTTTACGGACCATTTAGAGATGCGCTGGACAGCGCTCCAGGTTTTGGAGATAAGAAAACCTATCAAATGGACCCTGCAAACCGCAGTGAAGCTATTAAAGAGACCTTAATGGACATCGATGAAGGAGCTGATATTGTTATGGTAAAACCAGGACTATGCTATCTAGATATCGTAAGAGATATTAAAAATGAAGTAGATGTTCCTGTAAGTGTGTACCAAGTAAGCGGAGAATACGCCATGCTCAAAGCCGCAGCCGAAAAAGGCTGGTTGAACCACGATGCAGTAATGATGGAACAAGTAACTGCCATCAAAAGAGCTGGAGCCGATTTAATTGCTAGTTATTTTGCTAAGGATGTGGTGAAGTTGATTTCTTAAGATAGTAGTTATTGATTCATCGATTGCCAGAATGCTCTTTTGATTACTACCTTTATAAAATACAAAATATTTAAAATGATAAATAATCATAATTACTTTCTTCTAACTATACTTTTAGTTTTATCCATAGTATCATGTTCCAATGATAACAATGACTCAGAAAATGTTGTAGAATTAATACCTGTTGAAAGTGAAGTCGTTTTTTTTCAATATACTTCAGATACTGGAAACAATACTTCAAGACTGCAGTATGAGATTGAATTCACAAATTTAAACTCTATACCAGTAAATGGATTTTATAAAATCACTACAAATGTTGATGGTTCGGTTTCGACTTCTTTTTCATCTACCCAAGCGCAATGCAATCAGATCGGAGCAAATTCAACTTGTACTTATAGCCTTGACGGAGAAGAGTCTCATAATACTGGCATCCCTAATTCCATCACAATTACTGATGTCAGCTATGAAATAGTTGAATCAGATAATTAATTATAAACGGATAGTATTTGTTTACTGACATTTAGGAAATACCGTCTTATCAGCTGTCAGCTATAATATTTAGTTTTAAGACATGGTTTCTAGTCTGTGAAATTGAAAAAATTTTTTCGTAAAAATTGAGAACGTATTTGACATAATTTAAAACTTAAAAGGCATAGAAGTTCTAAAACGACTATGATAACATTATGCAACAAGAGTCATTTACCGTAGAAGAAGCTACACGTGCTATAGAGCGTTATTGTGCCTATCAAGAAAGATGTCACAAAGACGTGGTAGATAAGCTTAAAAGTATGGGAATGATTGAGCTGGCGATAGATGAGATCATACCTCATTTAATTCATCACAAATTCTTAAATGAAACGCGCTATGCAGAGTCATTTGCGAGAGGTAAATTTCGTATTAAGAAATGGGGTAAGAATCGTATCATACGAGAACTTAAAATGAAAGGACTCAATGATCGCACTATTAAAATAGGTCTTAAAGAGATTTCAGAAAGTGATTATATCTTAGCTTTTGATACGCTTTCGCGAAAGCGGTTACAACAACTTACTACAGAAACTGATAAATATAAAAAGAGAAAAAAACTCGCCGACTACCTACTATATCGTGGTTGGGAAAGCCATATGGTCTACGCCAAAACAGTAGAGCTTATTCCTTAATATTTAATTTTTTGTGGGTCTTAATAATAGCCTGATCATTTTTATAATCGATCCAGTCTTGACCTTTACGTTTGCGCATGAAATTATCAAAATGGCGCATGAAAAATAAATTGTAAAGTGCTTTACCCAAATTTTGAATTTTGCGAGGATAAGACCTTAAACTGATGGAAAAACCAGGTGTTAAGTAGTGCATATAATGCCAGTAACCTTCTGGCATATACAACATCTCTCCATGATTAAGTTCACAAACGTAGCCTTGCGCTTGTTTTAAAGCTGGCCACTTTTTTAAATCGGGATCAGAAAAATCAATATCTTCTCTAGCAATTAAAGAATGTGGTACTCGATATAAATATTGTGATTGATCTGGAGGGAAAATGATACACCTCTTCTTACCACTGAAATGAAAGTGTAAAATATTAGTAAAGTCAATATCATAATGCATAAAAACCTTAGAATCAGTTCCACCAAAGAACATCATAGGCAATCCTTTAATTAGGCGCATACCTAATTTGGGAAATTTAAAATCAGATTGAAGCACTGGAACTTCTTTCATGATATTATAAAGGAATATTCTGAAGTTAGTAGGCTTTTCTTGGAGAAGATCTACGTAATCTGACATCGTCATTTGTGCGTGAGCCTCGTTAAATCCTTCATCATGCTTCACAGGTCGATCATCATAAAGCGGTACTGTTTTCTCACCAGCAACTTTCTTGATATAATCTAAATTCCATTTCTCAAATGCAGGCCAGTCCTCAGTTAGTTTTTCAATAACAACAGGTCGTTGTGGTTTGAGATAATTTTTCACAAAATTATCTTTACTTATAGAAGTTACACGTGGTATTTGTTTAAGATTTAATGGCATAAAAGATGTACAAACCTAAAAAAACAACGTAAAATGTATCTCTGTTTAACTAGGCTTTAACGGCTTTGGCTGCCTGTTTTGCCTGCTCGTTACGGTCAATTTTGTGATCTGGACGTGTCCATTTAGGTTTTTCACCTAGTGCTTTATATTCCGAGTATTGAGCTTCAACAGTTTCTGGTTGAGCTTTTTTTACAAATGGTTTCATGGGTTCTAAGCCTAATAATTCAAACATTTTCATGTCTTCATTCACATCTGGATTAGGAGTAGTTAACAGCTTATCACCAGCAAATATAGAATTAGCGCCAGCAAAGAAACACATCGCTTGCCCTTCTCTAGTCATATCTGTTCTACCAGCACTTAATCTCACTTGAGTTTGAGGCATTACAATACGCGTAGTAGCTACCATACGTACCATTTCCCATATAGATACTGGTTGTTGTTCTTCAAGAGGAGTTCCTTCTACAGCAACAAGGGCATTGATAGGAGTACTTTCTGGCTGCGGACTTAAACTAGCCAACGCAACAAGCATTCCCGCACGATCTTCTACATTTTCTCCCATTCCTATAATACCACCACTACAAACGGTCACATTAGTCTTACGTACGTTATCAATAGTGTCTAAACGATCTTGGTAACCACGAGTTGATATTACTTCTTTATAATATTCTTCAGAACTGTCTAAATTGTGGTTGTAAGCATATAATCCAGCTTCAGCAAGGCGTTGTGCTTGATTTTCGGTAATCATACCTAATGTACAACATACTTCCATGTCAAGTTTATTAATGGTACGTACCATTTCAAGAACTTGATCAAATTCAGGTCCATCCTTCACGTTTCTCCAGGCTGCTCCCATACATACACGAGAACTACCGCTAGATTTTGCTCGTAAAGCCTGTGCTTTAACTTGTTGAACAGACATCAAATCATTTCCTTCAATATCGGTATGGTAACGTGCTGCTTGTGGACAGTAACCACAATCTTCTGGACAACCACCAGTTTTGATAGAAAGAAGTGTAGAAACTTGAACTTGATTAGGGTTGTGAAATTCTCTATGAACCGTAGCCGCGTCATATAACAAATTCATAATCGGGCGGTTATAAACCTCTAAAACTTCTTCTTTGGTCCAGTTGTGTCTCATAATAATGTTCTGCAATTAAAAAGTAAATGTAGGGATTCTTGAACTATAATAATAGAGAGTAAAGTATAAAAATCTAGTGCCTTACTTCTCAATAAGTAAGCTTACCGCATTACCACCAAAACCAGTGGCGTTTATCAAAACACGCTTAGGAACACGTTGATCCTTGCGAGGGTTTAAAAAAACCTCTTCTAAAAAAGGAACTTTGAAAATGGTCTGTGTTTGTAGCATTTCAATAGCCATCGCCAGATTTAACGCACTACTTGCACCTAGCGTATGTCCTACTTGCCATTTGTTGTTGCATAAATGAGGATGCTTTTCTCCAAAAACTTCTTGAATCGCTCGATACTCTGCAAGATCACCTTTTATTGTTCCTGGAGCATGTGTAATTACCACATCTATTTCTTCTTTTTTATAATTTTTTATCGCTTTTCTCATAGCCTCTTGTAGGCTCAATCCTGCCTCCGTAACAGATGTCGCACTATTTAACTGCTCTATGGCGCTACCATATCCTACTATTTTGGCAAGGCTATTTTCAGCAATATTTGAAAGTGAAAATAATGCAGCAGCCTCTCCTAAAACCATTGAATTTTGGGACTTTTTGAGATCTAAAGCTCTACAAGGATACTGATCATCTTCCTTTGAATATATTCTCAAAGCTTGCATTTGCGCAATGGTAAACTCAGTAAGTGGTGCTTCACTTCCACCAGCAATAAAACTTTGGGCCATACCACTTTGTAACCAGGCAATAGCATTGAGAATGGAATGAGAAGCTGTCGCACAAGTAATACTGTGAGAAAAAGCTGTTCCTTGCAAACTCAAATCTTGCGCTACCCAGCTAGAAATATTCCCTAAAGTTGTTAATGGAGAAGAAGTTGTTGGAGCTGTTCCGCTTTCGCGAAAGCGGTCATAATTTTTCTCCCATAGAGAAGTCGCTCCACGACTAGAACCTATATTTACCGCAGTTTGCTGAGGTACATTTTTCAAAGAACGAGAACATAAAAGTGCCAATTGTACGCTCCTATCTAAATGCTTAAAGTTTTTATTCTCTGAAAGAAGTGCATTTAACAACGATTCTTTTTGAGTAGATATAGGACTGACCCAAGAATCGTTTGATCTTTCAAAAAAAGTACGGTCATCGCCTTTTGAAAAGGAGTCGATCGCAGCAACTACAGCTAAATCGTTTATGTAAATAGGGTTTTCCAAAAAAGATTTTTAAGAATGCAAAAATGCAAAGAACAAGCAAGGAAACCTATCATAAAATGGAAATAATAACCATTTACAAACGTTCTGAATTACTTGTCCAGTTTTGGTAAAACTTAGCTAAAATGAACATTTGTTACCTAAAAATAAATAAATGATTTCTTTTTTGAATTATAAAGTAAATTGTTGTTATTTAGATACTTGATTCAACAATAACCTTCTTAAAAACATTATTATGAAACAAATTACTCTTGTGAGCAGAATGATACTTCTCCTCACTATTTTGCTTGCTGGAAATGAAATTTTAGCTCAAAGTCAATTTAACACTGTTATTTCGGGAGGTAGCACCTCAACTTTTGGGAGAGCACCACAAGGGGAACGAGCAATTACAAGAACGGTATTTATAGTCACGGATGCTGAAATTGCCGCAGGTGGAATTTCTTCTGGAGAAATGATAAGTGGATTAGGTTTTACCTATGAAACTGCTCAGGATATAACTACAACTGGAAATATTCAGGTTTACCTTCAAAACACTATGGATACTAGCAACACAAAACCAACCGATTGGAATGGTATTATTACTGGAATGACCCTTGTAAGTGATGCATCCACTACAGTTCCTAATGTGACTGGAGATTATAATCTAGAGTTTTCTAATGGTACAAGCTTTACCTATACTGGTGGTAGTCTATACGTTGCGTTTGATTATCAAAACCTAAATAACCCTACAGCAAATACACCTAACGTTGCCTTTTGTGACAATCAGCCTGTAGGCGGTGCTCCAGGACTTCTAGGAGCACGCTCTGATGTAGGAAGCACCACACCACCTACTACTTTATCACCTTCTAATTTTAGACCACAATTTAGACTAGGAGTTCCAGTAGCATGTGCAAGGCCTACAAGTTTGGGATTTACTAACCAGACAGCCACAAGCGCAGATTTGACCTGGACACCTAACGGAGGTACTGGAATTGAATTAGAATGGGGACCGCAGGGATTTGATCAACGTACTGCTGGAACATTAGTAAGTGGAGCAAACGTTGTTTCTCCTTATACACTTAACGGTTTAACACCTAATACTGTTTATGACTATTATGTTAGAACTGTTTGTGCTGGATCTAACAGCAACTGGAACGGGCCATTTACATTCACTTCGTTATTCTTACCTAGCAATTTACCTTACAATACAGGTTTTGAAAATGATGAATTCTCTTACTATGGTTGGACATTTGAAAGAGATCCCTCAGGAACTATCGGTAACTTTTGGCAGTCAGTGAATTTTGGAGTTGGAGATCCTAATGTTCAAGAAGGAGCTTATTCTGCTCGAGTAGGTGCAGGTGTTACTACTGCACAAGCAAATGACTGGATCATATCGAGAGGTATCAATATAGCAGCTAATGAAACGGTTGATATATCATTTTTTACAGCAGCTTTACAGACAGGCACAACCACGCCTGCTCAGTATATTTTAACAGTGGGAACGTCTCAAAACGTTGCTGCGCAAACAACGGTAATTGCAAATTCCGCTGGATTCAGTAATACTGCATTCCAAATTAACAATCATAGTTTTACTGCCACTAATGCGGGCGTATACTATTTCGGTCTTCAAAATGCTATTCCGACTAATGCAGCAGGAAGTGTCTTCTGGGCAGTAGATAATTTTACTGTGGTCTCTACAACAGCTTCTGTAGAAGACATCGATGCAAATGCTTTCAAATTATATCCTAATCCAGCCAGTGACAATATATTAGTAAGTAGTGCTGAATTCAACATTACAGAAGTAGCTGTTATGGACATGAATGGTAGAGAAGTCATGAAAAATTCTTTTCAAGATACCCATCAAGCTTCTTTAGAAATTTCTAGCCTCAGTTCTGGAATGTACCTATTGAGAATTACAGCTGATCAAGGAACGGTGATTAAAAAGCTCACTAAAAAGTAATTAGTTGCTTACTTATTAAAAAATAAATCCTGTGGAATACATTTTCACAGGATTTTTTTAATTCAAAAAATGTTTAATTGAAGTTTGATAAAAAATCAAGGATTGTTTTATAAACTTGATTCATCTCTTCTTTTGTACTGGTAAATGGAGGTACGATATAAACTGTTTTACCTAATGGTCTTAAAAATAGCCCTCGTTGCCAGAACCACTGAAAAATCTCATTGCGTTTGTTACCATAGCGTTCCACTTCTATAGCAAGATCTATAGCTAGAATAACTCCTATTGTTCGCACATCAGCTACTTTATGATGGTTCTCAATTTGATTTGCAAAGTTTTTATTCCTATTAGATATTTCTTGAATGCGTTGTTGGATATCTAAAGAAGTTAATAAATCGATCGCAGCGCTTGCAACTGCACAACCTAGAGGATTTCCTGAATAGGTATGACCGTGAAAGAGCCCTTTAGCAAGCTTATCATCATAAAAAGCATCAAATATTTTTTGTGTACATGAGGTTATTGCCATAGGCATAATACCGCCAGTTAGTGCTTTGGAAAGACAAATAATATCTGGCTTTGCCCCTATTTGATCGCTTGCAAAATTAGTTCCTGTTTTACCGAATCCGGTCATCACCTCGTCTGCAATAGCAATAACACCAAGCTGCTGGAATTTATTAATTACCTCACAAAGAGACTCAGCGTTATTGAGTTGCATAGCTGCAGCTCCTTGCACTAACGGCTCGTAAATAAAACTAGAAACATCATATTCCTTTACGATAGATGCAACATGATCGAGAACTTGTTCTAGATTTTCCTCAGTAGGTGCAGGAATACGGATCACATCAATAAAAAAATCTTCAAAAGGGCCGTTATATACAGACAAGCTACTAGCGCTCATTGCGCCGAAAGTATCTCCGTGAAAGCCGTTATCAAGTGCTACAACAACATTGCGCTTCTCATCACGATTGAAATGATATTGAAAAGCCATTTTAAGAGCAATCTCGACACTGGTTGATCCATTCTCAGAAAAGAATAACTTCTGCTGGTTCTCTGGTAAAATATCGATCAATTTCTCGCTTAACATAGCAGCTGGTTCATGTGTCATTCCTGCAAAAACCACGTGATGTAATTGATCTACCTGATTTTTAAGAGCTGTAGTGAGTTTAGGATTTGTATGACCGTAGCTACAAGTGTACCAGCTAGAAATACCATCAAAATATTTATTACCGTCAAAATCATATAAATAGTTTCCTGAGGCATGAGAAATTGCAAGTGGCTCAGTAGCAGTTTTATGCTGGGTTAATGGGTGCCAAACATAATCTTTATCGTTCTTGAGAATCTTTTCTTTACTCATAAAGACTTTAGTGCATTTTCAAATTGTAAAGCATACTTGTTTATAACCGTAGCATCTATAAACTCTTCGCGATTGAGATGTCCTAAAGTAGGAAGTCCTGTCATTTGCTCAATCACCTCTATCGTTCCATCCAGATCAACATGGTTATAAATAATCCCTACGCAATTAAGACCTTTAGCTTTTAGCAACTCTGCACTTAATAATGTATGATTGATACTTCCTAAATAACCGGCACTTACTAAAATGACTTGATCATCAGGAGTAATTAAATCCACTATAGTTTGGTTATTATTAATAGGTACTAGCAATCCTCCAGCGCCTTCTATAACGAGTTGGTTTGAAGTTTGAGGTCGTATGATCTTTTCAAGCTCTATAGTAACACCATCTATTTCAGCAGCCTTGTGTGGACTCATAGGTGTTTTTAATCGGTAAACTTCGGGATGAGTTACAGTTTTTGCATTATCAATTAAATTAGAAATAGTGGCTTTATCTGTTTCGTCCAGACCACTTTGAATGGGTTTCCAGTAATCTGCTTGAAGTGCTTGTGCAACAATTGCAGCAACTACAGTTTTCCCAACGTCGGTACCTATACCAGTTATAAAAATATCACTCATCTACGTCAAATTTTGTATTGCAGTTCTTACATTGATAGTTTTTAGAACCTGAAAAAGGAACTATACTTAAAACAACCGCCTTTAATTTTTCTGCAAAAGTACGAGCTGTTTCAATATCCCGTAACTCTCTCGCATTTCTTTTATGACAATTAGGACATTGAACATATTCTACACGGTATTTTACAAGGTCGGGATTTGATGTTTCTAGTATTCCCATGGCTTTTATAAAATCCTCCTTATAAACTTGCATTTTAACGCCACCTATGGCATTTGTAGCAAAAGGATCTGTCGCAACAGTAAATTCATCTTTTAAAAAAACGTGCACCTGCTCGCTTTCAAGTTTTCCTTTTACCACAACAGCTTCGGCTGGATAGGAAAAAACAGCAATCGTTCTAAATTTACTCATAGTTTTTTTAAGGTTCTTGCGAGCAATTCTAACATAAGTTCAATTTCCTTTTCAGTGTTAAAACTATGTATACAAATACGCAAGCGTTCTTCTCCTTGTTGCACAGTAGGAGATAATATAGCACGAACATCATAGCCTTTTTCTTGAAGTATGGATGCTACTTTTTTTACTTTTCCATTACTAGAAATAGTACAGATTTGTATAGCTGTCTCGCTTTCGCGAAAGCGTAATCTCAAACCATTTTGCAACACTAATTTATTAAAAATTGCAATGTTATTGCGCAACTGATTGACGGCTTGATCACTCTGTATCAATGTGTGGTAAGCGTTTGAAATACAATGTAGTGCATGCTGAGGAAGCGCTGTGGTATAAATAAAACTGCGCGCAAAATTAATGAGGTACTCTTTTAAATCTGCGCTACCTAAAACTGCCGCTCCGTGTGCGCCCATTGCTTTTCCAAAAGTAACTACTCGAGCAAAAATATCGTTCTCTAAATGCAGTTTTTGAGCGAGTCCAACGCCGTTATTTCCTATCACACCTATGGCATGAGCCTCGTCTAGAATCAAGTGAACGTTATGGTATTTCTTTGTAAGTCGTACTAAACTTTGAAGATCTGGCATGTCTCCATCCATAGAAAAAACAGACTCGGTTATGACGTATACCTCGCGCTGGTCTGCATCACTAAATTTGGAAAGTAATATTTCTAAATGCGCTAAATCATTATGGCGAAATTTGAGCGACTTTGCCTTAGAAAGCTGAATACCATCCCTGATACTGGCGTGAACCAGTTGGTCAAAAAGAATCAAATCTGCACGGTCGGTGAGCGCGGGAATCAGGCCTATATTTGCGTCATATCCAGAATTAAACAGTAACGCAGCTGGTACTTTATGAAATTGAGCAATTTGTGCTTCTACCTGATCATGTAAATCACTATGACCAGAAATAAGACGGCTTCCTGTCGCTCCATTAGAATCTACATCTTTTGATAAAGGCAATTTTGAAAAACCTAGGTAATCGTTAGACGAGAAGTCTACTTTATCTTTATTTACAAACAGTTTACGTAAACTTCCTGAAAAGTGACGCATACCTATAAGAGCCTGTAATTTATCTGGAAGCATGGTACAAAAATAAGGTTTAAAAGATTCTTGTCCAGATGAAATGGTAAACTGTTAAAGTTAATATTAAGTTTAATCCAGAATTAAAATTACCATTGTAATTATCTAAATATCAATAACAGTCCTAACAAATCTATTAACAATCGCAACGTTCTAGAAATGTATTTGAAATTGAGAGTCTCACATTTTGCTATTTAATTGACAATCGCTCAAATATTCTGAAAGTAGTTACTGATTCCACTCAGGATACTTTGAACTGCATAAGAGGCAAGAATTAACCCCATAATCTTACTGATAACGGTGATACCATAACTACCTATCCATCTTTGCAAATGGTTTGCTGCTAATAAGATACCACAAGTAAGGCCTATCACCAGCAGCACGATAGCAGTTGTAATCGTTTGCTGTTCTATAGAATAAATATGATTATCTGTTAATAAAACTACCGCCATTATTGCTCCAGGCGATGCAATCGATGGAATAGCGATAGGAAATATGGTAACATGCTTGTAATCTGTAATCCTGTTTTTCTCTAGCTCTGGTTTCCCATCTCCAAAGATCATGGTTAGAGCAAAAAGAAATAAAATAACACCGCCAGAAATTTGAAATGCATCTAAGGAAACTGACATTCCTTCTAGAATAAGCTGTCCTATAACAATAAAAAACAGCAAGATCATAAAAGCAATTACCGAGGCTCGTACTGCGATTTTCTTTTTGTGTGCTAGATCAAATTCTTTAGTAGCTTCCAGATATACGGGAATAGACCCTATAGGATCAATAACTGCAAAAACAAAGAATATAGTAGTTAGAATTTCAACCATAATTAATCTATTCTCTCTGCTTTAGTTGTGAACGAGATACCTTGTTGCCCCATAGTTGATGTCATGATCCCTTCAAATAAAGGCTCTGGACAATTGAGAGGCGTTTTCCATTCTATAATAAAATTAGATCCTGTTCCACCAGAAATATCTAGCTCTTCAATTATTATTTCGGTGGTTTCTAAAGGCGCGAGATAGATAGTTTGATTAAAGTAATTTCTCAACGATGTACCTTCCGTATCAAAATACTCTGCTCTTAAAAGATAAATTGTGTCTGTTTCACTTTTGTTTCTCATGCTAACGGTAGTGGTCAAATTGCTTTTAACATGTTCTGTCCGGTTGTAAATTTGAGAATAAACTGATAAATAAGATTTACCATACTCTAGGGAATCTAGAGCTGATATATCAATAGCTCTCTTAGACCAGTTTTCAGGATTTATAGAACTTAATTCTTTCTGTTCTTCACAACTAGATAATATGATCATTACTAGTATGAATAAAAAACTCCATTTCTTCATTGTTTCCCATTATATTAATGTGAAAATAAAGATACTCAAACGAATTGCATTAGCATATTATAAATCGATCTATAAAATTTTTATTTCATAAATAAATCTTTTGCAATATATAAAATTATCGAAAAACAATAATTTTATATATATTTGTTATCGTTAAACAATAATTTTTATGAAAATAAGCTGGCTTAGTACACTTAGAGCGATTATGACTCTAGTTTATTTTTTTGCATGGTTATCGGCTATTGGTGCGCCCATTTCAATAATCTTATTTAGTTCTGGCGTGGAATCTGCTTTTGAAAGTTTAGGCATTAAAATTTATAATGTTCATTGGACATTTTATGGGGTTCTAGCTCTATCTATAATCGGTTATTGGTTATTTCTGGCTATGATTCATCATTTGAGAAAAGCTTCTTACCGAATCACTCCTTATAGATTTATGGACACACGAATTGAAAGACATTTTTATTATGCTGGTCTTTTTTGTGTGGTAGGCTCACTAGTTACGAAGGTTCCTGCTGTTATCTACAAGTATACTACTATGGCGATTGTAAAATCAAATAAGATCTTGCTCAACGATGTTTCTATAGACTTCGGTTTCTCATTTGATTCTTTTATGGTAATCCTTGCGTTTGGAATCTTCTTAATCATCATCTCAAAAATTATCAAACAGTCGATTTTAATCCAAGAAGAAAATGACTTAACCATTTAAGTATGAAAAATAAAAGATACTTTGATCCTCTTACAATAAGTTTTACTTTACTTATTATAATCGGTTCTACTATTACGATTTTATCTAGAGTTTCTAAACAAATACTTATTAGATATGACTTGATTAACACACAAAACACAACTACTAACTATTCACTGTTAGACTTATTTATTGGTAAAACAAATCCAACTACTCCTATAATTGAAATCGCTCCTAAAGCTATTTTCAATATCCTAATAATATATTCTGTCATTTGCTTTTATAGGTTTATGGTTAAATCAAATAAAGGATTGCTGTTTTCTAATTATTCGTTTCGATTATGGAATCAAATCAAAATAATTTACATTTTGATGAGTATTTCTGCCGTAATTCTTAGTCTTATAGGTTTGGAATTCCTTCCTTATGTTATTATATATGGTTTTGTAGGTGCGATCGCTCATTCGTTTAGCAAAATTTTCAAAGAATCGAGTATTATAAAGTCTGAAAATGATCTAACTATATAGCTCATGCCTATCTACATCAATCTAGACAATATGCTCGAGCAAAAAGGTATGAGAAGCAATGAGCTTGCTGAAATTATAGGAATCACCACTGCAAATCTATCTATTCTTAAAACAGGAAAAGCAAAAGCAGTGCGCTTCTCCACTCTTGAAGCCATTTGTGAAGCTTTGGAATGTCAACCTGGAGATATACTAGAGTATCGAAGAGAAAACTGAACCATTATCATAAAGGTGGGAACTTATTTCGCTTTCGCGAAAGCGGAAACTTCATACATTTTAAACAGGTAAAACATCCAGACTTCAGTAATTAGAAAAAAGCATTTTAGACAAAAAGTCTAACTGGGTTCTAAAACGATTACGATAGTTGTATGAAGAGCAATAAAAATCCATCAACTAAATTCCAAAAGGTTTTAAACGATAGTGTTATATTAGCAATTCTTAAAACCTAAAATGATGAAAAAAGTTCTTTTAATTCTCGCTTTAATTGTTGCTGGAACGGCGACTGCTCAAGACCTAACTAGAGAGATGACTATCGCACTGAAAAATGATAGCCCTAGAGACCTTGAAGTTTTAATTAATGATGCTAACAAAAACGAATGTTTTCAAGCTGGAACAAGAAAATCAACCCTTTTACAATTGGCCGTTCAAATGAATAGCGGTGATGTTATCGCGTATTTGGTTGATCGAGCAAAAGTTGATGTTGACCAAGCGTGCAACGACAACACACCACTCATGTGGGCTGCAAAAATGGGCAGAGCAAATACAATTGAATTATTGCTTGAGGCTGGTGCAGATAAATCAACTAAAGTTGATGGTAAAACTGCTTTAGATCTAGCTATTGCAAATGGTAATCAAAGATCTATCGAATTATTAAAATAAAATGACAAGTGGCTAATTAACAGTCATTGTCATAAATTACATACATAGCCTGCAAATTCATTTTTGCAGGCTTTTTATATGTAGATTTTATAGGAAATTGATCTTTACTAAAAGAGTATACCTTTGTCAAGTTTGATTTGTTTCATTATCATGTGAAAGGATACTGACATCAGTTAGCTTGATTGTAGCTATCAATAAATAAACGTATAAAAAAAGTCTCCATCATAAGATGAAGACTTTTTGTAGTATTGGTTTGTAATTAAAAGCCTAGTCTGCTAAAACGATCGCTTTATTATCTTTCATTTCTAAAACTCCTCCAGTAATAGCAAAATTTGTCGTTCCATCTTCTTTCTTAAATAAAGACACGACAGACTCATCTAACTCTACATTACCAAATATTTTAACTGACCCAGTAGTAAGAAGAGATACCACAGGTGCGTGATTATCTAGCATTTGAAACTGACCGTTAATACCAGGAACAGAAACTGATTCTACTTGACCACTAAAAAGTGTCATCTCTGGAGTTACTATTTCTAAAATCATTTTTTATCTAGTTTTCAGTTGCAGTTTTCAGTCTCAGTAAAACTGATTACTGACACTGCACCTGTTTACTTATTTTAAGCTTCAGAAAGCATTTTTTCTCCTGCTTCGATAGCTTCTTCAATAGTTCCTTTAAGGTTAAAAGCACTTTCTGGAAGGTGATCTAATTCTCCATCCATAATCATGTTAAATCCTTTGATAGTATCTTTAATGTCTACTAACACACCTTTAAGACCAGTAAACTGCTCTGCTACGTGGAACGGTTGAGATAAGAAACGTTGTACACGACGTGCACGACCTACAGCCATTTTATCTTCTTCAGATAATTCTTCCATACCTAAGATGGCAATGATATCTTGAAGTTCTTTATAACGCTGTAGTAACTCTTTTACTCTTTGAGCACAAGCATAATGATCGTTTCCTAGAATATCTGCTGTAAGAATACGAGAAGTTGAATCTAGTGGATCTACGGCTGGATAAATACCTAGCTCGGCAATTTTTCGAGAAAGTACTGTTGTTGCATCAAGGTGAGCAAACGTAGTTGCTGGTGCTGGATCGGTAAGGTCATCTGCAGGTACGTAAACCGCTTGTACAGATGTAATAGATCCTTTTTTAGTAGATGTAATTCTTTCCTGCATTGCACCCATTTCTGTTGCAAGTGTAGGCTGATAACCTACTGCAGATGGCATACGACCTAAAAGTGCCGACACCTCAGAACCTGCTTGTGTAAAACGGAAGATGTTATCTACGAAGAAAAGTACATCTTTTCCTTGTCCATCTCCTGCTCCATCACGGAAGTATTCTGCAATTGTAAGACCAGAAAGTGCTACACGAGCACGAGCTCCTGGCGGCTCATTCATTTGTCCAAACACGAATGTCGCTTTGGAATCTCTCATTCCTGCTTTATCTACTTTTTGAAGATCCCAACCGCCTTCTTCCATAGAATGCATGAAGTCGTCTCCATATTTTATAATTCCTGATTCTAACATCTCACGCAACAAGTCATTTCCTTCACGTGTACGCTCACCAACTCCTGCAAATACAGAAAGTCCACCGTGACCTTTCGCGATGTTATTAATCAATTCTTGAATCAATACTGTTTTTCCTACTCCGGCACCACCGAATAAACCAATTTTACCACCTTTTGCATAAGGCTCGATAAGGTCAATTACTTTGATACCTGTAAAAAGTACTTCGGTAGAAGTAGAAAGGTCTTCAAATGCTGGTGCATCTCTGTGAATAGAAAGACCATCTTTACCAGTTTTAGGAAGATCACCTAACCCATCAATCGCATCACCGATTACATTGAATAGACGTCCGTAAACATCCTCACCGATAGGCATTTTAATAGGATTACCAGTTGCTTGAACTGAAGTACCACGACTAAGACCGTCTGTGGAGTCCATCGAGATTGTTCTTACTGTACGCTCACCGATGTGAGACTGCACTTCAAGTACCAGTATAGAACCGTCTTCTCTTGCGATTTCTAGTGAATCATAAATTTTAGGAAGTGCACTATCTGCACTATCAAATGTTACGTCTACCACCGGACCGATGATTTGTGAAACGCTACCTGTATTCTGAGACATTGATATAATGTTTTAAAACTTAAAAAGATACAACTTTTAACGGCTGTTTTTCGTCGTGCAAAGATACTGCTTTCCTCTTTATAAAAACATGGAGTTTTTTATTTTTTTTAATTCTTAAATGCGATCCCTTTCAAATCAATTGTAACGAGAGGTATGTAGGTTATTGTTCTCGCTTTCGCGAAAGCGTAAATCAAAAAAGTCACTTCGTTAAGAAATGACTTTTAATTATCTAATTATATGAATAGGTATTACTCGACAGTAACACTTTTTGCCAAATTACGTGGCTGATCTACATTTTTACCTAACTTGACCGCTATATGGTAAGACAACAACTGCAATGGTATTGTAGTCAGAAGTGGAGTCATAAACTCGATAGTTTCTGGAACTTCAATCACATGATCTGCAAGGTTTCTTACATCCACATCTCCTTCAGTAACTATTCCAATAATCTTCCCACTACGTGACTTGATCTCTTGAATATTACTTACCACCTTTTCATAATGTCCCTTTTTTGTAGCAATAACCACTACAGGCATTTGCTCATCAATAAGCGCAATAGGACCGTGTTTCATCTCTGCAGCAGGATATCCTTCTGCATGGATATAGCTGATTTCTTTTAATTTTAAAGCACCTTCTAAGGCTACAGGGAAGTTAAAGCCACGTCCTAAATAAAGACAGTTTTTTGCGTCTTTATAGATTTCTGCCACTTTCTCAATATGTTCATTTGAGGTTAAAGCCTCTGCAACTTTCTCTGGTATAGTCTCTAACTCGTTCAGATAGGTATGAAAGTCACTTGTTGAGATCTTACCTTTCTTCTTAGCAAGCTGTAAAGCTATTAATGTAAGCACTGTAATTTGTGTCGTGAAAGCCTTAGTAGACGCTACACCTATTTCAGGTCCTGCGTGAGTATATGCTCCTGCATGAGTCTCTCTAGAAATAGAGCTTCCCACTACGTTGCATACACCAAAAACAAAAGCGCCACTTTCCTTAGCCAACTTAATAGCTGCCATCGTATCTGCTGTTTCACCACTTTGTGAAATTGCTATCAGTACATCTTCTTTATCAATTACAGGATTGCGGTATCTGAATTCAGAAGCATATTCTACCTCAACTGGTATTCTTGCCAGCTCTTCAAAAACATACTCGGCTACAAGACCTGCATGCCACGAAGTACCACAAGCTACGATAATAATGCGTTTTGCATTTAAAAATTTATCAATATGGTCGTCTATTCCAGCCATTTTAATAAGACCTTGATCTACAAGCATACGACCTCTAAATGTATCACGTATGGCATCCGGCTGCTCATAAATCTCCTTAAGCATGAAATGATCGTAACCACCCTTTTCAATTTGCTCTAGATTCATTTGTAACTCTTGTACATACGGATCTACTAAGGAATCGTCATGAATTTTTCTCACCTTCATTTCTTTGTGAGTACGTACCACTGCCATCTCTCCATCTTCTAGATAAATTGCATTTTTAGTAAATTCTAAAAAAGGACTTGCGTCGCTGGCAATGAAAAATTCATCTTCACCTACACCTATTGCTAGTGGAGACCCTAGTCTAGCCACTACAATTTCATTGGGCTTTCTACGATCAAAAACAGCAATTGCATAGGCACCTATTGTTTGATTTAATGCAATTTGAACTGCTTTACCTAATTTTACACCTTCCTTTCTTTGTACATCTTCGATCAAGTTTACGAGAACCTCGGTATCTGTATCTGATTGAAAGGAATAACCTCTATTTTTAAGTTCTTGCTTTAATGGCTCATAATTTTCTATGATACCATTATGTATAATTACGAGATCACCACTATTAGAAAAATGAGGATGTGAGTTCACATCATTAGGTACTCCATGAGTTGCCCACCTAGTGTGACCTATTGCAATAGTTCCTTCAGTTGAAATATCAGCTTCAATTTTGGATTCTAAGTCTGCAACTTTTCCTTTGGTTTTACTAAATCTAAGCTCCTTTCCATCATAAATGGCGATACCTGCACTATCATAACCTCGATATTCCAGTCTTTTTAGACCGTTTAAAACAATAGGGTATGCTTTACGATGCCCTATGTAACCTACGATTCCACACATATTGTATAATTGTTAATTGGTTGTTTCTGAATAAAAGACTTTTAATTTAGGCCTTTTGCTTAATATAGGGGATAAATTTCCATGAATTACAGTCCCTTCATGCGAGATGGCAGCGCTTAAAGGTATGATATTAGGCTCAATAGTGCTACCACCTTGATTTAACACTTCATTGTTACCAATCAACGAAACATTTTGGCTTACCGCGATTCCTAAACGATTATTCTGGATGTTTCCGGCTAAAATATCATTCAAGTGCTGCGTTAATCTGATACGGTATTTTATGTCAACACTACCATCATCATTGGTAATTCGTTCTAATCTACCTAAATGAGATAGGTTTGCAAGTAAGGGATCAGTTAATGCGTTAGTAATTACATAGTCAGATAACAAAGTGTTAGTATCATAATCGTAAATAATGATTCTTTCTGGTTCATTCTCACCTTGATCATCTACAGGAAGATTAACGTAAAAATCGATATACGCTTCATTTATTATCCATTGATTTTGTATTACATTGGTCAGTATCGGAGATTCACCATCTACATCATTTGTCGCTTGTCCAAAAAGCTCTACAACAGCAACTGAACCAGCACCTCCTTTTAGAAAAGTATTTTCTGCACCATTTAAAGGGTCATTTGAGGCGGCTATATTTGCCAAAGCTTCAGGTGTAAACTCGTTATTAATAAAACCAACTCTAGCCCCATTGAAATTAAATCTTATATCTGATTGAGGGTTTGCAATAAAATCGTCTGTTTGACCATCTTCATCAAAATCGTTTACATCAATAGAATCAGATTGAATAGTGACGATAATACTTGCCTCATTTAAGTTTAAATGAACAAGGTTACCAGCACCAGTCACTCCATTTACTTTAAAGTAAACTCCTCTAAAATAATCTCGGAATATATTATTATTCGCTAATTCAGATCTTATATCAGTAATTTCACCAGTAGCAGGATCTGTAACAAAAAATATCTCTTTCCATCTTTCAGTTTCTACGTCGCTAAAAGATCTTCTATATCTAGGTGATAAACGTTCGATAGTATCCGTAACAGACATACCATTTACAATATTATCCTCGGTAACAACTTCTTCTAAAGGACTGGGAAGGAAGTCATTGTCACTATACAATAACTCACCCAAGTTATTTTCTATTTCGTTATCAAAATTAGAATAATAAACAGCTGTTTCAGAAATGTTATCAGGATCAAAACTGTTTAGGAAATAATTGCTCCTGTAAAGTTCTATTTGAATAGATTGATTTCCATAGAGAGAATCAAGTTCATAAATAGTTTGATCAGTAGAAGATTGAGAAATAACAGTAGAAAAATAAGGTATATCTATCTTTATATCTACCAGCTCTACATTAAAACCTATATCAGGATTTTGAAACCCTAAGTTTAACTCAGAAACAAAACTATACGTAGAGTTACCATAAACTGGATCTTCATAAAACCCAAAGGGCATTGATGGAAAATTATTAGTTTGTACCGGATTAACCGGAGCGCTATAAGTCTTTACATCAAACTCAGCCTCTTTAATTATATTCTCAGGATCTTCTCCTAGAAAATTACTTCCTAGAGGAGTCAATTCATTTTCACAGGACACCACTCCTAAAATAACTGCAATTATAATCGCAGCATTACATAACATTTTTTTCATTTTTTAAGCTTCTTCTTTTTCGTTCAATACTTGATCAAGATAAAACTCTTCATATGCATCAGCAAACTCTTCTGGAGCGTAATACTTAAGAATAGGCTTATCTTCCTGCCCATCTATGTACGCATCAATTTCTGAATCCAGCTCCTCACTTCCTTTAATGATTGCGTCACTATATTTAATAGCACTCTTCATTAAGTTCACATAAGTAGGGTCTTCAAATTCAGCCAAAGCTTCTTCATCTAAAGCATCATATTGGAGTTTCTCCATCATGTCTTCATCTAACGATCCTTCAAAAGATTGATTGTAAATAGAAGTAACTATTTTACTTTCTTCAAATAATGGATCATTACCGTAATAATTTTTTAGGTAGAGCGGCAATAAACTTGCTAACCAGCCATGCACGTGAATGATGTCGGGAGCCCAATTTAATTTTTTCACTGTTTCGATAACTCCTTTGGCAAAAAAGATAGCACGTTCATCATTATCAGGAAATAGGTTTCCGTCTTCATCAGTTAAGGTTGCTTTTCTTTTAAAGTAATCTTCATTATCAATAAAGTAAACCTGCATACGCTCTTTAGGGATCGAAGCAACCTTTATTATTAATGGCATATCAAGGTCATTAATAATTAAATTCATTCCGCTAAGACGTATTACCTCGTGCAGCTGGTGTCTTCTTTCATTGATGTTACCAAATCTAGGCATGAAAATACGAATCTGTCCACCGCGATCATTCACCATCTTAGGAGAAAAATAAGACATAGAAGACGCCTCTGTCTCAGGTAAATATGGTATAACTTCAGATGATACGTATAAAACTCTTTTTTCCTTCATAAATAAATATATTGTAGCCTAACTTTAAGCAAGTTGCAAAAATAAGCATTTTCTTGCAATTTGCTTCGTAAACCTTATGTTTGTAGATCGTCTGATGTTAAATACTGTTATGATCATAACCTCCCATAATAAACTAAAAAACTATCTAGAAACCGATCTTAAAAATAGTATTAGCCTAGGTTTTGTGCCTACTATGGGAGCATTACACGATGGACACATCACTTTAATGCAAGAAGCTATTTCTCAATGTGACTTTTTGGTAGTTTCCATTTTTGTTAACCCTACTCAATTTGATAACAAAAGTGATTTACAAAAATATCCTCGCAATATTACTCAAGATGTAGAATTTATTAAACAGCACATCGACCCAAAAAAACTAGTCGTTTATGCTCCAGAAACGGACGACGTTTATGGAAACAATCCGATTGCAAAAAAATACGGTTATGATGGCCTAGAGCAAGTTATGGAAGGTGCAAATCGTTTAGGTCATTTTGATGGTGTGGGAACTATTCTAGAGTTTCTATTTACCATTATCAAACCAGATAAAGCTTTTTTTGGAGAGAAAGATTTCCAGCAATTACAAATTGTAAAGAAGCTAGTAGAAAAATTAAAACTTGATATTGAAATAGTAGGCTGTCCTATAAAACGTGAGGCTCATGGTCTTGCTATGAGTTCTAGAAACGAGCGATTAACAACTGATGGAAGAAATAAAGCAGCTCTCATTTATGAAACCTTACAAAAAGCAGCTGTATACTTTAAAGATCATAGTATTTATAAAACTCAAAAGTTTGTAGAAGAAACTTTTCTAAATTATCCTGAATTTAACTTAGAGTATTTCACCATTGCAAGTGAGGAAACCTTAAAACCAGTAAAGCGCAAATACAAAAACCATCTTTATAGAGGTTTTATCGTAGTTCATCTAGAAGGTGTGAGGCTTATTGATAATATAGCGTTGCCGCATTAATTATCTTTTAGTAAACAAAAATCAAAATATTTATTACAAATCGTATCTTTGCCGCATGTTAATCACAGTTGTAAAATCAAAGATCCACCGTGTTAAAGTAACTGGTGCAGACCTAAACTACATAGGCAGCATTACCATAGATGAAGATCTTATGGATGGTGCAAACATCGTAGAAGGCGAGAAAGTACAAATCGTTAACAATAATAACGGTAATCGTCTAGAAACGTATGCTATTCCAGGACCACGCGGCAGCGGTGAGATTACACTTAATGGCGCAGCTGCCAGAAAAGTTTCTAAGGGTGATGTTTTAATCCTTATTTGTTATGCACAAATGACGCTTCAAGAAGCTAAAGAATTTAAACCTACACTTCTTTTTCCTAACGAAGAGGACAATACATTGTCATAAACGTTGAAAAAAACATTTTTCAAGATACTGAAAATTACCCTACCATTACTTTTGGGTGTTTTTATCATTTATTACTCTTACAATCAGTTTACTGAAGATCAAATAGAAGAAATTAGATCTTACATTTTAACTGCAGATTACAAGTGGGTTTTCTTAAGTGTTTTCTTAGCTTTTTTAAGCCACCTCTCGAGAGCATGGCGATGGAATTATATGCTACAGGCAATGAGCTATAAACCGTCGTTTTTAACTAACATCATAGCTATAGGCGCTGGCTATGCTATGAATATTTTTATACCTCGCAGTGGTGAAGTTGCTCGTGCTGCTATCATCAATAGATCAGATCAAGTCCCTATGGATAAGGCTCTAGGAACAATAATCGCAGAGCGTGTTCTTGATGTAATTATGCTTTTACTCATCACAGCAACAGCTGTTTTAAGCGCTGGAAATGCTATTATTGATTTTTTCAAGAATAATTTAGATTCCGCTTTCGCGAAAGCGGATACCTCAAAACTTCTTCTCTATTTAGGAATAGTTATACTACTGGTAGTTCTACTAATTTTCATTGCAAAAAAGGTACAACTCTTAGGTAAGATCAAAGGGTTTTTACATGGTATGAAGGAAGGCTTTATGACCATCTGGACCATGAAGAAAAAATGGCTGTACTTACTTCACACTCTTTTTATTTGGGGTATGTATGTAACGATGTTTTATGTCACTATTTATGCCATTCCTGGAATTGCCAGCATGCCAGTAAGTGCGATTTTGTGTGCATTTGTTGCCGGTAGTTTTGCGGTAGCTTTTACAAACGGTGGTTTCGGCGCATATCCCTATTTCATAGCACAAGTGCTGCTCATATTTGGTATAGAAGAAACTTTGGGCTCTTCTTTTGGGTGGTTGTTATGGCTGTCTCAAACTTCATTAGTACTAGTTTATGGTCTAGTGTCATTAGTATTATTAGCACTGAGAGGTAGTCTTTCAAGGAATTAATTGTAAATTCCCGTTCCAAAAATTTGTGTGATGAAAAAAATCATAATCCTTGGACTGTTTTTACTTCTGGTTCAAATAGTCAATTCTCAAGCTTTATATCGCTCGTTTCCTAGCGATGTGCTGGGAGAGGAACGCAATGTAAAAATTTTAAAGCCTCGTAATTATTCTGAAAATCCAGAGAAAACCTATCCGCTTGTTATAGTTCTTGATGGTGATTATCTTTTTGAACCAGTCGCCGGTACGGTAGATTATTTATCCTATTGGGATCAGATGCCAGAGTCTTTTGTTCTAGGAATCAATCAGCGAGAGAGTCGTTATGACGAATCTGAAATCAATAGAGAATCTGGTTTTCCAGAGCAACAAACTTTAAGATTTATGGATTTTGTTATGGAATTAAAACAAACCATGGAAGATGAATATCGTGTGGCGCCTTTTACGGTAATCGTTGCAAAAGATATTACAGCAAACGTTGCTAGTTATTATTTAATGCGTAAAAAAATACCGGTAAATGCGCTGCTTCAAATAGATCCTGATTATTCAACTTTAATACAACAAAATCTCATCAACAAGTTGAGCCAGCTGGAAGAGTACAATTATTTTTATGTCGCCACACCAGAAAGTAACAACACGTTAAGCGAGCTTATTACTCAAGAAACAGACTCTCTATTTGCTACTAAAAAGAATCTGAATTTAAAGCACGATAAAATAGAAGACACTAACAAGTATAATGTGTCAGCACACGCTATCCCTAGAGGTTTGCAATTTATCTTTCAAGAATACTCACTTATTGAAGGAGAAAAACTACTGGAGGTAGATCTTGCCGAAGAAATGAAATATGAAGGCAAAGAGAATAAAAAAGACATGGTGCGCGTGATAGATCGTATTCTAGAAAAGTACAAAATGATTAAAGAAGTTTATGGTGTAGACATGAAATTGCGCCTGGTAGATCTAGTGACTATTGCTGAGTATGTGGAATCTAAAAAAGACTGGGATCAACTCATTGATATAGGCGTTCTTGCCCATAAGGAATATCCAGATTTACTGTACGGTCGTTATGTAGAAGGTCTAGGTTATGAAGGAATAGGTAGATATTCTAGAGCCATCAAAGCCTTTAATGCTGCATACGGACTTCAACCTGCAGTGGGAATTACAAAAGACGATGTCCTTGATAAAGTAGAATTACTACAGATAAAAGAAAAAGATTAAAATGGCCAAAATAAAAACGACTTGGTTTTGTCAGAATTGTGGAGCGCAACATTCTAAATGGCAAGGTCAGTGTTCTTCATGTAAAGAATGGAACACACTAGTAGAAGAAGTCGTACAAAAGGAAGTTAAAAAATCATGGGAAAGTGCTGTTAGTGATGTTCCGCTTTCGCGAAAGCGTGCACCACAACCACAATTAATTTCTAAAATAAACACCACCGAAAGTCCACGGTTAGATACCACAAATGCAGAATTTAACCGAGTATTAGGTGGCGGCTTAGTTCCTGGATCTATCTCTCTTTTAGGAGGTGAACCTGGTATAGGAAAATCAACATTGTTGCTACAAGTCTGTCTCAATTTACCCTATAAAACACTTTACGTATCTGGAGAAGAAAGCGCACAACAAATCAAAATGCGAGCAGATCGTATTAAAAAAGACGCGGTCAATTGCTACATTCTTACCGAGACAAAAACTCAAAACATTTTCAGGCAAATTACAGAAGTAGAGCCAGATGTATTGATCATTGATTCTATACAAACCCTACAAACTGATCATATAGAAAGCTCGCCAGGAAGCGTTTCTCAAATAAGAGAATGCACTAGTGAATTGATCAAATTTGCCAAAGAAGCTAATACACCTGTTCTCCTTATAGGTCACATTACCAAAGATGGTAACATTGCTGGACCCAAGATTCTAGAACATATGGTAGACACGGTTTTACAATTTGAAGGAGATCGCAACCATACCTATCGGATTCTAAGAGCGTTGAAAAACCGTTTCGGTAGTACGCATGAAATAGGAATTTATGAAATGCTAGGTCATGGATTAAGGGAAGTGATGAACCCTAGCGAGATATTAATTTCTCAACGTGGTGCCAACTTAAGTGGTACGGCTATAGCTGCGACTATGGAAGGTATGCGACCGTTGATGATAGAAGTTCAAGCACTTGTGAGCACGGCTGTTTATGGAACGCCTCAACGCAGTGCAACTGGTTACAATCTTAAGAGGCTTAATATGATTCTAGCAGTTCTTGAAAAAAGGGCTGGATTTAAACTAGGTCAAAAAGATGTCTTTCTCAATATTACTGGTGGAATCACCGTCGATGATCCAGCAATAGATCTTGCCGTAGTTGCTGCTATTTTATCTTCTAACTTTGATATAGAATTATCTTCTCAGCATTGTTTTAGTGCAGAGGTAGGTCTAGGAGGCGAGATACGACCTGTAAGTCGCATGGAACAACGAGTGAATGAAGTAGCAAAATTAGGTTTTGACAAAGTATTCATCGCTCCAGGAAAACAAAACTTCAAAAATCTAGGAACAGAAGTGCAAGCCTTTTCCAAAATTGAAGATTTAGTAAGATATTTGTTTTCTTAAAAGGTGAAACGAACTAGAACTAGAACTCGAACTCGAACTCGAAGTTGAAGTTGAAGTTGAATAAAACAAGCCTTGGGATAACCTGTGAGGTCTTGCCCTAAGGATAAGTTCGAAAATTAAAAAAATATAATTTTAGAAAGATCAAAACAGATTCCGCATCAAGTGCGGAATATCAAAAAATAAAAAATAATGAGAACGATAATTTTACTTTTAGTGGCTGTTTTAATCACCAGTTGTGGAGAAAAAACAGCTGAAAAACCTGAAGCAAAGCAACAAATCAAATTTGCTGAAGCCGATATTTCTAGTAATGAAATCGTACATCTTACTGATTTTGAAGACAACTATTATAATCTCGATCAGATTCTTGAAGAAAATAAAGGCAAACTCGTTTACCTTGATATATGGGCAAGCTGGTGTGGACCTTGTAAAGCTATGATGCCTTATTCTGAGAAGCTTCAAGAAAAATATAAAGGAAAGGATATCACATTCCTATTCATTTCTATAGATCAAGATACAGGTAAGTGGGAGCGATCTGCAAAACAATTTAATTTAATTGAGAACAGTTTCCTTGCTCGCAACTATCCCAAAGCAAAATTATTTCAAGACAATAACGTAAGCTCCATTCCTAGATATATGTTATTTGACAAAACTGGTCGTCTTATTGATGATAATGCAAGAAGACCAAGTGAGAAAGATCTAGAAACTACTATTGATGCATTTCTTGCGATATAGAATGTATTTCTTACACATTAAAAACCCCTTGCAACATATTTTGCAAGGGGTTTTTAGATGATATAATTTACCGCTATTTCTTGCTCTTAAAAATCCAACCTTTACGTGGAAAAATGTTTATGGAAAAACTTAAATAATCTCCAGTCCAATTGTGTTGGGTCACCGTATCTGGAGATACATCAAGATTAGTTGCTAGTACGGCTTGATCAATAATATCTACAAAATGGTAATGATAGGTCATATCTATGCGCCACATCGTATTTTTAGATTTGAGATAAAAACCCAAACCTATATTTGCTCCACCAGTTATTGGACTGTCTACCTCACTTTCAAATGATATCCTTCTAGTAATATTATTAATACCTGTACTACCACCCAAATCATCGCCTTCTGTAACGGCATAGTACATGACTTCTAAACCTACATGACCAGAAACAAAAAACCAATCGTTTACTTCTTTGATATAGGAGAGATCTACAGGTAAATGATAGCTCCAGTAAGGAGATTCTGAGCTTAAAATTGTAAGATCTGTACTACGTCCCACATCTTCTGCCAAAAAGGTTTCCGAATCTTTTCTCACCATATTGCGCACAAATAATCCTACGCTCCAGTTCCAATTTTTACGTTGACTAAAATTGTATTCTAATCCTAAAGCTGGCACCCATGTATCTTTAGCCTCAAAAAAAACACTAGAATTCCCTTCATTACTCCAATAAAGATTTTGATATTTTATTGAAAAAGAAAGCTTAGAATTATTCTCAAATAATTTTACCGCATCCTCGTTTTGAGCAATCGTATAGAAAGGGATCATGACAAGCATGATCCCTAGTAATCTTATAGTATTATGGTTCATAAGTCCAATTTACAATCCAACTGTGTTGTTTATGCTCACTTTCTAATTGCCCTAGTTCTGTTCCAATGATTGATGATAAAGGAACTCCATTTGCATTAGCCCCCAAAGATCTTGAAATTCTATGGCTAACCTCTCTTCGTCTTCTTTTTTTATGGGATGAAGATTTATCTAAAGGTTCTAAACTTCCACAACCTATGTAGATATCGTGAATCTTACCAACAATTCTTGCATATGATTTGATTCTTCTCTTTTTCCATTTTCTCTTTTTCTTATAATTTTTAGTAACCGCCTTAAAAACATAATGAAATGGTCCAGGATTACCTTTCATTTTTTGTTTGTTTTTCATTTTATAACTACCCTGAAAAAATCTCTTTACCTTATTTAAATTATAAAAACAATCTGCTTCGTCTGTTATTTCTGGATAAAACACCAAATCACCAGCCTCTTCTTCCTTCCCGCCATAAATATCAGCTAACTCTTCTCCAGAAGCACCATTATTTGCTGCTGTTAAAATATCTGTTGCATTAGCATTGTTCATATTAACCCCTATAAGGCCATCTTCCACATATTTGTAAATCATATTACAAATTATTACTTCTTGTTGTGGATTAAATACAGTCCTTTCAATTCCATCAATCAATGGAACATCGTCTGGATCATTAGCCCAGTCAAAACCAGGTTGATCAGACGTGTCTAAAAAAGCCTCTTCGGCAATTAACACATCTTTTCTCAAACTGTAAAATTCATGGCTTTGTTCAAACTCGTCTAGTGGAAGATCTGCATTAAATCCAGATGACTCTTCAAGGTCATTTAAGTCATCCTCGCTTAGATTACTATTAGGTATTACGAATGAATCCTCGTGATTTTCTACTTGTTGTTCAAGATCATCTAAAGTCTGATAAAATGAGTCCATGGATGGAAAATGGAGCATATTATTTGTACTAACCTGAGCCACTCCATTATCAAAGTAAAGTCCATAGGGTTCGAAATCACATTTAATATCACCACCACCTTCTTCAGATTTTGTGGTTAATGTTTCATTTGTCAACTCATCTTCACAACTAATTAGAGAGAGAGAGAGAGTTAGTATTCCTATTGAAAAATATTTCAATAGATGTTTTTGTTTATTCATCTTGTTAAATTTAGTAAATTAATATTTGATGATCGATCATGTTAAAGGTAATGTAAAGCAATGTTTAATTTAATGGGTATAAATACCCAAATTGTCAAACAAAGTAGTTTAAATTATAAAAATAAGATGGTTTTTTTTAAACAATCAAAATGTAAAAGTCTTGTTTATAATTAATTATAGAGTATTTTAAGCGCTATAAGAATTTTCTTGTAAATGAAACTTTAACATTTAGGTACTGCTTGCAGGTGTTATTTCATCGGTAAAAAGGCAAGTTCTTTAGAAAAAAGCCTTTAACTGCACATTGCCGGTATGGACTGTTCTTGCGGTTTCACTGCTGCGGCCGCTGTAACTAAGATTGAGATCTAGAAATTTGGTAATGTTTTTTTGATACAAAAAATTCCAAGTAAAGTTAGTTCCTGGCTGCAATCCTTCTAGCATTTGAAAACCAACTGGAGAAAAGGCTTGGCCTTCAAAATCGTTTTTTACATACTTGATCTCTCCATTTATCGCATATTTTTGTGATTTATTAAAAGCCCAAAGGATTCCAATGTTTTGCTGGCTTAAAGTAGCAATTTCATTAAGCTGATTCTCCTTGTTTTGATATTCGTAAAACAATTCTAGTCTATTGCTATTATCAAAAAGATAAGAGATTTGAGGCCTTAAAAGAAGGTCTTCTATTTCAAAATTACGATTGGTAAAATTTTCACTTGTACTTGCATTGAGACCAGTCTGGGCGTTCATAGTAACCAGCCAGGTATCTCTTATTTTATGTAAAAATCGCAACTGATGACTTTTTATTTCGTTAGAAATACTTCCTATACTTTGTAGATTTTCATTTGCAGTACTGAGATAGGTATAATTAGTTGTGAAAAATTGCTTGCCTCGGTTAAAGAATAAACTGTTTCTAAAACTTGAGTTTAATCCTAATTGATTATCACTACTTGCAAATGGATTGATACTAAAGTTCTCTCCTTCTCGCTCTACCATCCTGTCGATTAAATAACTCGTCTGGTTATAAAACTTAGAAAGTACTTTTTTATAACCAGTTTCTTTAGACCAAGAAATGGGGTTGAGTGTCAGCGTTTGAGAAAACTTATTTTGGTGGGTAGGCAGGAAAACTTGATTAGGCAATAAGATCCTCACAAAACTCGCTTGATCCTGAAATTGTGCCACTTCAAATTCGTTGAGATCCTGAATCCCATCATCATTATAATCAATCCATGTAAATGTTCCCTGACCTGGATTAACCGCCACATAAGTAAAATCCTGTCTAGGAATACGAGCACTATTAGTTTCATAAGTGGTATTCCATAAAATTTTACCTCCGTAAATTTTACGCTTGTATTGAATCCTAGAGTTAAAAGAAACTTCATCTTCAAAGCCTTCTAACTCGCTTTTTAGCTTTCTATAGTTAGCATAAACACGCAAATTACTCACCTTATTTTTAATGGGTTGTGACCTGATGTAGTAATTATTTGAAGAATTTACACGCACAAGATCTCCATCTCGCAAGCTATCATTCACTCGATGTCTATAACCCAACTCCACAAAAGTCGTGGTTGTATCACCTCGACCAGCATATACTTCATAACTAGCAAACTTTTGGGACAATCCTGTAAATTCGTCGGTAGCGGTGATTTTTTGCTGGTTGTTCTCACTTTCTATTCTCGCGCCAGTGTAATATTTATTTATTTTTCTAAGCACATCGGCATTTAACCTACTGAAATCTGATTCTTGATCTAAGGATTTCGTGGTTAGTACGCTTCCGCGAAAGCGAGCCTGCCATAAACTATCTTGATAAATTCCTGCCAATACATGTCTATTACCTCTGTAGAAATCGGTGAACTCTAAATGTTCAAAATTGTACGAAGTAGTAAGTGTGGAGTCTTTTACATAATTAAGTCCTAAAGTGGTGAATAACTGGCTGCCTTGAGTGGTGTCAATATTCCAATCTCGATTAAATTCTATGTTATACACACGTTCTACATTCCTGAAGTCTTCTTGAATGTAATCCATATTTACGGTCGCATTTAAGGATTGAAGTGTATCTTTTTTAAGCAACTCTTGTTGTACGGCAAGTTTTACAGCGACGCCTTTGTTGTCATCGTCATCGATACTAGAAAACTTATTTAAATCCTTATTACTGGCAGCAAGCTCTGTATTAATAGTAGTTGTAGTAGTAGGTTGATAACTGGCTTTGAGTCCTGCTATCGTAAGAATTTCTGGGGTAAACAATTGTATTACTGGATCATAACTTCCTTTCGGGACGCCATTTATAGGAGCCACGTACTCGTAAATATTAGAAATAGCCTGATCGTTTACTAATCGGTAATTTCCTTGATTAGCGCCTAGAAACGAAAACCTAACATTAAAAAGCTGCGCGGTTCTATCTTGTGAAAACACAAAAACTTCTTCGCCATTAATAATTTCCCTTTCGTATAATATTTGGTTTTCTGAAAACTCGCTAGGGACAGCGCTAGGAGCAATCGCTTGATCAAGATCATCTCCTGCATCTACTAGAATTGCTACCTGATCTTCATTTAAATTTTGTTGTAGCGGCTGGTTTTTGGCATCGGTCTCTGTATAAATATAAGAATCAACTTTTATTTTTTTAGATTCAAAACCGCCAGTCCCATAACCGATGAATCTGGTAAAATTACGCTCGCTGTATTGATATTCAATAGAAATACGCATCTCACTAGTTATAGGAAAAGTAGGCGTAAAACGAACCTCACCAGCATTATAATCAATAACATAATCTTGATTCTCACCACGTCTTAAAGGAACACCATTTACATAAACGCGCTCACTTCCAGAAACTATCAGAATGAACAACTCACCATTCTGCCCGGTTAATTTATACGGTCCTTGATTGCCTTCTATACCTGTAAACCTACTTATATTAAAGGTTCCTCTTACTAGAGCGCCTGCTGCACCGGCATATCCTGAAGAGTCACCACCATCAAATCGTACTGCACCTGATATTCCTTGAACACGTTTTGTAAAATTATTGAACTGATAATCATTTTGTGTTAAATCTACATCTCCAGCTCGTATGTTCCAGTCATCGCTAAAAAGCTCAATGAATATTTGATCAAATTCATCTAGTCTTTGCGAGTAACCATTTTGAGTTTGTGGGACGTTTGCATCTTGAATAGAAGCACGTAAAGAAACACGATCACTAAGTTTACCAGTGATTCTCAGGTCCAGTTCTGAGTCTACCACGCTATTTTGATTGTTTCCTACTCGAGCGCCTCGAGTAATACTACCAGAAGTTTGTAAACCATCAAATGGAACAAATGTATTTACGGTGGTAGGCTTTTGTAAAATGACTAGTTGCTCTTGGCGGCTATTATTATCTAAAATAATATCAGGATCATAAAGCCTATAGGTTTTGGTAAGAAAATCTGGAAGTGGCAAGTAAGTAACATCTATCGAGTCGGTAACAATGTTAGTATTACTGTTGAGTATCAAGAGTGCTTTAGAATAATCGATACGATACTGCGTGCTATCAATAGGCATCCCTATTTTATCCTGAATCTTAAAGTAAAACGGATTGATACTAACCGAATCCACCATTATAGAATCTCTAACTGCGACTCGTTTTTTTTTCAAGTTGCTGTATTCTTGCGCTTCAGCTATATAGCAGCACGACACTAGAATAAAAAACAACTTCCATTTCATATTTATCTTAAACAGATGGTTTCCAAAAATATTTTAAATAAACAGCTATCAATGATTAAATAACGATTTATTCCACAAAAAAACCTATCTAGTTAGACCAGATAGGTTTTTATAGTTTACCAGATGAATTAAACTTAGTCCTTTATGGGCTTCATTTTGAACGTGTCCATAAAAGCAGTCGTATAATTACCTTCTACATAAGCTGGCTCTTCCATAAGTTGTCTATGGAAAGGAATTGTCGTTTTAATACCTTCAATGACAAATTCATCTAAAGCTCTTTTCATTTTATCGATTGCCTCCTGACGTGTTCTCGCTGTAGTAATCAACTTTGCGATCATAGAGTCATAATTAGGCGGGATAGAGTATCCTGCATAAACATGAGTGTCTAAACGCACTCCATGACCACCTGGTGCATGAAGTGTCGTGATCTTCCCTGGAGAAGGACGGAAATCGTGGTAAGGATCTTCTGCATTAATTCTGCATTCAATGGAATGCAACGCTGGTTCATAATTCTTACCAGATATTTTTACTCCAGCAGCAACAAGAATCTGTTCTCTTATTAAGTCAAAATCAATCACCTGCTCCGTAATAGGGTGCTCTACTTGAATACGAGTATTCATTTCCATAAAATAGAAATTGCGGTGTTTATCTACTAGAAACTCTACCGTTCCTGCACCTTCGTAGGCAATGTATTCTGCAGCTTTAACGGCTGCCTCTCCCATTTCTTTACGTAATTTCTTTGTCATAAAAGGAGAAGGTACCTCTTCAGTAAGTTTCTGGTGACGTCGTTGTACAGAACAGTCGCGTTCACTTAAATGACAAGCTTTACCGTAACTATCTCCTACAATCTGAATCTCTATGTGGCGTGGCTCTTCAATAAGCTTCTCCATGTACATGTCGTCGTTTCCGAAGGCTGCTTTAGACTCGTTACGGGCACTTTCCCATGCTCCTTGAAGATCTTCTTCTTTCCAGACAGCTCTCATTCCTTTTCCTCCACCACCGGCAGTAGCTTTAAGCATTACAGGATAACCGGTAGCAAGTGCCGTTTTCTTACAATCTTCAAAATCTTCAAGAATACCTTCTGATCCTGGTACACAAGGAACGCCAGCGGCTTTCATAGTAGCTTTGGCAGTTGCTTTATCTCCCATTTTTGAGATCATCTCTGCACTCGCGCCTATAAATTTTATTTGATGTTCTTCACAAATGCGTGAAAAATCTGCATTTTCAGATAGGAATCCATAACCAGGATGGATCGCATCTGCATTAGTAATCTCTGCAGCGCTGATGATATTGGACATCTTTAAGTAAGATAAATTACTAGGTGGTGGCCCTATACAAACTGCTTCATCGGCAAATTTTACGTGAAGACTGTCTGCATCGGCAGTAGAATATACCGCTACAGTTTTGATTCCCATCTCCTTACAAGTTCGTATTACCCTTAAGGCTATTTCGCCACGATTTGCTATCAATATTTTTTTAAACATGATGTTTCTTTTAAGTTACGTCGCAATGCGATACAATTTTTGTATTTCAATTGTTTATAAAGTTCCGCTTTCGCGAAAGCGAGATCAACACAAACTATATTGCAACATTTAAGACACAAAAAATCCTTCTATTATTTAAGAAGGATCTACTAAAAATAATGGCTGATCAAATTCTACTGGTGAAGAATCGTCTATAAGCACTTTTACAATGGTACCAGAAACCTCGCTCTCAATCTCGTTGAAAAGTTTCATTGCTTCAATGATACATAATGTGTCTCCTTCTTTAATACTATCACCTACCTCAACAAATGCTGGCTTCTCTGGAGATGCCTTTCTATAAAAAGTACCGATTATAGGTGACTTTACTGTAACATACTTATCGTTACTTGCTGCTGGAGCTGCTGGAGCCTCAGAAGGTGCTGGAGCTACCGGTGCCGGAGCAGGCGCTTGTGGAGCAGGTGCCATTTGCTGTTGCATAGGTGCTGGTTGAGAAACGTAAGTAATGTCACCAGATTCACTTCCTGTTCTAATGGTGATTTTTATATCATCCATTTCTAATTTTACCTCACTTGCTCCAGATTTTGCAACAAATTTGATTAAATTTTGTATTTCTTTAATGTCCATAAATTAAGGGTGGTTATTAAGTTTAACTATCGTATGCCCAAGATAACAAAATCGATCCCCATGTAAAGCCACCTCCAAAAGCAGCAAATACAAGTTGATCTCCTTTTTTCAATTGAGTCTCATATTCTTTTAATAATAATGGTAAAGTTGCACTAGTGGTATTTCCATACTTCTGGATATTCATCATCACTTTCTCTTCCGGAAGATTAACTCTTCTTGCAGTCGCGTCTATAATACGCTTGTTTGCTTGATGAGGGACTAACCAACTAATATCTTCATTTGTAAGATTGTTACGTTTTACAATTTGTTCCGAAACATCAGCCATATTAGACACAGCATATTTAAAGACGTTCTTACCGTCTTGAAAAACATAATGTTGTTTCTTATCTACTGTTTCATGTGATGCTGGCAATAACGAGCCTCCAGCTTCTATTTTCAGAAAATTACGTCCAATACCGTCGGTACGTAGAATTTCGTCTTCAAATCCGTAGCCTTCATGGTTAGGTTCAAAAAGTACTGCTCCACCTCCATCTCCAAAGATGATGCATGTAGTGCGGTCTTCATAATCAATTATAGAAGACATTTTATCTGCTCCTATTAATAAAACTTTTTTATAACGACCAGATTCAATATAACTACTGGCTGTACTCATCCCGTAAAGAAAACCAGAGCAAGCGGCCATTAAGTCATAAGAAAAGGCATTTGTTGCGCCTATTTGAGAAGCAACATAGGCTGCAGTAGAAGCAACTGGCATATCTGGAGTTACTGTAGCGACAAGAACCAAGTCAATGGTTTTAGGGTCTAAACTGGCACTAGAAATTAGATCTTCAGCAGCTTTAATAGCTAGATAAGAAGCTCCTTTGTCCTTATCTTTAAGTATGCGTCGCTCCTTAATCCCGGTGCGAGAAAAGATCCATTCATCGTTTGTATCGACCATGGTTTCTAAAATAGCATTTGTAAGCTTATACTCTGGAGTATAGGCACCAACTGCCGTTATCGCCGCTTTGATATTACTCATACTGGTGATTCTATTGAATTATTTAGAGCGGTGAAAGCTACTAAAAAAGCTCTAGAAACAACAAAAAATGACACATTTTTAATAAAAACGTGTCATTTTTTGTGATTTCATATTGAAAACCAAAGTTTTCTAAGAAAAATACAACTATTAATTAAGCTTCTGCTACTTCAGTTTTATCGATAAGTACATTACCTCTGTAGTATAATTTACCTTCGTGCCAGTGAGCTCTGTGATAAAGGTGAGCTTCACCAGTTGTTGAATCTGTAGCAATTTGAGGAACTGAAGCTTTGTAGTGAGTTCTTCTTTTGTCTCTTCTCGTTTTCGAGATTTTTCTCTTAGGATGCGCCATGGCTATAAGTTATTATCCGTTTTTAATTTCTTTAATGCTTCCCATCTGGGATCTATTTCTTTATTTTTATTCTCTTCTGGATCTGAAACACTTAATTCTTCTAGTTTTTCTAAGACGTCTGACTCTAATGAGCCGTCCTCAACACCTGGATGAACTCTCTTTTGAGGAATGGAGAGCACGATCATTTCATACACATATTGAGCTATGTTAAACTCATAATCGCCGTGTGATAAAATTAATAACTCTTCATTATCATCATTAAAAGCTTCTCCAAATTTAATCACCAAATCCATCGAAGCATTAATCTCAAGATCAAAAGGCTCATTAGTAACATCACAATTGACATTTACAGAACCTTGAGCTTCTAATAAAAGATCCATGATGGTATTTCTTTTATCTAATTGCGCTTCAACAGTAATTGATGAACTGTTAAATTCTTCAAATCCAAAATTTTCAAAAAACGTATTATCGACCTCGTACTTAAACTGGTGTTTACCTTGCTTTAATCCGGCAAAGGATATCATAAAAGCTTTGAGTTCCATAATCCTACTCTTTCAAAGAGCGTGCAAAGATAATAAAAGTTATTAAAAATCTAGTGTTAATATCATCTTCGTTTGCGAGAAAGTTTTTTAAGCGGATTTTCATTTAAGATATCATACTCTTTTCGCTTTCTATAAATATGAATTGCTGTATGGATTGCCGCAATAAATGACTCTGGATGTGCCTCTCCTTTTCCTGCAATATCAAAGCCTGTACCGTGATCTGGACTTGTTCTTACATGACTCAATCCTGCAGTATAATTTACTCCATGTCCAAAGGCTATAGTTTTAAAAGGCACCAGCCCTTGATCGTGATAACTTGCTAGTATGGCGTCGAACTCTTGATATTTTTTATTTCCAAAAAAAGAATCTGCTGCGTAGGGACCAAAAATGATGTTACCGTCTTCCCTCAATTCTTCTAGCGCTGGTATCAACGTATCTTGATCGTCAGTGCCTATTACTCCATTATCGCCTACATGAGGATTTATCCCCAAAACAGCAATCCTAGGTTTACTTATCCCAAAATCCTTTTTAAGCGACTCTTTTATTGTCCCTATTTTAGTTTTAATGACTTTTGCATTAATTCTGGCAGGAACATCTTTTACAGGAACATGGTCGGTAAGCAAACCTACTCTAAGTTCATTTGACACCATGAACATTAGACTTTCACCTTCAAGTTCTTGATTTAAGTAATCGGTATGACCTGGAAAACTGAAATCTTCAGAATGAATAGATTCTTTATTTATAGGAGCTGTAACTAGCACATCTATTTCATTATTCTTTAACGCCTCTGTTGCTGATGCTAAACTTTTAACTGCAAGAGCTCCAGCCTCAGAGTTTACCTCGCCCCATTGTACATTAAAAGGCTCCTTTATAAGTCGCAGCACATTAAATTTTCCATGCACTATTTGATCTAAGGATGTGATACCATGAATTTTTGTCTTAAGCCCAAAGGATTTTGCATAATAAGAGAGTAGTTTTGTGCTAGCAAAAACAACTGGAGTAAACAGTTCTAGCATTCTAGGATCTTCAAATGCCTTTAAAATTATCTCACCACCTATTCCATTTGGGTCTCCTATAGTCATTCCTACCTTGATATTCTCTTCCTTATTCATATTTTGCGCTCTTTAAGCCGTATTTTTGAAAGCATAAAAGTAAAGTTTTTTAATCAGTTATGTTTACAGGAATCATAGAGAGTGCAGCAGAAGTTAAAGAAATTAGAAAAGAAAACACAAATGTCCATCTTACATTAAGCTCTAATTTAACGTCTGAGTTAAAAATTGACCAAAGTGTGGCACACAACGGCGTTTGTCTTACTGTCGTTTCTATAAATAGTGATCAATACACGGTTACCGCAATAGAAGAAACACTTTTGAAAACGAACATTAAACATCTTGAGGTAGGTGATATCGTTAATATGGAACGTGCTATGAAAATGGGTGCGCGACTAGATGGTCATATAGTTCAAGGTCATGTAGATCAAACAGCAACCTGCACTCAAGTGCTAAATAAAGACGGTTCTTGGATTTTCAGTTTTGAATACGATCCTACACTTCATAATGTAACTATTGAAAAAGGCAGTATTTGTATTAATGGAGTGAGTCTTACCGTTGTAGATTCAAAACCTAATAGTTTCTCTGTAGCTATTATTCCTTATACTTACGAGCACACTGGATTTAAGACTCTTTCTAAAGGTGATATAGTAAATCTAGAATTTGATGTAATCGGGAAATACGTGAAAAGATTAATGAATCTTTAAGCAGTTTTTTTAGTCCTAGGTAAATGATATGCTATAATCAGTAGTATAGCTACAACGATTAAAACCCAAGCATTACTATCAATAGGAACAACATCACCTGGAGGCGTGGGACCCATTTTTGTTCTCGTGTCTGGCGGCGGCGGCACTTGCTGAACCATCGTTAACAAGAAAAGGTGAAACTTAACTAATATCATTTGAAAAAAATATTCGGATGCGAATGTAGAAATTAAATTGATTTACGGCAAAAAAGATTTACTATCTATACATTAAATTTTAGTTATGCGCAGTTCGTCGATTATTTGATTGATTCACAGGGAATATAAAAAATAATCCTGACTGCTAAAGAAACTTATGCTAATGCAACGATAATTTGAAACATAAAATTGTAAAGCTCGTCTTGATGAAATACGTATTTAAAGCAAGTATAGTTTTAATTTTCAAAAAAAACGACTGGCTTTTGAGTGAAAACCAGCCGTTAAACTTAAATCATTAAATACGCTTACATTTTGGAAGCAAGAATTAATGCATTGTATAGATTCACCATTTTACCTGAAACTGTAGTTTCTCCAAATGGTTTCATATCCTCTGCATTTCCTCCTAAAACAACTCTGGCGCTCGTTGTTAATCCACTATCCATTATAACTTGCTTTACCTGAGCTGCGGTAAGCTTAGGGTATTGTGATCTTATTACTGCTGCTACACCAGCGGTTGCAGGGGCAGCCATAGAAGTACCACCAGCATTGCGGTATTCGTTATTTGGTGCCGTAGAGTAAATTGCCACTCCAGGAGCAAATACATCTACACTACTTTTACCGTAATTTGAAAAATTAGCTAATAAACCAGAACCGTATTCATAGTTCAATGCTCCTACTGTGATAAAGTTATCAGAAATTTCAGCACCAGCTAATTCTTGATCTTGTGGATATACTTGTGTGAAATCAGTATCTATACCTTCATTACCGGCTGCATTTACAAATAATACATCTTTACTTTCAGCATATTTGATTGCTTCCCAAACCCATTCTGGATTTGTAGAATGATATTTACCGAAACTACCATTAATAACAGTTGCGCCATTGTCAGCAGCGTAACGTATAGCTTTTGCGATATCTTTATCATACTCATCTGCTTGAGAAACAGCTCTTAATACCATGATCTCTACGTTATTTGCTACACCATTAACACCTAAGCCATTATCACGCTCTGCTGCTATGATTCCAGCAACGTGTGTTCCATGAAATGCATCTGCTTTCTCAGGATCTGGACCGGAGTATTCATTGTTCCCGTAAACTGGAGTATCCCATGTGTAAGGATCATCATTTAAAATATCCTTACGGTAATTTGTTTTGATTTTATCACCATTTAGTAAAGCTGTTAAACCATCTACCTCATCTTGTAAAAGTCCAATAAGCGCTTTAAAACTTTCATATTGCGGGAATACTCTACCTGCAATACCTTTTGCTTGTACTAACTCTTGGTCATCTCCAGCGTCAACAGCATTAACATCTTCTAAGGTATAGTCTTCTTTTCCAGTGGCAGCTTCTAATTTTGCGTCAAATCCTTTTACCGCAGCTATTTGTTGCTCATAAAAAGCTTTTTGTTGAGCAGCTTCTTCTACTTTTTTATCATATTCTTTTTGTGCTTTTGCAACCATATCTGCAGGCAACATAGCTTTATCTCTTACAATACGTTCATATTCCAGGTTTTCATCTACGATATCACCTAAGAAATTCCAGCCATGAATATCATCTATATAACCGTTATTATCATCATCCTTACCATTGTTAGGGATTTCATCTTCATTAGTCCAGATCACATCATCTAGATCTTCATGTTCTACATCTATTCCTGAGTCAATTACAGCAACGATAACAGTTTTACCTTTTTTACCTTTTAATATTTCTGTGTATGCCTTATTGATACTCATTCCTGGAATAGTATCCGTTACTAGATCGTAGTCTTTCCAGTTTTTTGCTTGCTCTTCAGTAAGCTCTTGGGTTTTTAAAGGAGTGCTATCAATGTTTCCTATGGGAGGAGAAACTATCGCTCCACCACTACCACAACTTACTAGAAAGCCTGTCGCAGCTATAGTAAACAAGGCAGATTTTAAAATTGAATATTTCATTTGTTGTTATTTAGTTATTTATAATAAATCTTTAAAAGTAAATGTTTTATCTAGTCGCACACCTTTTTCTGTATGCTTTACAGTGATAATCTCATTATAAGGATCATGCTCGAGTATCAAGTAGTAGCCTTTAGTTGCGGCTTCATTTAAGAATTTTTCTTTCTCTCCTAATGTAAGTAGTGGTCTCGTATCATAGCCCATAACATAAGGAAGTGGAATATGTCCTGCTGTAGGAAGCAAATCTGCCATGTAGACAAAGGTTTTACCGTCTATATGTATATGAGGAATCATCATTTTTTCTGTATGACCATCTACAAATAGAATGTCAAAGTCCATTTCGTTTTGCTTCTCATAAGAACTGTTTTGAGAAATAAACTTCAATTGACCACTTTCTTCAATAGGATTGATATTTTCCTTAAGAAAACTTGCTTTCTCACGAGCGTTAGGCTCGGTAGCCCATTTCCAGTGACTTGAGTTGGTATGGATTTCCGCTTTCGCGAAAGCGGGCTCATAAAAATCTCCTTTACTACTTTTTTGAATCACTCCACCGCAATGGTCAAAGTGCAAATGCGTTAAAAAGACGTCTGTGATATCATCACGAGAAAAACCTTTTTCTTTCAAAGAGCTATCAAGATCGTATTTATGATCCATGTAGTAGTATCCAAAAAATTTCTCTGACTGTTTCTTTCCCATCCCAGTATCCAGTAGCGTCAATCGATCTCTGTTTTCAATGAGCAGGCATCTAGCTGCCATATCTATCATGTTGTTAGAATCGGCAGGATTAGTGCGTGTCCAAAGAGATTTAGGCACAACTCCAAACATGGCACCACCATCTAGTTTAAAATTTCCAGCTTCTATAGAATGTATTTTCATAAAATGAATGTGGCTTATAGGTAGTGCAATTTATAAAAATGTTACTTCAAATTTCATGAAATTGAGTTAAAGCATTTTTTGACGTCCGAGATTTCTTCTAAAATTTATTCTCAAATCTTTCTTACCTTCTCAATGCCTTCAACGTACAAATTTGTATTTTGACTGGAAGTAAAAGCTACTACTAAGGCCTTAGCAAAGTAAAGTGTTAGTAAGAGCTAGCTTTAGATTTTGAATTTAGCGTTAATTCTTGCTTAAATACGCTTTCGCGAAAGCGTAAACTACTTCATCATTAAAGAAAAGGTCGTAATTTTCAAAAAAATTACAAACTATGCTAGAATTAGCAGGAATTATCATTTTAGGAATACTAGCGCAATGGATGGCGTGGAGGTTTAAAATACCAGCCATTCTACCTTTAATTATTATCGGTTTATTAGTAGGTCCTATTTCTACATTATATACAGAAGATGCCTCTAAAATTATCGAGCCTATGTGGAATGGCTCGGCAGGTCTTTTTCCAGGTGACAGCTTGTTTTATTTTGTTTCGTTAGCGATAAGTATCATACTTTTTGAAGGTGGACTTACCTTAAAACGGGAAGAAATACTGAATACGGGACCAGTTATAGGCAAGCTCATATCTGTAGCGGTATTAATTACTTTTATAGGTGGTGGCCTTGCTGCACATTATATTTTTGGATTAAGCTGGAAAATCTCATTACTGTTTTCTGCGTTGATAATTGTTACGGGACCTACGGTAATTACGCCTATTCTTAGAAACATTCCGCTTAAGAAAGACGTAAGTTCTATTTTAAAATGGGAAGGAATTCTCATCGATCCCATAGGAGCTTTATTTGCAGTACTAGTATTTGAATTTATAAGCGCTGGAGCTGGTGGTGAGTTTACTCTAGTAGCTCTTGAAGAGTTTGGTAAGATTGTATTATTTGGTTTTACGTTTGGGTTTTCCTTTGCGCATGCTCTCGCTTTTTCTGTAAAGAAGAAACTAATCCCTCATTATTTACTAAATGTTTTTACGCTAGCAGCCGTTCTCGGTGTCTTTGTGTTGAGTGATAGTTTTGCCCATGAATCTGGTCTTCTTGCTGTTGTTGTAATGGGAATGGTATTGGGTAACATCAACTTACCTAATATCAAGGAGCTTTTATATTTTAAAGAATCATTAAGTGTTCTTCTTATCTCGATATTGTTTATTCTTCTAGCTGCAAATATCAATATGGAAGACCTCTACTTAATCTACAGGTGGGAAACAGCAGTCATTTTTGCAATTATTGCTTTTATAATAAGACCTCTGGGAGTTTTTGCAAGCTCTACAAATAGCGGTTTAAAAATCAATGAAAAGCTTTTTATCTCTTGGGTGGGACCTCGTGGTATTGTAGCGGCTGGTATTGCTTCACTTTTTGGGTCTAAGTTAGTTTCTCAAGGAGTTGAAGGCGCAGAGTACATTACACCTCTGGTATTTATGATCGTTCTAGGAACTGTATTGCTCAACGCTACTACAGCGAGAATGTTTGCAAAAATCGTAGGTGTATTTCTTGAGAAGTCTAATGGTATAATGATTATAGGAGCTTCTAAATTCTCTAGACTTATTGCCGCTTATCTTAAAAAGCATGATCGTAGCGTAGTATTGATAGACTCAAACGCTAACAATATACGTACTGCCAAAGAACTAGGTCTGGAAGCTTTTACGGCAGACATTTATTCTGATGGCTTTTCAGATAACATAGAATTTAATAACATAGGTTACTTACTGGCGTTAACTGGCAACTCTCAAATAAATGAGTATGCTATTGAAAGCTTTGGAGATCGTTTTGGAGAAAATGGCTCTTTCAGACTGGTTCATTCCAGCGAGATCAATAATCCTAATAAAAATCCGACTAAAGGTTTATTTTCTGCTACTGACGATTATGTAAATATGATGGAAGTAGCTCGCTATCACGGTAAAATTCATGAAATCGAAATTAAATCACAAGATCACTTTGAAGGACTTATAGAAATAACAAAAACAGATGATGATATCATACCGCTATTTATAAGAAAAGGTGAAAAAATTGATATTGTTCCTTCTATGTCTCTTAAAATGGAGATTGAAGAAGGCAGTATTTTGGCCTACTTAGGTAAAGAAATTGTGGAGCAAGAAACTGGCGAAGTAACAATGGAGAAAGAAAGTTTGTAATTAAAAACAATAACTTTTAGAAAATCGATTATTGCTTAAAGCAAGTATTGAGACAGGGGAAAGTCTGAAAACAAAAAAGCCGAGGATGGAGCTCCTCAGCTTTTTCTAGTAGTCCTGTAACAAAGTTTAGGACTCTTTTCTATAATCCACAAAGCATTTGTGAATGATCGTGGAGAATACCGGATTCGAACCGGTCACCTCTTGCCTGCCAGGCAAGCGCTCTAGCCAAATGAGCTAATCCCCCAAAATTATAAGTTGCCAAATATACATGGAAGTTCTTAATTGTAAGCCATTATATTTGCACTCTTTATGGCTGTAAAAATCACCACTTCTCAAATTCTTAAACTCGCTATTCCTGCTATCATTGCTGGGATAGCAGAGCCTTTAATTAGCATAACAGATCTTGCCATAATCGGTAAAATGGATGGTGATTCTACTAACGCGCTTGCTGCGGTAGGTCTTGTAGGTACTTTTTTGAGTGCCATTATTTGGACGCTTGCACAAACTAAAACTTCCATATCTTCCATAGTTTCTAATACGCTAGGAGAAAATAACCTTGACAAAATCAATCAATTAATACCTCAGGTTGTGTGGTTAAACATTGCATTAGGAATTTTGATTTACTTAGTTACTGCTCCTATTGCAACTTTCATTTTTACACTATACAAGGCCGATGGTGAAGTGCTTTCTATCGCTTCTAGCTATTATCAAGTACGTGCCTTAGGGTTCCCGATGACCTTGTGCGCTTTTGCTATTTTTGGAATTTTTAGAGGTTTACAGAATACCTCTTGGGCTATGATTGCAAGTCTGTCTGGCGCTGTAGTGAATATTTTACTCACACTTACTCTAGTTTATGGAATTGATGGAGTTATTCCTTCATTAGGTGTTATGGGAGCAGCTTATGGTAGTCTTGTTGCGCAGTTTGTTATGTTACTTATAGCAATTTATTTTCTGTATAAGAATACTGTTTTTAGTATGCAATTGACCTTTTGGAAACCACACACAAAACTTAAAAAACACATTCTACTAACGGCAAACTTCTTTTTGCGTACAGTAGCGATTAATGTCGCCATTTATTTGTCTTATCGTTATGCAAATAGTTATGGTGTTGCGCAAGCTGCCGCTCATGCTGTATTGATGAATGTTTGGTTGTTTTTCTCTTTTCTTGTCGACGGATTTGCAAATGCAGGCAACGCTATAGGGGGAAAGCTTTTTGGCTCTAAAGATGCTTCATCATTGAGATATTTGGCAAATAAAACATCCCTATATGGTGTGGTGATGGCAACAATTCTGGCCGTAATTTGCTTTGTTTTATATCCGTTTTTAGGGACTCGATTTACAGACGATCCTGAGGTGCTGGATATTCTTGCGAGTACGTTCTGGATTGTGTTACTCATGCAGCCTATAAATGCTGTAGCCTTTGTATATGATGGTATATTTAAAGGTTGGGGCGAGGCGCCTTATTTGCGCAATTTGTTGTGGTTATTAACGGCCTTTGTTTACTGGCCTGTTTTATATCTACTTGACTTTTTTGAGTGGCAGCTTCAAGCAGTTTGGTGGGCATTCTTTGCTTGGATGATAGGTCGCTCGGTAGTTTTGTTCTTTAAGTTTAAGAGTAAAGTCAGTTTCATGGAAAAAGATATTGCTGTATAAAGTGGCTTTTTATAATTCCGCTTTCGCGAAAGCAATAAGAAACAGGAACCTACCACAAACATCTTCTTAAATACTATCTTTGCATCTTAATTACAGATTATGCACGCTTTACTTCTAGAAGACAGCACTTTTCTTGATATCATAGGCTTTTTAGGTGGTTCGGGACTTTTTTTAGTGTTAGGAATACTCCTTATCATTGTGGTGATTTACAATAAATATAAACGTAGAAGATGAGAAAAGTACGTATCACAAAAGAATTTACTTTTGAAACTGGTCATGCGCTTTACGGTTATGATGGTAAATGTCGCAATGTTCATGGTCATAGTTACAAACTTGCTGTTACTGTTATAGGAACGCCTATCGATGATTTAGGACATGTAAAACATGGTATGGTGATCGATTTTGGTGACTTAAAGAAAATAATCAAAGAAGAAATTGTCGAGCCGTTTGATCATGCGACGGTATTTAATAAAAATACACCTCACGTAGAACTTGCAAAAGAACTCTCAGATCGAGGTCACGACGTAATTCTTGTTGATTACCAGCCTACAAGCGAGATGATGATTATCGATTTTGCCGATAAAATCAAAAAGCGCTTGCCTGATAATATTCAGCTTCACCATTTAAGACTGCGTGAAACAGAAACCAGCTATGCAGAGTGGCATGCTGCTGATCAGTAGATTTTATTCTCTTAAAAAATAAAAAAAGTTTTTATTACAAGTTTGATAATTCCAACTATAAGTTGATAAGTAGCAACGATGGTATTAGGCTTTTTTTCTTGTAGATATTTGGTTTCCATACCTGAAAGTAATTTGCATTAGATAACAAATATGGGTTAAACGGTTGAGATAATCGGTTAATAAGGGTTAATTATTCGATGAAATGCAGTATTTTATTCTTAGAGCATATTTTCTAATTTATCTAGATGACTTGGTCTCGGAGCATCATTGGTGACTATATTACCATTTTCATCTATAATTAAATATTGTGGGATGGAAACATAGCCTTTTTCAGTAGAATAATTCTGTTCAAAATGCTTGAAGAAATCTAAGTTGGCTAAAAGATGCAGCCCATTTAAATTATAATATTTGATGTCCTGTTTCCACTTATCCTCTCTTTCAATTTCATCTAGAGAGATATAAAGTTTCTTATAGCCTTTGGCTTTTAATAAATCATTGAGTTCATCGTTATGCTTAAATTCTCGCTTACAAGGTGCACACCAGGTCGCCCAAACGTCTACATAATACTTATCACCTTTAAGTTGTTCCATTAATTCATCCATGGTATTGATGTAAGCACCATCTATAAATGCGACATCTTCTGGCATTTTACCTTCTATTTTTTGAAAGTAATCTTCTATAATCTTAATTTCTGGTTGAAGGTATGGCGTATAAACACTATTGGGATATTTGTTTTTGAAATCCTCGAAAATGGTTAATAGGCTTTTTTCAAAATTCTTTTGCTTGGCCGTATTGATGATGAAGTTTGCGGAGGCTTTTTCGGCAATCGATGGGTTCTTGTAATTATTTATTAAGTCAAATTCAACCTTATTCCAATGATCATTCTTATAGAGCTTTTGAATGGAATCACGAGTAATTGTTTCATGAACTTGTAAGTCATAAACTGATTTTTGTTGTAAATTGATCCTTACATATTCTAACCAATTGCTTGATTTGTAAGTGCTATTTAATGGATATGACTTTAAGGTACTATTGAAAAGCTCTATCAATTCCTTTTTAATAGGCATTTTTTCATATTGTTTGCCCAATACTACTTCCTGTGTTCTAAGGGCGTAAAAGGAGTTTATTTCATCAGCCATCAGATCTGCAAATTCTTTTGCAACTTGATTATTATCAATGAGTTCTTGTAAGCTTTTAAATTCTGCTTCTTTGAAAGATTTAATTTTGTTCTTAATTTGAGTAGCTGTCGTGTCCAGTTTGTACTTATTGGTCTCTTTTATTGTATAAAAAGGTCTTTTGAAATCGTTTAATAACTCTAAGCCTTTATGATTTTCACCTTTAAAGACATAGGTAGAGTCCACATAATCTATTTCGATTTTACTTTCTGGAAGTAAAATAGCTTTTAACCATTTGTCCCCAATTTTGATAGTTGCGAATTCTGGACTAGAAATGTTTTTCTTGAAAAGAAACTCATTCTCTTCGTTGGGATAAATCGTGTCATTTTTCATGTCCCAGAGATAGACGTCATCAAGAGCATTTCTAACTTCTACAAATTCGGTTTCGCTTTTATTGATCCCGATTTCAGCATACTTTTCTTTCTTTGTACAAGAAGCGAATAGTATCAAGCTAAATAAATAAGTGAGATGTTTCATAGTATATTAAAATTGGGTTCTGAAAATAACTTTATGCTTAGGATTGAGCGATTCTTTCAAGTTAATAAACGTTATTTATATTTAAAAAAAGACGGACTGAAGTCTGAATTCCGCCTCTAAGAAATTATTTTGTCACTTGACGGCGTTCATTTATTTAGCCGAATACATTCAAATTTTATATTGAATCAATCGCATTTTGTTTTCTCAGAGAACAATCTCTCTTCCACAGCCTTCTCAAATAACTTTTGAACTCCTTTTGTTCTATCTAGATAACGTTGTAAATGCTCCTCTCGTGTTTCAAATTCTACAGTTATGTCATCCAATAGTATGATATTAAAAACACAATTTTCATCATTTAAACTAATAGTTTCGGCTTCCATTCCGACGTATGAGACTTTAATTTTTTTGACGCTATTATCAAGCTCAATCGTATAATAACCATTTTTATCAGATTTATACAGTTGTTCAGAATCAATGGTTGAAATTTTTACGCCCGACAAAGGTGTTAAATGCTCATCTAGAATTCTGCCCTCAATTGTTCTAGTCTGACTATTTATACTCATATAACAGAAAATTAATGAAAACAAAATCGAAATAGATATAAATTTTAACATATCTCATATTAACTTACTGATGAAAGGCGGACTGAAGTCCGCCTCTAAGAAATTGTTTTGTCACCTGACGGCGCTCATTTATTTAGCCGAATAAATTCAGCTGAAACTTGTAGGTTGATGATAGAATTTTGAAATTACAAAAGCCAAAAGGCTAATCGCTATAGCCCTACTGCTTCAGTTTAGGCAATTGCATTTCAATACCGTTGTTTTCTCCTACGGTTACAGTGCTGCTTCCTAATATAGTTACTTGTCCAGCAGTGAAATCACTTTCCTTGGCTTCAAAAATATTGTCTACGTACTTCTGTGGATTGCGATCTATGTAAGGAAACCACGTACTGTGAATTTGTATCATGATTCTATGACCTTTCTTGAACGTGTGCAACACATCTTGTAATGGGAAGTTGACTTGAGTTCTTTTCCCTTCTTTAAAAGGTTCTGGTTTTGAAAAATCATTTCTAAAACGACCTCTAAAAGTTTCGGCTCTTACCAGTTGTTGGTATCCAGCGAGAGTCACATGTTCTGGAGTATGCTCACCGTTTTTCATGTCACCTGGATAAACATCTATGACTTTTACGATAAAATCAGCATCTGTAATGTCTTTTAAGATTACTTCAAGATTTGCCTGAATTTCCCCTGCTAGTCTCATATCGCTATCAAGAATTTCTGTCTGGAAAGTAAGCACATCTGGCCTGCGAGAAGCATGGCGCTGGTCGTCTGTCATGTAAGCGCGTGGTGTAAATGTAACCGGTGTTACTTCACTCCTAAAAGGTACTGGCTTCATAGGATCACTAATATAGCTGTGTTGTACATTCTTATCTCCAGCTTTGTTGATCAACAACTCACCATTTTTACCAAAACCAAAAACGATTTCTTCTTCTTGCGGTGGCCATTGTGTGAATTCATTCCATTCCTTTTTACCAGTATCAAACATATAAGCTTCTGGTAATTCTGGATTTTTCTTTCCTTTTAAGTGGTGCTCAAAAAATGGAGTCTCGATATTTTTCTGGTAAAATGTAGACAGGCTATCACCAAAGTGAATGTGATTCACCATTTGCTTACCGCGTTCCCTAGCCCAGTTTCCATGACTCCATGGTCCCATCACTATCGTATTGTTTTTATTTTTTGGATTATTGCGTTCTACATTTTTGTAGATATTTAATGGTCCATAAAGATCCTCTGCATCAAACCAGCCACCTACAGTCATCACGGCATGATCTACATTTTGAAGATGATTAATTATCGCGCGTTTTTGCCAGAACTCATCATAATTAGGATGTGTAGCCACATCTTTCCAGAAAAAGTTATCAGGAAATATATTTTCGGTCACATTTTTAAGTGATCCTATTCCCATATTGAATTCGTAGCTGTCTTTCATGTTTCCTGCAGCTCGCATTTTATCCCATTTATCATTGTACCAGCTTTCTGTGGTAGGTTCTGTTTGATGTCCAAAAACTGGATATGCCATCAAATAACTTTGTAAAGTTGCTCCCATGTGATGGAAATCATCGAAGAAAAAGTCGCCGATAGGTGCTTGAGGTGAAGAAGCTACTAGTGCAGGATGAGCTTCAGGAAGTGCAGCTGCCGTGTAAAATCCTGGATAAGAAATTCCCCATTGCCCTACTTTTTTATTGTTATTAGGCAGGTTATTGATTAACCACTCGATAGTGTCGTACGTATCACTGCTTTCGTCAATGTCTTTTTTATTGTTTACATCATTTCCTGCAATATGTGGGCGCATGTTATCAAAATCGCCTTCACTCATCCATCTACCGCGTACATCTTGGTACACAAAAATGTAGCCTTCTTCCATCATGAATTTATTAGGACCTAAAGATCTTTTGTATTCATCTTCTCCGTAAGGACGCACGCTGTAACATGTGCGTTGCAGCATTATAGGATAATCTCTAGAGGTATCCTTAGGTGCATAGACTACGGTATATAACTTGATACCATCACGCATCTCTATTTTGTGAACGGTCTTTGTGTAATTTTCTTTTACGTAGTTAGTTGTGGATTGCGCTTTCGCGAAAGCGGAACCAATAACAAATAAGACAAGGAGTATGTAATTTTTCATGAGAATGGATTATGAATGCTAAATATACTTTTTAAGCATAAAAAAAGGCCTTCTGTTAAGAAAGCCTTAATATAATTTACTTCATATTTTACCAGATCAATACGCGATCTTCTGGTTGTATATACATGCCGTCTCCTTCTTTAATGCCAAATGCATCATAAAAAGCCTCGATGTTTTGTAATGGCACATAACCTCTGTACATTCCTGGTGAATGTGTGTCGCCTTTAATACGTTGTTTCAATGCTTCATCACGCATCTTTGTGCGCCATACTGTTGCCCAGCTTAAAAAGAAACGTTGTTGTTGTGTAAAGTCGTTGATCTTTCCTACTTCACCTTTATCTTCTAACCACATATTTAAAGCGTCATAAGCAGCGTTAACACCACCTAAATCACCTATATTTTCACCTAATGTATAAGAACCATTAATATTAACTCCAGGTAGTACTTCTATAGCATCGTATTGAGCGGCAAGATCTTTTCCTAAGGTTTCAAATTGCTCTTTGTCACTATCGGTCCACCAGTTAGTCATATTACCATTTGCTGCAAACTTAGCTCCTTGATCGTCAAAACCATGAGAGATTTCATGCCCTATAACAGCGCCCATTCCACCAAAGTTGATTGCAGGATCTGCTTCATAATTATAAAAAGGTGGCTGTAAGATAGCAGCTGGAAAAACGATCTCGTTGTAATAAGGATTGTAATAAGCGTTTACCGTTTGAGGAGACATGAACCACTCTGTTTTGTCCACTTTTTCTCCTAGTTTGCTCATGTTATCATTATAGTTGTACTCTTGTACCGCTAGCATATTGTCAAACAAGGTTCCTCCATCTTTAGGACTTTTTATCTCCATATCAGAGTAATCTTTCCATTCATCAGGGTAACCAATTTTTATAGTCATTCCGTTTAATTTCTCAATGGCTTTGGTTTTAGTTTCTGGACTCATCCATTCTAGACCATTGATACGCACTTCATAGGCTTTTTTAACGTATTCGATCATTTCTTTAGCCTTAGCTTTTGCCTCTGGCGGAAATTTTTCATCTACGTATAATTGACCTAAAGCTTCTCCTAATGTTCCATTTACCACTGCAAGAGCTCTTTCGTTCTGTGGCTTCTGCTCTTTTGCACCGCGCATGGTTTTACTGTAGAAATCAAAATTAGCATCTTCTAAATCTGTAGACAGCATACTTGCAGAGCTGTCTAACATGCTCCATTTCATATACTTTTTCATCACCTCTAAATTAGAAGGCTTCCACATTGTGTTTAAAGCTTTTATATAATCTGGCTGACTTACAATCAAATTATCAAAGTCTTTCATACCTGCATCATCAAAGTACGATTTCCAGTCAATTGCAGGCGCAATTTTTTGAAGATCGTCAACACTCATAGGATTATAAGTTTTACGAGGATCTCTTCTCGTTACCTTATCCAGTCTAGGTTGTGCCATTGCTTTTTCAAATGCCACAATTTCACTAGCTGTTTGTGCTGCATTTTCCATGCCTATCATTCCCAACATTCTAGTGATATGGTCTTCATATTTGGCTAGTTTTTCTTTACTGTCCTCGTCTTCACCTACGTAATACTCTCTAGCCATTCCTAAAGAACCATTTCCTAATTGAGCTACGTTCATTTCAGTATTCATGGCGTCCGGACCTACATAAACTCCAAAAAAAGCATTCAAACCTTTAGTTCTTAATGATGCACTTACCTCTAGTAATTCATCTAGCGTTTTAATGTTTTCAATTTTTTCTAAATAAGGTACTAATGGTTGATATCCAGCTTTGTTTCTAGACTCATTATCCATCATGCTTTGATAGACATAAACGGCTTTTGCTTGATCAGAATCAGGATCTAGATTTTCATCATTCATAGCTTTATCAAGAATAGTTAGAACATCTGCATCTGTATCTTTTCTTAATTTATTAAAGCCACCCCAAACGGTCTGGTCTGCAGGTATTTCTGTAGAGTCTATCCAGACTCCATTTACATAACGATAGAAATCGTCTTTAGGAGATACTGATGTATCCATATAACCTAGATCTAATCCAGGTTGGTTTGCTGTATCAGCTGCTTGATTATCTTTACAAGATCCTAAAGCGATGAGAATAGCACCGACTATAAGTAATGAAGATTTGAATTTCATAATGAATATTTAGTTTTGATTGTGACTACTAAAATAAAGATTAACATTTTTTTATATGTTAAGTAAACTATAACTAATTTGTAGCTTACAAGACTTTATAAACGCAAAAAGGTTTCTCCTTAGAAAAACCTTTTTAAAAAATAAACTGATGGGCTGTCGTTTATTTTATCAATAATTTTTTAGTCAATGTACCTTCGGTAGAATTGATTTGAATGAAATATATTCCTTGTGATACGCCTGTTAAATCGACTTGATGTAGGGTTCCTGAGTTTTGGGTTTTTGAAGAAATGATTTTACCACTTACGTCATAAACGTTGTAATCAAAGCTAATTGAATTGTTCCATTGTATATTAAATATTCCAGTTGAAGGATTAGGATAAATAGAAACAGAATCTTCTAATGAGATAGAGTCGTTGCTTAAAATACCAGTTACGATAAAGTTATCTATTACAGCACCTTCATCAGTTACAGATTGATCAGTTCTAAGAACAAATCTAAAAAGTACTTCTGATGGGTTATTCAAAAAGTTTAATGGTAAGCTGTAATTAGTAAGCGTATTTCCTACTCCTGTTCCGGTCCATTGCGCTCCCACACAATTAAAACAATTAGAATTATTAGGGAATCTATTTGAGTTGTACCAATTAGGATCAGTGGCACTACCTAGAATACTCCAGTTAGAGCCTCCGTCGGTAGAATATTGCATATAAAGTAAATCCCAATTGGTTTCAATATCAAATGCCATATCAAATGATACTACTGGATTATTGATAAAGCTCAAATCATAACAGCCTGTATAGAGATAGCTTGTTGTATCATTTCCATAAACGCCGTTTAGGTTGGTGGCATATACTTTGGAGCTTCCTGCCAAATTACTTCCTAAAATTGTACCGCTTGCATTGCCTCGTTCCCATTCTGAAGAGGAACTACCTTCAATAGAAGTTAAAAAGGCTCGGTTCTCAAATTGGTAGGTATCATTTACAACTCCAGTAGAATTGATTAAAAATTCTTTTACAGCCCGATTGTTTGCTGTAAAATAATCATTTGTAGTAGTGACATTTACATTTATAGTATGTGATCCTAAGCTCAAATTTAGTCCAGTTATTGTTATTATGTCAGTACTTTGAGGAGTAATAGAAACATTAAATTGTTGCGATACTAAAGTTCCACGATCAACTGTATAAGTAAGGTCTATGTTGTTGATAATATTACTTCCTGCATTCTCCACTATCACATCTATACTATTAGAGTTACAAGCTATTTCTCCTGCGTTATCTTGAATAGCTACCAATCTGATATCAGAATTAGGAGCAGCTCTTTGTAAAGCAGTTTGCCATATTCCTCTACCGTAAGTTCCTGCTGTTAGAATATTATCATTTGTATTGATCTCTAAATCTCTAATGTTGACATTAGGTAAGTTATTCCCAAATTGCTCCCATAATCCACTGCTCTCATCATAGCGATACACTCCAACGGTAGTTCCTACAAATAATGGTTCATCAACACTAAGTCCTTGATGAGCCAAAGTGTTTTTTCCTAAGTTGGGTAGATTGCTGGTGATGTTGGAGAATGAAGCCCCTTGATTGGTGCTTTTATAAACTTGACCACTAGAAAACCTAGTAGCTACATAAATGGTAGAACCATCATTAGAATTCACTTCTATTGCTGAAATATTCTCAGGAAAGCTAAGGACAGAAACAAAACTAGCTCCAGCATTTGTACTTTTATACAGCACATCATTGACAGCAACATAAATTATATTATCATCATTAGGATCAATTTCTAAAAGATCGATATTACCTCCAAAAGAAGGTGATACCGCACTAAAAGAAGTACCTACTACCTTATAAAGACTGGTGTATCCAGCATAGATGGTTCCTTGACTATCTGTTTTCATGGGTGTAATCCAGTTTCCATTTTCCGGACCACTGATGCTAAAAGCTCTACTATTACCTCCATTATTTGTAAAATATAAACCACCACCTCGTTGAGTAAAACCGTATCTTATATTAGAATTGTTAGGGTCTATACCAGCTTCCATCCCGTCAGCTCCATAATAATTTTTCCAAGAATTTGCACTTCTAGTAAATCCGCCGTTATCTTGTAAACCACCAGCTACTTCAGTACTAGATTGTTTTCCTACTGCAATTCTATAAAACTGTCCTATTTGCGCTGTAGCTGTCAAATCTGTAAAACTACCAGCTTGGTTCGTACTTCTATAAACACCTCCGTCTGATAGAACAAAAAGCTCGTTACCAAATTGTCTTATTTGGTGTATGTCTGCATGAGTGTAAGAAGCTTGAGAACTATTGCTCCAGCTATTAATTTTTGAAAAAGAAGAGCCTCCAGAAGTAGATTTCCAGATATTGAGACATCCAGTATAAATTGTTTCTGGATTAGTAGGTGATACTTCTAGAGCAAGATCATACCAGCCTTGTGTATTTTCTAAAATATCGACTCCGTTATCTCTTTTTATAAAACTAAGACCGCTATTCGATGATCTGTAAACACCAACTAAATTTGCACTGTTATCAATGATAAGTAAGTAAACGTAATTATCGTTTGCTGGAGTAACACCTATTACAGACCTACCTTGATTAAATGGTAAACCAGAATTGATTTCTGTCCAAGTATTTCCTTGATCCACAGATCTGTAAAAACTAGAGATCGTAGACATATAGATAATATTTGAATCTCCTGGCTTGAATTTTATGTCTTTTACATTGGCATTAAATGTTCTTGTTACACTTGTTCCCGCGTTGGTAGATTTATAAAACCCCTGATTAGAAGAGATAAATAAGTTATTACTATTATTTGGGTCGATGTATATTTCGCTAATATTTGCTCCACCTCTAGTAAAAGTAAGTCCAGTGGTATTAAAAGTAGCACCGCCATCAGTTGATTTAAGCATTCCTATACTATCACTATCTCCAGCATCATCATCTCCAGTTCCTATGTAAACAATATTTGAGTTGTTAGGATCTATCGCAATGGCACTAGTTCCTATTTGTGAAAGAAAGTCAGTTAAAGGAGTCCAATTTGCTCCAGCGTCTATAGATTTCCATGCTCCACCGCTAGGCGTTCCCATGTAGTAAATATTGGGGTTATTAGGATCAACGGCAAGAGTATTAACACGTCCTTGACCAGGTGACCATGAACCTGTTTCTGTATAAGTAAATGGACCTACCGGAAGCCAGTTAGAATTATCAATTAAGCCATTTTTTGTAGAATTACTTTCAAGTAAGCGCTGTATTTCAAAAGGAGATTGTAGTGTACCGTCTTCTTTTACATAGGCTTCTGCACGACTGACCCATCTCATAAAAGGTTTGTAACCGCTACCTTTAACATCTTTATCGTGTGCTTCCCAGTAGTTTTCTCCGGCTTCTTTAATTTCTTGGTAAGTAGGTTCTACTCCGTTTTTTTGAGTCAAAAGATCTTGCATCCACGGTGCATCTGTTCCTAGTTGGGCAAAAGTGAATAAGCCGCAAAACAGCAAAATAATTGTAGTAAATAATTTCATTAATCGGTATTTGAGGTGCAAAAGATAATGACTGTTTATCACAGAACAATAACTGAACTGAAAAAGAATAATTGATTTCTTTCTCAAATTAAACGTCAGCAAACTGCACATGAATTAAAGGTTAAGTCTCGGTTTACTTACGTAACTTACTTTCTTTTAGTTGTTAAAGGATCTAATTCATAACCAGTTTGCTTCCCTTTTCTATCTCTAGATAAGCCATTTGTCATCCATACTGGAGCTGGTGCGCCTTTAAGATAATGATCGAAGAACTGCATCATTCTTATAGATAAATCCCTTCTATTTTTAGTTTCTCTTAGGTTGTGAGCCTCGTCATTATAAACAAGCAACCAAGACGGTTTTCCTAATCTACGCATTCCCATGAACATTTCTATACCTTGATAATAGGGTACGGCACCATCTGCATCATTATGCATCATGAGCAGCGGTGTTTCTATTTTAGGAATATGAAACAAAGGCGAGTTCTCTATATACAAATCCAGTCCTTCCCATAGGTTTTTACCTATTCTAGTTTGCGTTTTTTCATATTGAAAAGCACGGCTTAAACCGCTTCCCCAGCGTATACCACCATAAGCGCTAGTCATATTTGAAACTGGTGCGCCCGCCATAGCCGCAGCATATTTATTGGTACGTGTTACTAAATAAGCGGTTTGATAACCACCCCAACTTTGACCTTGTAAAGCCATTTTAGTGGAATCTACATATCCTAATTTTTCCACAGCTTCGGTTCCAGAAACGATGCAATTGTAAGCACTTTCTCCAGGATGTCCGTCTTTATACACGACATCTGGTACAAAAACCACATAATCATTACTAGCTAGGTAGGCAAAATTCACCGTACTCGCACTAGGCAAAGGAGATCGGTAACTATGAAGTCTATCGGCATATTTTTCATAGAAATAAACAATCATTGGGTACTTTTTGTTAGGATCAAAATTAGCGGGCTTGTAAATAAGCCCTTCTAATGGAACCTCATCGTAAGCTTTCCATTCAAACAATTCTACCGTTCCCCATTTGAAATCTTCCTCCTGCGGATTGATATCCGTAAGTGGTTTTTTAAGTTTTGGAGTCACGTATTCTATATCTGGGTAATCTTGAAAATTTCCTGATGTGATCAATAAAGCGTCTGCGTTTTCCGCTTTCGCGAAAGCGGTAACATTACGATCGCTCACCTCATATAACGGCCCTATTCCATTTGCACCAAGTAACATTAAAGAGTTTGCTTTTGTACGATGATCAAAGGCTGAGAGCAATAACTTATTATTAAAATAGGTAGCAAGGTCACGGTTTTCTCTATCGAGTGTTTCTGTGCGATAGGTGATCTTGTTTTTACGACCTGATTGAGTCATATTAACAGGTGTAGCTTCTCCGGTAGGATCCAGCTTCCAGATATCATATTTATCATATACGAGAGCAAATCCATCTTTATCAAAGCCTCCAAATCCATGTGCATTTGCTAGCGATGGATGATCGTCATCTTCGTCTGCAAAGCTTACATCTAAGAATTTAGTGAGGTTCTTACCTATTTGAGTTTCTAAATTCATCATATGCCAATCTTGGGTATCAAAATTGAAATAAATCACGTGCGTATTTTCTGGATTTCTTATAGGCGAACTTCCAGAATTGTTGATGATAAATTTTTTACTACGCGTCTTTAGGTTTTCTACCAGATAGTCAGATCTCCAAGGATAATCCCATGACCTTGCTATGTCATATTTATCGTTGTTTGCATAAATAACATAATTGCCTTCCATATCATCGTCCCAATCGGTATCTCTCATATCATAATCATTGAAAAACTGAATAGATTCTTTTTCAGTATCCCAGATAATAGTTGAGGATTGTCTTTCTAAACTAGAAATACGAGTCTTTTGTTCTGGTTGTGTCATGCGATCTTTATAATTCCAGACGTCCACTTGAGCAATCTCGTCATCCATTAAAGTTGTGTCTATGGTGTATTCAATTTTGGGTTGTGTGTAAAACATCAAGCGTTTTCCATTTTCAGAAAATCGTGCTTTTCTTTTATCAGTAAGTGTCCAGCCATTTTTGATGTTTCCTTCTCCGTAGGCCAGTTGTCTTGTAAAAGCATCTTTATCTTTTTGATAATACAGTTCGTATTTTAAAGAATCAATTTCTGTACTGTCCATGGCGACTTTGTAAGCAAGCTGTTTACCGTACTTATCTATAGAAAGATCTTTGTACCGCCATGCGGTTTCTAATAAAGTTGTTGAGGTCCTACTGGTAGCATCATAGTAGTAAACGCCATGATCCTTTTTCTTTTTTCCCTGCTCTCGAGAATAAATAAAACCATTTCCTTCACGTGGCATTTGATAATCTTTAAAACTATCAATGCTGTCTTTTGCTTTGGTTGCAGGTAGGTATACAATCAAATAATCATCTTCAGTATAATCTACTTTTTCAACTTCTTCTTTTGAGTTTTCTTTTTCTTCTTTGGCCTTTTTTTCTGCTTCCTCCTTTTCTCTTTTTAATCGGCGTCTTTTTTCTCTTTTAGTTTCTTTTAAAGGTTCTTCTGCTTTTATTTCAGTAGTATCTTTTTTCTTTTCAGGTTTGAGGTCTTTGTACTTTTCTAGAATAAGAAATTCGTTGCGTTTATCACTAGCGGTATATTTTTTTACTCGTTGTATAGAATCTATAATAGTTCCACTGGCCACTTCATAAACCATAAAGGTGTTTTTGGATTGCTTGGCTTTATCTACTTCGTCTTTTTTCTCTTTGCGTAGTTCTTCATATTCTGGTTTTTGAAGAAAATAGATATATTTCTCATCGGCACTTATTTGTGGATCGATACCGTTTAAGAACGTGTGTTTTGTATCACCAGATATATTGTGAATTTCTAAATAGCCGTTACCAGCACCAGTAGATGTGACTACACTTATGGCAACTAGATTACCACTTGGGGAGATTTCCCTGCTTGCAGCGCGCTTCCATAAGTCGTAGTCATTATGAGTAAGCGCTCTTTTTTGCCCAAAAGTTGTAAAACAAATACTTAAAACGAAGAAGTAGAGAAGGTTTTTCATAATCTGTGGTTGGTATTATTTAAAGATTGTATTTTTATTATTGTGCTTTTAATTCTTTGATATAATTCTCATCCCAAGTTTTTTTCATTGCTGTAAGCGAGCTCACGTTATCATTAGGAACTGCTATAGATAGAACATAGTGCGCGACTTTCCATTTGCCGTCTTGCATCCTCATAACGCCACTACCACGACAAATTCCCATTTGCGTATCTAATAATTCATCAAAATAAACCCAACCGTTTGCCGAGTAAATATTACGCTCTAATGAAGTAAAAGACCAAGCTTTTCCTTTATCAAAATAAGGTTTTGAGAAAGTTTTAAACTCTTCTAGTTGCCAGTTTTCAGTGGCATCAGTGCCTATAAAAACGGCGTCGTCAGTCATAAGATTGAAGTACTTATCAAAGTTTGCTTGAGCTGCAGCCTCGTGCCAGGCGTCTATAGACTGCTCTACGGCAGCAGTATTTAAAGGTTGTTTTGAGGCACAACTTGCCAATAGGATAGCGCTAAATAAGAGAAGAAAATTTTTCATAGGTAGTAAAGATAAAGATTACTAATTTTAAATCATGAAAAAACATAAATGTGGCTGGTGCCTGGGCGATGATCTTTATGAAGCTTACCACGATCAAGAATGGGGAAAACCTGTTTATGACGATCAAACCTTATTTGAATTCTTGATTCTTGAAACCATGCAAGCTGGTTTAAGCTGGATCACTATTTTACGAAAACGCCAAAACTATTTTGATGCACTTGACCAGTTTGATGTTCAAAAAATAGCAAACTACGACCAGGCAAAACAGGAGGAATTACTTCAAAACGCTGGAATCATACGCAATAAATTAAAGGTAAAATCCATTGTGACAAATGCGCAACTATTTATAGAGATTCAAAAAGAATACGGTAGTTTTTCTAGGTTTATATGGAATTATGTAGATGGACAGCCTATAAAAAATGAAGTGAAGAATTATAAAGAAGCACCTGCAAACACAACATTATCAGATCAAATTTCTAAAGATTTAAAGAAACGAGGCTTTAAATTTGTAGGTTCAACGATCATGTATGCTTTTATGCAAGCCACCGGAATGGTAAATGATCATGAGGTAAATTGTTTTAGATACGATGAGGTATAAAGTTTTATGGATTTTTATTGTTCTCGCTTTCGCGAAAGCGGAATACACAATAGCACAATCAACTCAAAAAATAGAGCGCGAGGAAAAAATATCGAAAGCGCTATTTCCAAAAAATGCCATAACGTTTGTGGAAACCATAGGAAATTCAAGAAAAAAAGTGAATTTCTATCGAGAAACTGATGGCGACAAGATCAGTTATGAGGCCAAATTAAAATATCAAAATCGTAAGTACAGTATTGAATTTGACGCAAATGGAACATTAGAAGATGTAGAAATAGATGTGCGTAAAAGAAAAATCAATAAAGCATCTTTTGCTCAAATAGAGCAATATCTAGACACTATCGCTAGAAAATACCGCATCGAGAAAGTCCAAGAGCAATACGTTGGAAAAAATAAAACGGCTCCCCAAATTGCAGATAAAATTGCACAAAAAAGTGTAGACAATTATGAAATCATCGTCGCCTTTAAAAACAATAGGAAGATTTACCGCCGGGAATATCTCTTTGATAAAAACGGAAACTTTATAAGTAAACGTGACATTAAAAGACAGGAATATGATTTCATTTTATTCTAGAGTTTTTCTGTTTTTATTAGTGCCACTTTTGTCTTTTTCGCAAATCGTAGAAGATGTAATTGTACAACCATCACTTAATATTTCATGGCAAACGGGAAATCGATGGAGTTTCAATAGCGTTATGGAGCAGCGCAACATCACTGATGATGGTTTTGGTGCACTACATATTCAAGCAGCTCAATTTGTGGGTTATGAAGTAGGTTTTTATTCTCAAATAGGGTTTGTGGTAATGTACAGAGAGCTTTTTGATGATTCCAGACCTGAAGAAGTACGTTTTACAGAGCAGTACGTTTATAAGAGAAAATACAATGCGCTTAAAGTTGCACATAGAGTGCGATGGGACCAGCGATTGCGAGGTGATAGAACCACACACCGGTGGCGCTACAGGCTTTCTAGCTCTTTACCTTTAAATGGTTTTGCTACAGATGTTTCAGAATATTATTTAACAGCAAGTCTAGAAACAGTCTTCATAGCAGAAAAAGCCGAGCGTCCAGGATATGACCAGCGTTTTTCTTTAGGCCTAGGACGTCAATTATCTAAAAACTTGAAACTACAACTCGTTACCGAATACCGTTTTGAAGACTTCACAGCAAATACAGAAAGATTACTGTTTTTAAATTTAGGGATGTATTATTCTATTTAAAATTAATATGATCTGACTTTAGTCTAATCATCCTTGAAAATCTTTCTCTTCGGTTAAATAGCATCTTGATTCTATACAACAATCCACGCATTTAATTGTTATATTTACGTTTCAAGTAATGACTTCAATTGAGCGAGTTAATCGTTTCAATTTCAATATATAGAGAATACAAGGATGAGCTGTAACAGTTGTGGAACAGGTGGTAGTACGCCTGGAGGATGTAAAAATAATGGTACTTGTGGTACCAGTGGATGTAATAAGTTAACCGTATTCGACTGGTTAGCAAATATGGAGTTGCCAGACGGGCAGAAAAAATTTCCCTATGTAGAAGTGCGTTTTAAGAACAGTCGTAAAGAATTCTTTTTTAATAAAGAAGATTTGCAGCTTAAAATAGGTGACATAGTCGCGACACAAACTGAAACTGGTCACGATGTAGGTATAGTGACTATAACAGGAGAGTTGGTGCGCGTGCAAATGAAACGCAAGCGTGTCAAAATAAGTGAAGAAATCCCTCAAGTATATCGCATTGCAAATGCAAAAGACGTAGAAAAATGGGTCGCCGCACGCGAGAAAGAAGAACCTATGAAAGTGCGTGCTCGCGAGATTGCCATACGCTTGCAACTTAAAATGAAAATCTCTGACATAGAATTTCAAGGAGATGGATCAAAAGCTACCTTTTATTATACCGCAGATGAGCGTGTTGATTTTAGAGAACTCATAAGAGAATATGCAAGTGAGTTTAAAACAAGAATCGAGATGCGTCAAATAGGCTTGCGTCAGGAGGCAGCACGTCTAGGAGGAATAGGATCTTGCGGTCGTGAACTGTGTTGCAGTACCTGGTTAACCGATTTTAGATCTGTTACAACAGGAGCGGCGCGATATCAAAATTTATCCCTTAATCCGCAGAAGCTTGCTGGACAGTGTGGAAAGCTTAAATGCTGTCTCAACTACGAGTTAGATTCTTACATGGATGCACTCAGCACGTTTCCAAAGCAAAACCAAAAACTCTATACCGACAAAGGGACAGCAGTATGTCAAAAAGTAGACATTTTTAAAGGTCTTATGTGGTATTGCTATGAAGGCGACTGGATGAGCTGGCATACACTTACTACTGAGCAAGTTCATGAAATTGTTGCAAAAAATAAAGCCAAAGAAAAAGTGGCCAGCATTGAAGAATATGCTAGCGAGTTGATTATAGAAGAAAAAGTGGATTTTGAAAATGTAGTAGGACAAGACAGTTTAACACGTTTTGACCAGCCGAAGTCCCGTAAAAAGCGTAGCAATAAAAAGCGTAGGCCTAGTGCCAAAAAGGGAAATTCAACTACAGCAACTGCCACTCAAAACGCACCTGCCAAAAAAGAAACTCCACCTAAAGGGAAAACAAGACCCAATAAAAGGAGAAATACTAAAAATAAAACTGGAGCGCAGCCTGCAAGTAAGTCTAATGATAAAAGCAAGCCAGCAAATAATCCAGCGACAAAATCAAACAAGCCTAGGCCCAAACGCAATAAAAATAACAACAGGAATAAACCGCCTAAAAAAGAAGAGTAGTGAGAAAAGTATTGTTTTTCATAACCGCTGTGATTTTTATCTCTTGTGACGATCAGCTGGTCAGTGCAGAGTATAAAGACATGCCTACTTCAGGCTGGGCGATAGAAGATGTCGCTACTTTTCAAATTGAACCACAGGACACAATTAATAAATATGATATTTTTATTAATTTGCGTAATACCCATGAATATGAGTACAATAACCTTTGGTTGATCTCTCAGATAAAATTTCCACAAGGAAAAGTCGTTACAGATACATTACAGTATCAAATGGCAGCACCAGACGGGAAGTTTTTAGGAAAAGGTTCTAACGATGTGTTTGAAAATAAACTATGGTTGCGAGAAGGTATTCGCTTTCGCGAAAGCGGAAACTACCAGCTAGCACTAAAACACGCCATGAGAAAAAACGGAGAAGTAAACGGAGATGCACAATTAAAAGGTATTCTCAACGTAGGATATAGTATAGAAAAACAATTACACGATGGCAGCAACTAAAGCACAAATCGCAAAAGAAAAAGAAGGGAAAAAGAAAAATATTTCTTTATTCTGGAAGATGTATGCCATAGGTGTAGGACTTCTCGTTTTACTTTTTCTACTGGCAGGATGGGGAATTTTTGGCGATTTACCAGACCACACAGCTTTAGAGAATCCGCAAACGGAGCTGGCAACTGAGATTGTAACTGCTGATGGGAAAACATTAGGAACCTTTTTTACTGACAATAGAAAACCCATAAAATACGATGATTTACCGCAGCATCTTATTGATGCATTAGTTTCTACCGAAGACGAGCGCTTTTGGGATCACAGTGGTATTGATGGCTATGGTACGGCTAGAGCAGTTGCTTATTTAGGACAAAAAGGAGGAGCTAGTACGATCACACAGCAACTAGCTAAACTCTATTTTACTGATACAGCAAGTAAAAATATAGTGGAGCGTATCATTCAAAAGTCTAGAGAGTGGATTATTACTTCCAGACTAGAGCAGCAGTATACTAAGAAAGAAATAATTACACAGTATTTAAATGAGTTTGATTTTTTATATCAAGCCATAGGTATTCGTAGTGCTGCAAATATTTATTTTAATAAAGAACCTAGAGAGTTAAGTGTTTCAGAAAGCGCAGTTTTAGTTTCTATGCTCAAGAATCCATGGCTGTACAATCCAAGAAGAGAGAGTAGAAAAGAACAAGTTTTGACACGCCGTAATCAAGTTTTCGTTCAAATGGTTCGTAATAATAAAATGACTGAAGCTACTAAAGATAGCCTGAAACAATTACCGGTTAAGATCAACTACAACTCAGCAGATCATAATGAAGGTATGGGAACTTACTTCAGAGAAAATTTGCGTTCTTGGTTAAAGGATTGGGCAAAAGATCACATCAATCCAGATACAGAAAAGCCTTATAACCTTTACAATGATGGACTCAAAATCAATGTTACCATAGACTCTAGAATGCAAAAAATGGCTGAAGAAGCTGTTTATGCTCATATGGAACGACTTCAAGCAGAGTTTGATCATCAACAAAAGCGCAATAAAACAGCTCCATTTACAGATCTTTCAGATTCTCAAATTGAAACCTCGATGAAAAACGCTATGAAAAGATCAGAGCGATGGAGAGAAATGAAGAAAAAAGGAATCGCTGAAGAAGCTATCATTAAGAGTTTCAATGTAAAAACAGACATGACCATCTTTGACTGGAAAGCGGAGTTCAGAGAACGCGATACTATCATGACGCCTATGGATTCCATACGTTATTACAAACAGTTTTTACATACCGGATTGATGTCTTTAGAGCCACAAACAGGTCATGTAAAAGCATGGGTAGGTGGTATTAATCACAAACATTTTAAATTTGATCACGTAGAGTTAGGAAAGCGTCAGGCAGGATCTACTTTTAAGCCTTTCTTATATTCTACAGCCATAGATTTATTGCACTATAGTCCGTGTAAAGAATATCCTGATGGTGAATACACTATTCCTGCTGGGAAGCATGGCAACGCTAAAGACTGGACACCTAAGGATTCCGGTGGTGATTATGGTAATATTATGAGCTTGCAAGAGGCTCTTGCCAAATCAAAAAACACAATCTCTGCAAGGTTGATGGATGAAGTAGGACCTCAACCAGTTATTGATCGTGCAGAACAATTAGGAATCGATGTTTCAAACATTGACGCAGTACCATCATTAGCATTAGGAACTGCAGATGTAAGTCTTTACGAAATGGTTGCTGCCTATGGTGTTTTTGCAAATGGTGGTATTTATAATAAACCAGTTTTAGTTACAAGTATTGAAGATAAAAACGGAACGATTCTTTATCAGTACATGCCAGAAAGCAAAGACGTTATGAATCCAGAAACGGCTTATGTAACAGTTAACCTTATGGAAGGTGTAACCAGAATAGGTAGTGGGGCAAAACTAAGAGGTAATAGCTCTTGGGCAGCAAATAGTACTTTTTATAAAGAGGTGATTACCGATTATCCTTATGATTTTAAAAATGATATTGCTGGTAAAACAGGAACTACACAAAACAATAGTGATGGCTGGTTTATGGGATTGGTTCCTAACTTAGTAACTGGTGTTTGGGTAGGAGCAGACGATCGATCAGTTCATTTTAAAACTACAAAATACGGTCAAGGAGCTACTATGGCACTACCTATTTGGGGAAGTTATATGAAACGCGTCTATGCAGATGAAACGCTAGAGGTTTCTAAAGAACCTTTTGAAAAACCTGAAAACCTGACTATCGAGACAGATTGTGAGGAATACAAAAAAAGTAAAGGTAGTGATGGCTTAAATAACAGCGATCAGCCAGGTGATGATGTTTCCAAGGAATTAGACATGTTATAATGATTTCAAAACTCTCTTTAGATAATATTTTGTTTCTAGATATAGAAACTGTACCTCAGTACGAGAGTTTTAACCAATTAGAAGAAATAGATCAGCAACTTTATGCTGATAAAACGAAGTATCAACGTAATGAAGAATATACACCAGCAGAGTTCTACGACCGAGCTGGCATCTGGGCAGAATTTGGTAAAATCGTTTGCATATCAGTTGGCTTCTTTGTTAATCGAGATGGACAACAATTTAGAACTCGTAGTTTTACAGGAGAAGAAAAGCACCTTTTAGAGGAGTTTTCAAGCTTATTAAAAGAGCATTTTTCTCATAGAAATCATTTGCTTTGTGCTCATAACGGTAAAGAATTTGACTTTCCATACATCGCAAGAAGAATGATTATTTTAGGAGTTGAGATTCCTGCAAAACTTAATTTATTTGGTAAAAAGCCTTGGGAAGTTCCTCATTTAGATACGTTAGAGTTGTGGAAATTTGGTGATTATAAACATTATACCAGCTTAAAATTATTAACACGCATATTAGATATCCCATCTCCTAAAGATGATATTGACGGCTCACAAGTAAGAGACGTGTTTTATGTCGATCAAGATATCCAGCGCATTGCAAACTATTGTGAGAAAGATGTGGTAGCGGTAGCACAAATAGTTCTTAAACTACGTAAAGAACCTATCCTTAATGATGACCAGATCATCTCAAAATAATATCATTGCCTCCATAAAAGGTCTCAACGTCTCTTTTTCAAATGGGAAACAAAAGACTCAAGTATTGCATGATATCAACTTTGATATTTTTCAAAATGAAATACTAGCCGTAGTTGGAGAATCTGGTAGTGGTAAGTCGGTTACTAGTAAGGCTTTGATGGGTTTGTTACCTGTTAAAGCAGCTAACATCAACGCCCAGGAACTCACTTTACTAGGAAGAGACTTATTAAAAGTGAGAGGTTCGGACTGGTCTCGCTTTCGCGGAAGCGAGATAAGCATGATCTTTCAAGAACCTATGAGCTCTCTCAACCCTACTATCACCTGCGGGAAACAAGTAATTGAGGTATTGCAACAACATCAATCAATAAGTAATGTAGCGGCTAGAAAAGAAGTATTGCGACTGTTTGAAAAAGTAAAACTTCCTATTCCTGAAACAACATTTGATAAATTTCCTCACGAGATAAGTGGTGGACAAATGCAACGTGTTATGATAGCGATGGCAATCGCTTGTAAACCTAAATTACTCATTGCAGATGAGCCTACGACTGCTCTTGATGTCACAGTGCAAAAGGAAATTATTAACCTGCTTAAAGAATTACAAGAAGAATATGGAATGAGTATTCTTTTTATTTCACATGATTTATCCTTGGTAAAGTCTATTGCAGATCGCATTCTAGTCATGTATCAAGGTAGAATTGTGGAGCAAGGAGAAAGTGAAGTAGTTTTTGAATCGCCTAAAGAACTGTATACGAGAGCGCTGATAGCTTCCAGACCTAGTACAACTGTAAGAGTCAAAAAGCTGCCTACTATCTCAGATTTTATAGAAGGTACGGTAGAAGATGAAGTTATCACGCCTACCACTCGTAAAGAACTGCATACCGTGATTTATAATCAAGAGCCTTTATTAGAAGTAAAAGAAGTTGTCAAGGATTTTAAGCTTAAGAAAGGGATTTTTGAAAAGCAACAATTCTTTAGAGCAGTAGATCGAGTTAGTTTTGACTTATTTGCTGGCGAGAGCTTAGGATTAGTAGGAGAAAGTGGATGCGGTAAAAGTACATTAGGCAACCTCATCTTACGACTTATTGATACTACCAGCGGAAACATTATTTACCGTAACCGTGATATTACTCATCTAAAAGGTAAAGAATTACGCGAGCTGCGAAAAGAGATTCAAATTATCTTTCAAGATCCATTTGCTTCTTTGAATCCGAGATTAACGGTAGGACAAGCTATTATCGAGCCTATGAAATGGCATGGAATAGGAAAAAATAACGCCCATAGAAAAGAGAAAGTCCTTCATCTTCTTAAACGAGTAGGACTTACAGAGGAACATTATAATAGATATCCTCATGAATTTAGTGGTGGTCAAAGACAGCGTATAGGAATCGCAAGAACGGTCGCTTTAGAGCCTAAATTAATTGTATGTGATGAAAGTGTGAGTGCACTTGATATATCAGTTCAAGCACAGGTTTTGAATTTGCTCAATGAATTTAAAGCAGATTTTGGATTCTCTTATTTATTTATCTCTCACGACCTGGCTGTTGTAAAATACTTTTGCGATCAAGTCATCGTCATGAACAAAGGGAAAATAGAAGAAAAAAATGAAGCCGATGCTTTGTATGCAAATCCGCAAAGTGACTATACCAAGAAATTGATTGCCGCTATTCCTGAGTGATTTGATCTTTAATCTAATAATGCTAGACTTATCAATAACAATTGAGACCTGCGCTTTAGATTCATAACTATTTGCTATTTAAAAGTATATAAAAAACAAAACCTCATAATCAATTGATTATGAGGTTTTTGTACTCGAGACGGTTACCGCGTCAAGCGCGGCAGTAAACACTGCGTCCCTTTTGTGGGATGTAAAATTTTGGACATAAAAAAAGGTCTATCAATTAAGACAGACCTTCTTGGTACTCGAGACGGGACTTGAACCCGTACGGGCATTACTACCCATTGGATTTTAAGTCCAACGTGTCTACCAATTCCACCACTCGAGCGATTGTGCCAGCGGCACATCATTGGTATTTATAAAATCTGAAAAAAGAACAGTTTTTAGAGCGAAAGACGAGATTTGAACTCGCGACCTCCACCTTGGCAAGGTGATGCTCTACCCCTGAGCTACTTTCGCAATTGCTTTAAAAGTCAAAAGCATTTCAAAGCGGTTGCAAATTTAACAACTTTCCTTATAATGCAAAGGAAAAAGCAGAAAATTATCAGCTGTTAGTGCCTTTTTTTATCAGCATGCGTTTTATTTCATTGAGTTTCATCAACGCTTCTACTGGAGTAAGCGTATTTATATCTACTTGAAGGATTTCTTCTTTGATATTTTCTAGTAATGGATCGTCTAAATTGAAAAAGCTAAGTTGCATTTCTTCTTCTTGAAGGTCCTTCATAGCTTCTTTAGAATCTTCTTGCTTATGTGTTTTTTCTAGGCGTTTTAAAATTTTATTTGCTTTTGAAATTACTTGTTGCGGCATTCCTGCCATTTTTGCTACATGGATTCCAAAACTGTGATGACTACCTCCAGAAACTAATTTACGCATAAAAAGCACCTTATCTTTCAGTTCTTTTACTTCTACATTAAAGTTTTTAATGCGATCAAATTGTGAAGTCATCTCATTCAACTCGTGATAATGAGTTGCAAAAAGGGTCTTAGGACTGGATGGATGTTCATGAAGATATTCTGTAATGGCCCATGCTATAGAAATACCATCGTAAGTGCTAGTTCCTCGACCTATTTCATCTAATAACACAAGACTCTTCTCGCTGATATTATTCAGAATACTGGCACTTTCATTCATTTCTGTCATGAAGGTAGATTCTCCTTGAGAAATGTTATCACTAGCACCTACACGAGTAAAAATTTTATCTACTATTCCCATTTTTACTTCTTCGGCAGGAACAAAGCTTCCTATTTGAGCGAGCAGAACAATCAAAGCAGTTTGTCGTAGAATAGCGCTTTTACCGCTCATGTTAGGACCGGTAATCATGATGATTTGTTGTGAGTCTCGATCTAGTTGTACATCATTAGGAATGTAAGGTTGATCTGCAGGTAGCATTTTCTCAATTACTGGATGTCTTCCACCTTTAATTTCTAACGCGTCATTATCTAGAATTTCTGGCCTTACATAATTTGAAGTAATCGCATGCAAAGCAAAAGAAATCAAACAATCTAATTGTCCTATCAATTGCGAATTATTCTGAATTGTTTTTATAGAAGGAAGAATTTCTCTCACCACATTTTCAAATAATTCTTGTTGCAATGCATTAATGCGTTCTTCGGCACCTAGTATTTTACCTTCATATTCTTTTAACTCTTCCGTGATGTAACGCTCTGCATTTACCAGAGTTTGTTTTCTAGTCCACTCTGCAGGGACTTTATCTTTATGTGTGTTTCTTACTTCAATGTAATATCCGAATACATTATTACTCGATATTTTTAAACTTGTTATTCCAGTTTCTTCACTATGTCTAGCGAGCATATTATCGAGGTAATCTTTACCTGAAGTGGCAAGACCTCTTAACTCATCTAACTCTGTATTATAACCTTGTGCAATAGTGTCACCTTTTAAAATATTCACAGGAGCATTTTCATCTATGGCTTTTTTGAAGAGTTCAATAAGATGAAGACAAGGATTGAGACTTTCTCCTATGATGTTAAGCGCTTTATTATCAGACGCTAGCGCTTTTTCCTTGATAGGAATAATGGCTTCTAGACTATTTTTAAGTTGAACCACTTCTCTAGGACATATTTTACCAACGGCAACTTTAGAAATTAAACGTTCTAAATCGCTCATGCGTTTTAAATACGATTTGATTTCTTCTTGTTGTTCTTGCGAGGCAGTAAAAAACTCTACTACGTCATGACGTTTTTTAATTTGAGCAGGATCTTTTAATGGAAATGCCATCCATCTTTTAAGCATGCGTCCACCCATCGCTGTGGTGGTTTTATCAATTACGTCAATTAAAGTTACCGCACCTTGACTTAATGGTGTGTATAATTCCAGATTGCGAACGGTAAAACGATCCATCCAAACAAAATTATCATCTTCAATACGTGATATATTTGAAATATGATCAATCTTATCGTGTTGTGTCTCTTCTAGGTAATGTAGAATTGCACCTGCTGAAATCAGTGCTTGATCTAATTTTTCTACTCCAAAACCTTTCAAAGAATTGACTTTAAAATGGCTCAATAATGAGTTTTTAGCAAAGTCTATTTGAAATACCCAATCTTCTAAATGAAAGAAAGGCAAATCATAAGGAAACTCTTGAGCTAAAGTTTTCTTATCGCTCCTAGTGACTAATAACTCGCTAGGACTGAAGTTTTGCAACAATTTATCTGCTTCTTCTTTGGAACCTTGAGAAACTAAAAATTCTCCTGTAGAAATATCCAAAAAAGCGACACCATAAACATTTCTATTAACTGAAAGCGCTGCAAGAAAATTATTAGTTTTAGAACTTAAAACTTCATCATTGAGCGCAACTCCTGGTGTGATTAGTTCGGTAACACCTCGTTTTACAATGGTTTTAGTTTGCTTGGGATCTTCTAATTGATCGCATATTGCGACACGCTCTCCTGCACGGACCAGTTTAGGCAAATACGTGTTTAAAGAATGGTGTGGAAAACCTGCCAACTCGATTTGATCACCACCATTATTACGAGCCGTAAGAACGATATTCAGTATGCGTGCTGTTTTTACCGCATCTTCACCAAAGGTCTCATAAAAATCTCCAACACGGAAAAGCAGCAACGCATCAGGATATTTCATCTTGATTTTATTGTACTGCTGCATTAAAGGAGTGACCTTCTTTGATTTTGATGCCAAAACGATACTTTTTTAGGAGTATCAAAAGTACGATTTAGCCTTATTCAAAAGGCTTATTCTATCTCATGTTTTTCAACAAGTTCTAATCAAATAGCCCTATGACATCAACAGGTAACTGTGCGTGCCATTCTTTGCCATAGTTCCTATTGAGAAAAAGAGCTACATGGTAATTGTGTTGTTTTGCTTTCGCGAAAGCGAGATCATTTAAATCACCAGTCATGAATTGAAAGTCTATATCATATCTAGTCGAAAATGCCTTTACCTGTTTTGGATTTATAAATTCAGTAGCGTAGCAATAGAAAAACGACTTTTTTGGTTCTTCTTTAGCTGGCTTGTTTTGAATATTTTCAAAAGACGCTGAGGCTAAAAATGCAAATTGATCCTTTTTAGATATGATAGTATTGTATTCTAATTTACAGTATTCATTATCACAAAATTGAGCTTTGTAAAGGTCATTGTGCTTGTTAC